>DASYRX010000307.1:0-29851 GCA_036003845.1 Gemmatimonadaceae bacterium | reverse complement strand
ATCGAGCTCCGCACGCGGTGGATTGGCGTTGATGCGCGGACCGTACGCCACGTTGTCGTAGATCGACTTGGGAAATGGATTCCAGCGCTGAAAGACCATCCCAACCCGCTGGCGCAACTGTTCTGCGTCGATGCCCGCATTCAAAATGCTGTCGCCGTCGAGGAGGATATCACCTTCGTAGCGTGTGTTTGGAATGAGCGCGTTGAGGCGATTGATCGAGCGCAGAAATGTCGACTTTCCACACCCCGACGGTCCGATGAGCGCTGTAATGGCGCGCGGTTTGATGTCGAGTGTGATTGCAGTCAGCGCCTGCTGCTGGCCATACCAGAACGAGAAGCTGCGCGCGCCGATCGTGCCGACGTCGGGCGCTGTTGCGGCGGGCGCAGTGGCAGCGGCCGTCATCCGAAACGTCCGGTGATATAAGCCTCCGTCCGCGGATCGCGTGGAGAGGTGAAGAGTGCGCGCGTCGGCGCCGCTTCGATCAACTCACCCATCAGCATGAATGCTGTCGTGTCGGAGATGCGCGCCGCCTGTTGCATGTTGTGCGTCACGATGACGATCGTGATTTCCCGGCGCAGCTCATAGACGAGCTCTTCGACCTTTTGTGTGCTCAGCGGGTCGAGCGATGCGGTCGGCTCGTCGAGCAAGAGTACAGATGGTTGAGTCGCGATGGCGCGGGCAATACACAGACGCTGCTGCTGGCCTCCAGACAGCCCCGTGGCGCTCGCTGTTAGGCGGTCTTTGACTTCATCCCAGAGCGCCGCACGACGCAGCGCAGACTCGACGATGCCGTTCACTTCGCCGCGCCCGGGCATTCCGCCCTCGACGACCTTCAGTCCGGCGGCGACGTTGTCGCGTACGCTCATGGTAGGAAACGGAGTGGGGCGCTGAAAGACCATGCCGATGCGGCGCCGTACCGCGATTGGGTTGACTCCGCGGGCGTAGATGTCGCGCTCTTCGAGCAGCACCTCGCCTTCGACGCGCGCGTTAGGCACCGTTTCGTGCATGCGGTTGAGGCAGCGCAGGAGCGTTGACTTGCCACAGCCTGACGGGCCGATGACGGCGGTGACGTCGCCGTCGACAAGATCGAGCGACACGCCGCGCACGGCGTGCGTGGCGCCGAAATACGCGTCCAGATCGCGCGTGCGCATACGCACCTGCCGCTGCGGCGCCTTGGCCGAAGGTGCTTCGTTAGGCGTCGGCGGCCGCACCGCGGGTCGCAGGTCAGTCCCCACCGCCACCGAACCTCGAGCGCGTGGCGGCACGCGCGGCAACAGAAATCACGAAGACGACGCCGATCAACACGAGCGCTCCCGCCCAGGCCAAACGATGCCAGTCGTCGTAGGGGCTAATCGCGAAAACGTAGATCTGCAGGGGCAGAGCGGCGATCGGCTCGCTCAGTCTGAAGGACCAGAATTGATTACCGAGCGCGGTGAACAAAAGCGGCGCGGTCTCGCCCGCGATGCGCGCAATCGCGACCAACGCACCAGTGACAATCCCGGGCAGCGCTGTACGCAGAACTATGGAGAGCGACGTTCGCCACCGCGAATAGCCCAGCGCGAGTGCAGCTTCACGCAACGCGACGGGTACCAGGCGAATCATCTCCTCGGTGGTGCGAGAGACGAGCGGGATCATCATCGCCCCTAACGCCACACCGCCAGCCAATGCGGAGAAGTGACCGAACGGGCGCACCAGCACCTGCCAGGCAAAGATCCCCACGACGATCGATGGGAGACCGTTCAGAACGTCGGCCAGGAAACGAACTATCGTGGCCAAGCGGCTGTCGCGCTTTTCGGCGAGATATAGACCTGAACCGATGCCTATCGGGAGACCGAGCAGAGCAGCGACGCCAACGAGGACCAGAGTGCCGCCAATCGCGTTTCCCATTCCACCACCTGTTTCACCTGGCGGGGGCGGCAGACGCGTGAAGAAGCCGAGGTTGATACTCGTCGTCCCCTTGAGCAGCAGGTATCCAAGGATGAAGAGTAGCGGCAACGTGGCGACAAAGGCGGCGCCAAACGTTAGGCCGACCATGACCTTGTTCGTGAGGTGCCGCCGGGTGAGCGGTCGGCGTGGGGCCACGAGGTCGCTCATCACGCGCGGACCTCACGCGCGACGCGCCAGACGAGCCAGCGCGCGATGATGTTGACGATGAGCGTCGTCAGCATCAGCACCGCGCCAACAGCCATCAGCGCGGAGATATGGACGTCGCCGGTCGCCTCCGCGAACTCGTTGGCGATGAGCGACGCCATCGTATACGCCGGCGCGAACACCGAGGCAGAGATTTCATGCCGGTTCCCGATCAACATGGTCACGGCCATCGTCTCGCCTAACGCGCGGCCGAGGCCGAGGATGATTCCGCCGATGATGCCGCTGCGCGCATACGGCACGACGGCATCCCGGATCATCTCCCATTTCGTGGCCCCGAGCGCCAGCGCAGCCTCGCGTTGCGAGCGCGGGACGGCGAGCAGCACCTCGCGCGCGACAGCCGACGTGTACGGCAGGATCATGATCGCGAGAATGACGGACGCCGATAGCATGTTGTAGCCGTAATCAGCCCCCGCAAAAAATGGCAGCGCACCGAGGCCTAACGTGTCTCTGAAGAATGGGGAGACTGTCGTTCTAAGAAACGGAATGAGCACGAAGATGCCCCATAGCCCGTACACGACGCTGGGGACCGCCGCTAGGAGATCCACCGTAAAGGCGACCGGCTGCCTGAGCCAAGGGGGAGCGAATTCCGCGAGAAAGATGGCGACACCTAACGCGAATGGCGTCGCGATAAGCAATGCCAGAAACGATGAAACGAGCGTGCCGTAGATCATCGGCGCGGCGCCGAACTGTTGCCGCACAGGATCCCAGGTACTGGAGGTGACGAAGCTCGGCCCAAAGCGGCTGAATGCGGGCCAGGCCGCGATGAGCACCTCGAGAGCGATCAGCACGAGCAACACGGGCACGGCGGCGGCGAAGACCGTCGTGACGCCGCGATAAATGCGATCGCCTAACGACTTGCCTTCGATATCGCCGGAAACGAGCGGCGCGATGCCGGCATCGGCGGTCGCAGCCGTACCGGCGGCGTCACTCACTGCGCAGCGGTACCGATGCGGATTTCGGCCAAGCGCGTCGTGAGCTGCTGCCGCAGCTCCGGAGGTAACGGCGCGTAATCCAGCGCCGCCGCCATGGCCTCGCCGTTGCCATACATCCACTTCATGAAGTCGACGAGCTTCTGGCCCTTCGCCGCGTCAGGCTGGGCCTGGTAAACGAGGATCCACGTGAAAGAGGAGATCGGGTACGACTGCGCGCCGGCCGCGTTCACAATGGATACGCGATAGTCGCTGCTCGCGCCGAGGCTGGACATCGCGCCGGCCGCGGCCGCCGTGATTGACTCGATCGTTGGGTCAACGAACGCGTCCGTGGTGTTCTTCACGTGCGCGGTCGGGAGGTTGTTCTGGCGAGCGTAAGCCAGCTCCACGTAGCCAATGGCGCCGGGCGTCTGCTTGACCTGGCCGGCTACGGCTTCGTTCCCCCTGCCCCCGAGCCCGACCGGCCACTGCACCTCTTTCCCTTTGCCAGGGCCAGCCTTCCACGCGGGACTGACAGCGCTGAGATAGTCGGTGAAGATGAAGGTCGTGCCGGATCCTTCGGAGCGATGCACGACGAGCGCATCCACGTTAGGCAGCTTCACACCGGGATTGAGCGCCGCGATACGCTGATCGTTCCACTTCGTGATCTTGCCGAGAAAGATGTCGGCGATTACCGGGCCCGTTAGGCGCAGCGGCTGCGTCACGCCCGTCAGGTTGTATGTGATCACAACTGCGCCGAGGACGGTGGGGAAGTGCAGTACAGGGCCGCCCTTCGCCTTGCTTATCTCTTCATCGCTCATCGGCGCATCCGATGCGCCGAAGTCCACCGTCTGTTCCTGGAGTTGCCGGATCCCACCCCCCGAGCCGACCGACTGATAGTTGATCTTCACGCCCGCGACCGAGTCGTAGACTGAAAACCACTTGGCGTAGATCGGATACGGGAAGGTCGCGCCAGCTCCGGTCAGGTCGACGGCGCCGCTCGATGCGGACGCTGAACTGTCTTTGGAACCGGCCTCGCGCTGGGAGCACGCGGCGAGCGCGACCAATGTGAAAAGCGCTGAGATTCGTCGCATGGACGTAGACCTGAATGAGGGTGAATGCGGTATTCAGTTGTGAATCAGAGACCGCGAAAGTTGTGCGTCGTGGCGTTACCAAATGCGGCTCATTTGTAACGGCACTGTAAAGGGAAGCAGTTCGACCGCCGGGTGTTGGACGCGCTTCAGAAATCAGTGCTGTACGAGAGAAACTTGAAGCGCCCACCTCTCTCCATGATGTGGCCAAAGAGGTGAATGCGTCTCGCAGTCCCATCCGGCGACTCGAGAACCACCGTACAGTTTCGCCAGTAGCGATTCGCTCCCTCACGGTCCGCGGCCCCATCACACGCCAGCTGAGAAATGCGCATGGAATCACCGGAGACGTTCTTGAGCAGCCGTTCGAGGCCGCTCGTTGACTCGCCGAGTAGCTGAGTCCAAATCACGATCGGCTTGGTTTTGTAAGGAGGCCGTGTGAACGGCGACTCCGGGAAGACAAAGTGGCCGAACTCTGCGCGCGAGACGAGTAAGTCGCGGAGCGCTGCGGTGTCGGCCCGCCGAAGAGCGGCTGCGAACAGCCTAACGAGCTCAGCCCGGCTCGCAGCACCGCCGTTGAGCGCCGTCGGACGCGCGAGTCCGGCGTTGAAGCGCCGTATCTCTTCCTCGCTGGGGAAGATGCTGTCGACGATGTATCCCGGCTGCGCGCGATTGATGGAGTCCTGCGTTGCGCGCGCGGCGCTATCGGCGTGCGCCGAATCGGTGCTGGCGCTGGCCTCGTAGCGGGCGCAGGCGACGACGGCCGCCTGAAGAAGCAAGGCGGCCGTAGCCATCCTGCGCCATTTTCTCCTTAGTTCTTTGCGTAGATCGTCCATCCGGACCACCACTTCGTGCCTGCCGGATCAGCTGCGCCAACGTACGCCGTGGCGGTAACTGCACCACTCGCTTTCGTTGCCAGCTTGCCGGTGAACGTCGTTAGACCGCCGGTCGCTGCAAGCGAGGATGCACCCGGCGTCCAGTCGAAGCTCGCGGCGTTCGTCGACGAGCCGATTGTCGACGGGAACGTTGCGAAGAGTGCCGCTGTCGCGGCCGTCGCGTTGCTTCTGAGGGCGTTTCCGATCAGGTCGAACGGCGGCTGCTGTCCGCTTTGGAAGTCGGCCGCGTTCTCGATTAGGAGGACGTTTCGCACGGCGAGATCCGCCGAAGTGAGATCGGGTGTAGCAACGCTACCGGCACGCAAATAGGTCTCCGGGTCGCGCACAGAAATCGCGGCGCGGGGCCAGCGAGCGATGATCCCGTTGACGTAGTAGCCGGCTGTGCCGCGACGTAGAACCATTCCGTAACCACCCGCGCTGCCCGACGTCGCCGTGTTGCCCGTTCCAACGAGCGTGAAGTTGGCTATGACCGGTGTGGTGAATGGCTGCGTGTTGTGACCGCTGGTGCATCCTGCTGCTGTTGAGGGGCATCCGTCGTTCTCGATTCCCACCGGATCCGACGAAACCGAGCCAGCGCCGGACCGCGGCGTCAAGACGTCGCTTTGAAACGCGATCAAGTACTGCAGGCGTCCACTAAAGCCTTCCGACATGTCGAAGTGGTCGTCGCCCGATTCATACGAAACGAGGTTCGTTAGGTCGAAGCCGCCGCCGAACCACTCGAAGGAGTCATCCAAGCCGGACATCGACTGGAGGAAACTTCCCTTTGTCCCGCTCCCAACCGCGGCGAACGTGAAGCTGTTCAGTTCGTTGTTGATCACAGGAGCGAAGCCCGCGAACTCCACGCGAACGTAGCGCAGCTCGCCGCTGTTGTCGGACGGCGTCGTCCCGCCGCTGTAATTCACGCGATAGTTGGTTCCTGGCGTGGTGCCCGTGCTCGTGCCGGTGCCTTCGACCTCCACGTCAACGCCGGTGCGAGCGATCGGCGCGTTCCCGATGAGGATCAAACCGCCCCAGTCGCCGGGCTGCCGCTGGCCTGCCGTTCGCGATGATGTGAATACGATCGGCGCATCGGCGCGACCCACGGCATTGATCTTTGCGCCTCGCAGGATGAACAGGGACGCGCCTAACGTCCCGAAATCGCCGCGAATGATGGTGCCGGGTTCGATCGTCAGCGTTGCTCCATTTGCAACGTGGATGAAGCCCTTGAGGATGTAGGTGGTGTCGGCGAACCACGTTGTATTGGTCGTGATATCCGTCGTGACGTCCTTGAGTGGTCCGTCGCCAAAGTTGCGCGTGGTTGCGGTGGCTTCCGACGTAAAGGCGCTCTCTTTGGAGCCGCGCCGAGCCTTCACGCGGTAGCGATATAGCGTGGACGCCTTGAGGCCGGCATCTGTGTAGGCGATCGCGCCCGCCGTCGCCGGGGCCGTGATCGTCGTGTCTGTAACGAACGCACCGCTCGCGCCCTCGGCGCGTTCGACGACGTAGGCGTTGTCTCCGGCCGTGCTTTGGAACGACACGCGAACGGTGGTCACGCCTAACGCGCTAGCCTGCAGCCCCAGCGGCGGCGTCGGGTTGGTGTCGGGTCCTGTGCCGCCGTCATCGTCGCCGCACGCGGCGAGCGCGACGATCGCGCCAAGCGCCACACGACGGAGCGCGGTGCCCCGACTCGGATAAGAAAACATCATTCGTTAGGCTCCCAAGGCAATGGAGTTGCAGTTCGATGGACGTGAATAGAAAACCTGTCGACGCCGAAGTTCGCGCCAACGGCGATGTCACAGTGAAGTCACAGCTATGTAGCCGAGCGCTCTCGGGCGTGAAACGACACTAGGGCTTCCAGACAACTCCCATCTGGAAGGTTCGACCCGTGCGCCAGAATTCACGCGTCACGGTCCCTTGCACGGTCTCGTACGGCGCGTCGAACAGATTCTTCGCGTCGAAGCGACCCGACAGTGGACCGACGATCGGGAATCGCAGCGCAAAATCGAGGACGTTACGCGGCAGTTCCTTCACATCGGGAAGTGGCAGGTCGCCAGCGGCGTCGATGCGTTCACCGACGCGATTGAACAGGAGCGTGGCGCTCGCGGCGCCGCTTTCCGTATTTGCCGTTAGGCCTACGTTCAGGACGTACGGCGCCTGTCCTACCATCGTGCGCGACGGATTCGTCGCCGCCGCGCGGCTGGAATCGTCCAGCGTGATCTTGGAGTCCATGAACGTCACGTTCGAGAAGAGCGTGAACGGCCGCATGGCACGACCGAGGAATCCAAGTTCTTTGCGCGCCTCGACCTCGACACCGAAGTTGCGCGCCTCTTTGGCGTTCACGTAGCCCACGAAACGGGAGCTGGAACCGCCGGCGCGATAGACGCGCTCGATGGGCTTGTCGAAATGCTTCGCGAAAAACGCGAGGCTGAGCACTTCACCGCTCGTCGGATACCATTCCCAACGAAGGTCGGCGTTGGAGATTTGCGTGCGCTCCAGATCGGGATTGCCTTCGAGGTCGTCGCCGTTGAGCACATCGCGACTCTTTGTGGGTGACAGCTCGCGGTACTCTGGCCGCGCGAGAGTGCGCGACAGGGAAAGCCGTAGGCTCTGCGCCTCGTTCACCCTGACATTCAGTGCCAGCGCGGGAAGGACGTCGTTCCACGTCTTATTCGTTAGGACGGGCTGACCCAGTGTCGACTGAGCGTTCACGTCTAGTTCATCGCCCTCGTACCGCGCGCCGCCGATCAAGCGGAGGCGATCGGTGAGAGCGAACTCGGCCATCGCAAAAACGGCGCGCAGCTGATCCTTAGCCGTGTAGGAGCCGCCCTGGCTGAGCGGCGCGATCTCAAAGACTTTGTCGTTAGGTCCCGAGAAACGGCCGTCGAAAATCTGCTCCGCCGAAAGCGAGCGAACGTTACTGCCCGCTGTTGGTGCGCTGAGGCTGTATGCGCGCGAATCGGCATCGCGATCCGTGTGGCGAACGAGGCCGCCAATCTTGATGAGATGCTGGCGATCGCTCGTGGAGAAGTTGAGCTGATACGACAGCTTGCCTTCGCGTGCGTCCTCGGACAGCTCGGAGAACGTGCGCACGGCACCGCCGTTTCCGCTGTTGAGCCACAGAAGTCTCTCGTTAGGCTGACCCCTGTTCTCGATCTCGTAGACGAACTCCGATCGGTCGGGCTCATCGCGGCGCACGCCCGAAAGCGTTGCTGCCCAGTCGATACGGTGCATCACGCCGAACTGGTGCTCGCCGGCGATTTGCGCCGACTGCACCGTGCGTTCGACGTATTGAATGCGGTCGATCTGCGCCGCGATCGCTTCGTTCTCGAAGTCGCCGCGTTCCGTGCGCGCCTCGTTGTCGGACGTGCGGCTATATGCGGTGCTGACCGCGATGCGCGAGCTCTGTCCGAGCAGCACGCTTGCATTCGCCAATCCCCCAAGGAGCGCGCTGATGTTGGACGATCGACCAGCAAATGCATCCAGCGGCACCGTCACGCCAGCCGTGTTTCCTCTGCCAGCCAACGCGCGCCGCTGATCCGACCGTACTTCTTCGCTGTACGAGTACGTACCGGACACCAGGTAGCCGACTCGAACGCCGAGCAGCGGGTCGCTGCCACCGAATGAAAGCGCGGCTGAACCGTTAGGCGCTCCCGTGCGCGCTGTTGGCGTCCAAACGTCCCGGAAGGAGTTCACCAGGAGGTTCTTGTCTCCTTGGTTCAGTGGAAACGCCTGGAAATTGCCGACGCGCTTGACGAGCAACGGCAGATCACGCTCATGACCAGCGAGTGCATATGCTTCGCCGCCAACACCGCGCGGATTCAGTACGTCCTTGCCCGTCACCCGCGGATTCAGACCGAACGTGCTCTGGATGGACCAGGTTCTCAGCGCCGGAAACTCGCGCGTTTTGATATCGACCTGCGCGCCCGAGAAGTCACCCTGTTGGTCCGGAGTGAACGTCTTGGATGTCGTGATCGTCTGCAGCATGCCGGACGGGAAGAGGTCGAGCGGGACGACGCGACGCTCCGGCTCAGGGCTCGGCATGCGTGCGCCATTTAGCTGCGTCACCGTGTAGCGCTCGCCAAGGCCGCGCACGAACACGTAACGACCGTCCTGCACGGTCACGCCGCTCACGCGTTGCACCGCCTGCGCGGCGTCGCCATCGGCGCTCTTCGAGATCTGCTCGGACGTAATGGAGCTCACAATTCCAGTGGCAGTGCGCTGTGCATCGAGTGCCTCGCTTACGGACCCCTTCTCGGCTGCTGCACTCACAACCATTGCGGCCAGCTGCACTCCGGCGGGCGTAAGCGAAATATTCTGCTCGAGTGTCTGGTTAGGCGCGAGCTGGATCCCTGTGACAGTCTTCGCCGCGTAACCGAGCCGCCGAACCTGAATCGTGACAGTCCCGGCGGGTACACCAGCGATCTGGAACCTTCCGCCTACACCAGACTGCACGCCTAACGTCGTGCCGACGATCTGCACGCCAGCATCGGTGATGCCGGTTCCTGATTCCTGGTCAACGATGCGGCCCACAACGCGGCCAGTCCGGACAGGGTTTGCCGCAGGCTGCTGCGATCCTGCCCCAACGCTCAGGAGAAGGAGACCAGAGAGTACGACACTGATGCGTCGCGGCGCACGAGCGAGGAGGTTCATGGCGAGGGGCGGGTTAGTAGACAGACTTCGGCCGCACCAGGGCAGCCGAATAGATCCGTTACAATGGGCCGTTTGCGTCGCGAATAGCGCACGGCCGTGTCACGAACGGGTCACGCAGGTCAGCCGTTAGGGAGGAAAACGGCTAACCAAAGCTGTCAGATAGCAGACCGCAGTTTGAAGCTGTCAGCGAGCGAAACGCACGCTGAGAACTTCGAACCGTTTCCTGGCGCCTGACAGCTTTAGTTAATTTATCCCGCGTTAGGTCAGTGCCTGTTAGGCGCTACGGTCGGGAAAAAGATTGAGATTGTCGTTCCCGCGCCGACTGTGCTCTCAGCTGCCACGCTGCCGCCGTGCGCTTCGACGAGGTGCCTGACGATCGCCAGGCCTAGTCCGGTCCCACCCTCGGCTCGCGATCTCGCGGCATCCACGCGGTAGAAGCGTTCGAAGATGCGCGGGAGGTGTTCTGGCGCGATCCCGTCGCCTGTATCGCTCACGCGTATCGCGACGCCATTCATCTCGGCCCGAGCAGTGACGCGCACTGACCCATTGGACGTGTGCCTAACAGCATTGTCGACCAGGTTGCTGATCACTTGCCGCAGCGCCGTTGGATCCGCGTAAGGCGTGGAGGCGTCGTTGGGAATATCCGACACCAGGGCGATGCCGCGGCCCTCCACTCGCGGGCGGACAGCGGCGAACATCTCAGCAACGACGGCCGGAAGGTCCACGGCAGACGGAGCAGGGCGCCAGCCGCCCGACTCGATGCGAGAAAGGTCGAGGAGGTCATCCACCAGACGGTGCATGCGCCGCGTATTGCCGGCGATCATGTCGGCGAAGCGACGCCGTTCGTCAGGCGTTAGGCTGTTGTCCACCAGCGTTTCGGCGACGCCACCGATGACCGTCAGCGGCGTTTTGAGCTCGTGCGACACGTTCGCCACGAAGTCGCGCCGCACGCGCTCGAGCTGGCGCAGCCGCGTCACGTCGAAGAGCGCGAGAACGGCGCCGCCGTCCACCAGGGGTCGTCCCGTGAGCTCCACCGTGCGTTCCCCGATGTCGAGCTCCAAGCCGTCTACCAGCTCCTTCGATCGCACAGCCGAAAGCGCGTCACGAAACATCCGATCGCGCGGCAAGCGATCGGCAGAGAAGGGAACCGGTTCGCGCAAGCCCAGTAGCTCGCGCGCACGAGCGTTGATGCGTACGATGTCGGAGCGTCCGTTCACGGCGATGAGTCCTTCGTTGAGCGAGGCGCTCACCGCATCGAACAGCGCCTCGTCGGCTTCGAGCGCCGCAAGTCGTACGGCGAGCTGCTCACGCATGCGGTGGATCGCCGTCGCAAGATCGCCGATCTCCGCCGGCGCGTCCAACGCGGGGCGGCGCGAGAGATCACCGGCTGCGATCGCACGAGTTTCATCGCGCAAAGCGACGATGGGACGCACAAATCCTCGGGCTGCGAGTGCCACGAGTGCAGCCGCTATCAGCGCCACGACCGCCGCGACAGGAACCACGTCTCGCAATTGCGCGGCGAGCAGCTGCTCGAGGGTGCTCGTGGAGATAGACGTTCGCGTGATGCCGAGTGGAGCGCGAACGGCAGCGTACAACTCGACGTCTCCAGCTGACGGACTCAGTCTGCGGGCGGTGCCGCTTCCGCTCGCGCGTGCGGCCGCGACTTCCGGCCGATTCGCGTGGTTCTCCAAGCGCGAGAGCGCCGGCTCGTCGAACTCGGAGTCGCCCACGACTCGACCAGTGGAGTCGACGAGCGTGACGCGGACGCCTAACGTGCTGCCTGCGGCGTCCGCGATAGCCTCCGGATCACTGCCAGACACCCACCGCTGACTGATGAGACGCGCCTCGCGCAGCAGCGTGCTCGTGGTTTGATCGGTGAGACGAACGCGCAGTCTTCGCTCGAGCGTGAACACCACGAGCAGCGCAAAGACGGCGATGATGACCAGCGATCCAACAACGAGCCGGCCGGCGACCCTCACGCGCGCCGCGGCTGTGCGCCGCTCAGTCCGTGTTCCAAAGCAAGCACAGTCTCAATGACAAGTCTTTACGGAATCGCCTGCTGTCTCAGCGCGTTGTCGTAGAACTTTGCGAGGTCGCTGCGGAGCTTCTTTGCCGATGGCTCATCGATGTACATCATATGACCTGCCGTATAGCGCTCCACCGTGATGTTCTGCTTCGCGACGGCAGGATCCACCGACATGTGTGAAAGCGTGTATTCCGCGCCGTAGTACGGTGTCGCGCCGTCGTAGTATCCCTCAGCGACGAAAAGCCTCATGTACGGATTGATGGCGAAGGCGCGCTCGAGGTGCGGCACAACGGTCGCGTACGTGTTCTGCGGATAATTCCATGGGCCGATGCCGCCGCCGAGGATGTAGTAGGTCTCCTCGTTCCTGTAGTTCAGTTCGCGGCGTGCGTAGTCGGTGAAGACCGGGGTAAACGTGTTCCGAATGATCGACATGCTCGGATCGCCGACGCCGCCGCCTCCTCCTGGGCCGCCGCCGCCGGCGAGGTTCGGCGCAAATCCGGTAAAGCGGCTGTCGAGACGGCCGACTTGCTGCCGCCTGTCCTTGAGCAGCTCGCTATCGAACGTGCCGAGGTTGACGCGGAGATCATTCTGCTCGGCAACGCTTTTCGTTAGGCCGGTGAAGCGCGCCATTTGCTCGGCGGCAGCGCTCAATTCCGCGGCCGTGAGCTTATTCCCCTTCGTTAGGGCCGCAGCGTAGTCCGTCGTGGCCCACTTCTCGGCTTGTGGAAGCACCTGCTCCAGCGGGAGCTGTTGCAACTCGTTAGGCAATTTCTTGTGGAACCACGCCGTCGCCGTATAGTGCGGCAGGAAATTGATGAAGCCGAGATCGTTGCCGCGTGTCTGCGACGAATAGCCGAAGTTGAGCACGGTCGAGATCAGCATCACGCCGTTCAGCGTGATGCCCGCGCTCGCGAGAACGCCGGAAAGCCCCGCCGCGCGTGTGGTGCCATAGCTCTCGCCGCCGATGAACTTGGGCGACCCCATGCGATCGAATCGCGTTAGGTAGAGCCGAATGAACTCGGCGACCGAGCGAAGATCCTCCTCGAGTCCAAAGAATCGCGTGCCTAACTGCGCGCTTGCCGCACGACTGTATCCGGTGCCGATCGGATCGATGAAGACAAGGTCGGTCTGATCGAGCAACGTGTGCGGGTTGTCTTCGAACGTGTATGGCGGAGGCGGTGCGTCACCGTCTGGCAGCAATCGTACGCGCTTCGGTCCCCACGCTCCGAGGTGCAGCCACACGGATGACGACCCCGGCCCACCGTTGAAGATGAAGCTGATCGGACGCGTCGAGTGGTTTGTGCCTTCCTTGTTGTACGCGATGTAGAACATTCCACCTTCGACGACGCCGCTTTCTGTGTTTCTTATCGGCAGCATGCCGGCGCTCGACGTGTAACTGATCGTCTGCCCGCGCACGCTGATCGACTTTCGCTGCACGACGGGTGGCAGCTCGGTCATCGCGACGATGTCTCGCGGTGTGGCCGTCGCGGCACGCCGGCCGCCGGCGCTGTCGCCTGCCACGCGGCCGCTATCGCGAGTGGCGGGGGCCGTAGCGGCGCGACCCGTTGCAGGCGGTGCCTGCTGTGTCGACGCGATCGCGGGATACGCGATGAGGAGTGCTGTGACAGCGAGGGTGCGGAAGTGAGTCAACATGGGCCCGGGCGAGGCGAGAGTGGTGCTATACCGGCCCCTAAAACTGACCTCGGCTGCAGCACTTTCGCTATGCGCCTGGGGTCAGACTCCAGCTCGCAGAAACGAGACGTCGTTACTCTTGCCGCGCATGGCAGGCCTCGCTGACAGGCACGGAGTGCTCGCCCCGCGTCGCATTCTTGTCGCTTGGAGTCTGACCCCAGGTGGACCCCAGGTGGACCTCGTTCTTCTCCCGCTTTTCGACCGCTTGCGGCTTCTGGCCACGCCTAACGCCGCTGCTGCGCGGCGCTCAAGCGATACCCGAATCCACGCACGGTTTCGATCAGATCGCCGGCCGGACCGAGCTTGGTGCGCAGTCGTTGCACGTGCATGTCGACGGTTCGCGTTTGAATATCCGGCGCGGCTTCCCACACGGTCTCCAACAGGAGCCCGCGCGCCTGCACACGGCCGCGTCGCTCGGCGAGTGTTAGGAGGAGTCTGTACTCCGTCGGGGTCAGCTCCACATCGCGACCTTCGACAGAGACTTTGTGTGCCGCGCGATCGATGAGCAGCGTGCCAATGCGCAGCGCCTCATCGGAGCGCTCGACGGTACTTCGGAGGCGTCGCAGGATCGCGCCGACCCGAAGCACCAGTTCCTGCGGCGAGAATGGCTTGGTCAGGTAATCGTCCGCGCCAAGCGAGAGTCCGCGGATGCGGTCAGGCTCGTCCTTGCGCGCCGTCAGCATGAGCACAGCAACGTCGCGCGTGCCGTCGTCGCCGCGCAGTTGCTCGAGCACATCGAAGCCCGACATGCCCGGAAGCATGAGGTCGAGCACGATGAGCGACGGGCGCTCCCCACGCGCTTGTGTGACGGCGTCGGGACCGCTCGTCGCCGTCGAAACGCGATATCCAGCTTTGACGAGGTGATAGGCCACGAGCGCGACGATGTCCGGCTCGTCGTCAACGACTAGCACTCGCTCGACTGTGGTCACCGCTTGCATCACGATATCGGCGTTCCGAGCCGCTGCCGGATCTTCGCGATGATCATCTCGACTGCGATCGTATTGTGCCCGCCACGGGGCACGATGATGTCCGCGTAACGTTTGGACGGCTCCACGAATTGGAGGTGCATTGGCTGCACCGTCGTTAGGTACTGCTGCAGGATCTCCTCGAGCGGTCGTCCACGCACGCGCATGTCGCGCTGAATGCGTCGCACGAGCCGGATGTCAGAGTCCGCATCTACGAACACTTTGACGTCGCACAACTCCCGCACCCTGGCATCCGCGAAGAGCAGGATGCCGTCCACCACCACTACGTCTACTGGAGCCACGCGCTGCGTTTCGGCGCGACGCGTGTGTGTGACGAAATCGTACATCGGCTTCTCGATCGCTTCACCCGCCGCGAGCGCGCGAAGCTGCATAACGAGAAGATCCCAATCGAACGCATCTGGATGATCCCAGTTGATCTTCCGGCGTTCATCCATCGGCAGGTGTGAGAAGTTTCGGTAGTACCCATCCATGTCGATGGACGCCACCGACGCCTGGCGCAGCGCTTCGGCTACCTTGCGAGCGACCGTCGACTTGCCCGAACCTGTCCCACCCGCGATGCCGATGATGAGTGGCTTCACGGCAACCGAGGGATGACCACCAAACGCGGTGCACGTTCACCGCGCGAAGCGAGAAAGAAAAGCGAGGAGGGCGTCACGATCTGGTAAACGTGCGGCGAAAGCCACGCTCAGTCTCGCGCCCCGCAGTGGCGCCGGTCAACGGGCGCCACGGCTGTGGGAGGTATAGGTTTAGGGCCTTATGAGGAGGACTCTTTTCCTGCTGGGGATTGTGGCTTGTTCGACGGCTGGCAGCCACGAGCGCGCGACCTCCTCCGTAACAGCGGCCGCAACACGGGACAGCGTCGAAATTGTGATAGCAGCGACGACCGACGTGCACGGTCGTTTGCGTGGCTGGGACTATTACACGGCGCACCCTGACAGCGCTCGAGGACTCTCGCGGGCGGCAACCATTGTTGACTCGCTGCGGCGCGCCAACCCCGGTCGAGTGGTCTTGGTTGATGCCGGGGACTTGCTGCAAGGGAATCCGCTGACGGATGACGCGGCGCGGATCGACACGCAGATGCCGCATCCGGTGATCGCGGCGATGAACGTGATGCATTACGACGCCGCGGCCGTGGGGAATCACGAGTTCAATTACGGCCTCGCGACGCTCTCGCGAGCAACGAGCAGCGCGTCATTTCCGTTTCTCGCCGCGAACGCGTGGCGCACTAATGGACAGCGCGCGTTTCCGGGGTCGACGATAGTGCAACGCGCCGGCCTCAAGATCGCGATAGTCGGGGCGACGAATCCGGGCGTTGCGATCTGGGATCGTGAGAACGTGCGCGGCCGCATCGAAGTACGCGACATCGTGAGCGAAGTGCGCCGCGCGGTCGAGGAAGTTCGCAAGACGAAGCCCGACGTCGTCATCGCCGTCCTGCACTCGGGCTACGACGAAGCCTCCAGCTACGACACCGTCGCCTCGGGCGTGCCCAGCGAGAACGTCAGCGCGAGAGTGGCACGCGAAGTGGCCGGCATCGATCTCATCGTGTATGGGCACTCGCATCGCGAGCAGCCGGGCCTAACGAGCGGAACTACCCTATTCATACAGCCGCGCAATTGGGCGACCAGCGTTGCGGTCGCAACGCTTCGCGTTGCACGTGGGCAGGGCGTGGTGGCGCGTCGCGGAACCGTCGTCCAGTGCGCCGGCCATGCCGAGGATTCGGCTGTTGTTGCCGTGACGCGCGCCGCGCACGACGCGACCTTGCGCTACGTCGCTCGACCGGTCGGCGAGACGCGTGTGGCGTGGTCCAGCGACTCGGCCCGCGTTGCTGACACGCCGCTCATCGACTTCATCAACGAGACGCAGCGTCGCAAATCCAAAGCGGACTTGTCAGCGACGGCCGCCTTCACGCTCGCGAGCATCGACAGCGGACCGATCACCGTCGCTGAAATCGCGCGCCTGTATCCCTACGAAAATACGCTGCGTGCCGTGCGCATAACGGGGGCGCAGCTCAGAGCCTATCTCGAGCGCAGCGCACGCTACTACCGAACGTTTGGTACGACGCCGTTGATCGACTCAACAGTCCCCGGCTACAACTTCGATATAATATCCGGGGTCGAGTACACGCTCGATCTCAATAAGCCGTTAGGCGCGCGGGTCACGTCGCTTATGGCGCGCGGTCGGCCTGTCGCGGACACGGACAGCTTCACGCTGGCGCTCAACAATTACAGGCAGACGGGCGGCGGCGGCTACGCGATGCTGAGCGGCGCGCCCGTCGTTTACGATGCCAAGGAAGACATCCGTCAACTGCTCATCGAGGAAGTGACGGCGCGGGGGACGCTGCGGCCTGAAGACTACTTCACACGCAACTGGCGTCTCGAGCCTTCCGCGGCCGTCGCTCAGGCAGCCGCCGAGCTGGCGCCGAGGCCGCGACCGGCGTCGGCCGCGTCGTCCCGCAGCGACGCGCACCTAGCGAATGGGCGTTGGCTGCGAATCATCGCTACGAACGACTTTCACGGCGCTTTGGAACCGCGCGCTGATTCGACAGGCGCCGTTCGCGGGGGAGCGGCATACCTCGCGACCGAAATTCACAACGCACGTCGGGTGTGTGTCGCGCCGCGTTGCGAAAGCATGTGGCTCGACGGCGGCGACCTGTTCCAGGGAACGCCGGCCTCGAACCTCGCGTTCGGACGTCCCGTGATGACGATCTTCAACGCGCTGGGACTCACGGCCGCTGCGTTAGGCAATCACGAGTTCGACTGGGGACTCGACACGCTGCGCGCGCACATGCGCGAGACTCGCTACGCCATACTCGGTGCGAATGTTCGCGATGCTAGGGGCCAGGACATTTCATGGATCCGCGATGACACGCTCGTGACTGTCGGGAGCCTCAAGGTCGGAGTGATCGGTGCCGCGCTCGTCGAAACGCCGACTGTCACGAAGGTCTCCATCGTCAAGGATCTTCGCTTCGCCGATCCCGCGCCGATCATCGACGCTCACGCGCGAGCATTGCGCGCGCGCGGAGCCGATCGCGTTGTCGTCGTCGCGCACATCGGCGCGTTCTGCCAAAACTCACTCACGTCCTGTCGCGGTGGGATCATCGATTTGGCCAATCGCCTGAGCGAGCGCGTCGATGCCATCGTGAGTGGTCATACGCACAGTCCGGTGCGCGCCTTGGTGCGCGGCATTCCAATCGTGCAGGCGCGATCGCGCGGCACGGCGGTCGGCATCATCGACGTGCCATTGGGCGATACCACGACGTCCCCTGTGATCGAACTGCGCGACGTGCGCGCCGATCAGGTACCCGCGGACTCGAGCGTCGCGGCAGTTGTGCGCGAAGCGGCTGCCAAGGTGGCTGCGCGCATGAGCGTGCCTGTCGTCGAAATCGCTGAGCACATCAGCCAGGGACTGCGCGGAACGTTAGGCAAGCTGATCGCAGATGCCCAACGCAGCATTGGGCAGGGCGACGTCGCGATCATGAACAACGGCGGCATCCGCGCACCATTGCGTCCCGGCATGGCGACGTACGGTTCGCTGTTCGAGGTGCATCCGTTCGACAACCGTCTCGTGCGTCTCACCGTGACGGGGAAAGAGTTGCGCGCCGAACTGGAGCGACAGATCGCGCAGCCGACGTTCAACCTGCACCTGAGCGGAGTGCGCGTTGCGTTCGACACGTCGCGTGCGGCCGGCAGCCGCGTGACGAGCCTAACGCGGACGGACGGAACGCCCGTTCGTGACACTCAGCGCTATCGTGTCGTGCTCTCGGACTTTCTCGCCGACGGGGGCGACCAGGTGCAACTCGCAAACTCGGCACTGCGCCGAGAGGACCTCGACATCCCGGACCTGGACGCACTGATCAGATATCTCAAGACGCTGCCGGCGCCGGTTCGTGCACCGCGCGACGAGCGCATTGCATTCGTCGCACCGTGAGCGAGGACGCCGCGATCCGGGTCTACATCAACGGCCGGGGCGTCGACGCACCGCCCGGTGGTCGCGCGCTGGATGCAGTGCGTGTGTGGGACGCGCAGGTCGCGGCTGAAATCGAGGGTGGGCGACGCGCGCTTGCCGACAGCCGTGGGCTGCCATTGGATCCCGCAACGCCAGTCTTCAGCGGATTGATCATGCGCATCGTGTCGAGTCGAGCGGACCGCAACGCGGCGAGCGCCTAACGACATGCCGATCGCGACCGACACCTCGTTCCTCACACGCATACCGAAAGCGGAACTGCACTGTCACCTCGACGGGTCATTACGACCCGCGACGCTGGCGGAGCTGGCGCGCGAACAGGGCGTGCCGCTGCCGGATCACGACCCCGAAGCCGTGCGGGCGTACATGCGCGTGGACAATGCCCACAACCTCGAGGAGTACCTGCAGCGCTTCGAGGTGACGCTCGCCGTGCTGCAGACGAGCGAGGCGTTGGAGCGCGCGGCGTACGAGCTGGCGGAAGACGCCAGCAGGGAAGGAGTGAAGTACCTCGAGATCCGCTTTGCTCCGCTGCTCAACGTTCGCAACGGGCTCACGTTAGGTGCGGCCATCGAGGCGCCGCTGCGCGGCTTGCAACGGGCGCAGCATGAGCACGGCATTGTCTCACGTATCATCGTATGCGCCCTGCGCACCTTGGCGCCTGATGTTTCTATGCAGATGGCGCGACTCGCGGCGGAGTATCGCGCGCACGGTGTCGTCGGATTCGATCTGGCGGGTCCTGAGCGTGGCAATCCGGCGGCGGATCACGAAGGCGCCTTCCAGCACGCCATCGCGCACGGCCTCGCATGCACCTGTCACGCTGGGGAAGGGTGGGGGCCCGACTCCGTAAAACAGGCCGTGCACGACTGCGGCGCCAAACGACTCGGCCACGCCACGCGCCTCATCGAAGATGCCGCTTTGATGGAAGAAGTGGTGCGCCGCAACGTCGCGCTCGAGATCTGCCTAACTAGTAATCTCCAGACGCACGCCGCCGAATCGTACGCGGCGCATCCGCTACGCCGTTTTTTTGACCTGGGACTCGCCGTCGTCCTGAACACGGACAACCGGCTCATGAGCGACGTGACGCTCGTGGACGAGTACAAGCACGCCGCCGAACACCTCGACTTCACTCCTCAGGAGCTTTGCCGCGTCGCGCTCAACGGATTCGAGCACGCATTCCTGGAGCCTAACGAAAAGGCTGCGCTCATCACACGCGCGAAGCAGTCGATCGCCGATCTCGGCGTGACGCTCCCGTGACGACAACGGGCCTGCGCGCCGCCGAAGTCGTACGCGAGCGCCTGCGTGCAGCGGCGGCGCCGACCGCGGCGATAGTGCTCGGATCGGGCTTGGGCGGACTCGCCGAAAAGATGGTGGATGTCGTGGCCGTCGATTACGCTGACGTTCCAGGATTCGCCACGCCGACTGTCGCGGGGCACAGCGGTCGTGTGCTGAGTGGCCGGCTAGCTGGTCGTCAGGTGCTCGCATTCGCGGGCCGCTTTCACATGTACGAAGGCCATGCACCGGAAGCGGCCGGCCTCATCGTTCGCGTCGCCCACGCGTTAGGCGCCAATGTCCTGCTGCTCTCCAACGCCGCCGGCGCCATTCGCCACAATCTGCGACCCGGTGACCTCATGGTCATCAGCGATCACATCAATCTGAGCTGGCGCAATCCGCTCGTCGGGCCTCTTGTTGCAGGTGACGAGCGGTTCCCGGACATGTCGCAACCGTATGACCAAGGGCTTCTGCGACTGCTGCACGCGGCCGCCGCGCGACTAGGTATTGCATTGCAAGAGGGTGTGTACGGTGGACTCCTCGGCCCCACTTACGAGACGCCCGCCGAAGTTCGCATGCTGGATCGCCTCGGCGTCGACGCCGTCGGAATGTCGACAGTTCCGGAGGTGATCGTTGCGCGAGCCATGGGAATGCGCTGCTGCGCGATCAGCTGCATAACGAACCAGGCTGCAGGGATTTCACCACAGCGCATCGCGCACGAAGATGTGCTCGCCGTGACGGCCGTCGCGGCGAGCGCCTTCGAGCGTCTTGTAACCGAATTCGTGGGCGCGCTGGATGCTTAACCCCGTTCCAGCTTTCCGCGCGTTCTGGAATGCAGCCTTCCCCTGCTGCGGCTGGAACGGGGCTAACGCGTTCTCCGGCTCGCCTGCAAAGGCAGCGACACCAGCCGCGAATGGAACTGTTGATAGGCCGCGTTGTCGACTCGCAAGCCGCGTAAGCGCGTTGCCGGGAAGCGCGCGATCTGCGCCTTTGTCTCCGCGATGCGATTCTCCTCCAACGGGTGCGTGCGGAACCATGCATCGACCGCGGTCGGGCGCGAGCGTCTCTCATTCAGCAGTGTCTGGAACATGTCGACCATGCCGCGCGGATCGATTCCAGCTGCAACGAGATACTGCACGCCGTATCGGTCTGCCTCGCTTTCGTCGTCGCGTGAGAACTTCGCGAACAGTGCGCTGCCGCCAACCTGGATGGCTGCCGATGCTGCACCGCTCTGGCACACGCTCGTGAGAATGCAAGCGAGCGTTAGGCCCGCGTCCGCGCGCTGCGCTTGCGCCATCTGCTCGACTGAATGACGCTGCGTGACATGCGCGATCTCATGAGCCATCGCTCCGGCGAGTTGATTCATCGTGCGCGCGCGCTCGATCAACCCTCTGTTGATGTACACGAAGCCACCGGGGACGGCGAAAGCGTTCACTTCGCGGCTATCCACGACGTAGAAGCGCCAACTCAGATTGCGATTGTCGGCGACGCGCGCCAGCGAATTGCCGAGCGAGTTGATGTACGAGTTCACGTTCGCGTCGCGCATGATCGGAAGCTGCGCATTGATCTGTTGAGCGTACTGCGTACCAAGTTGGACTTCCTGCTGTGTAGAAACCACGCAACCGCTGAGGAAGAGAGCCCCGCTCACAAGTCCCGCCGACCTGCGCGTCCACGAAAAAACCGAAGCGTGATTCACTGTATGACTCCATGCGCCTGCTGACTCTCGCGCGCGATCTCCGCCGACGACGCGCGCGTGAGCGCGAGGGCTACTTTGTTGTGGAAGGTGTGCGCGCCAACGAAGAGCTGCTTCGTTCGCAGCTCGAAATCGTCGGTGTCCTGACGGCGCCGCAGCTCGATGGCACCGAGCGCGGACGCCAGCTTCGCGCGGCGCTGGCGCAGCGCCGCGTAGACCACAGTGAGGTGACTGAACGCGAGTTCGCCAGCGCTGCCGAGACCGAGTCCCCGCAGGGAGTACTCGCGGTGGTTCGTGCGCCGGCGCGCGGGCTGGGCGACCTCGAGGGCCGAACGCAGCTGCGGCTTGTCGTGCTGGACGCCGTCCAGGACCCAGGGAACGTAGGGACAATCATCCGCACCGCCGCGGCTCTTGGAGCCAGCGGGACGATCGCTCTGCCCGGAACCGTTGACGTCTGGAACGCGAAAGTCGTCCGCAGCGCAATGGGCGCCCATTTTCATCACCTCTGTTTTCATACTACATGGGACGAACTTCAGTCGTTCCTCTCGAAGGAGGGGTGCGAGCTCTGGGGCTCCGCCCGGGAGGGCGAGGGTATACCGTTGAGTGTGCCTCCGCCTCAAAAGCTGGCGCTGGCCGTAGGTAATGAAGGGAGTGGCATGACGCCGGCGCTGCGCGAGGCGGCGCGACGCATGGTTAGCATTCCAATGGATGGCATGGTGGACTCTCTCAACGTCGCGGTGGCGACGGGCATTCTGCTCTTCGCGTTCTCAGAAAAGCGATGAACGCTTTCATCGCAGCGGCCGCGTTCGTCGTCGGAGCCTGTATCGGCTCCTTCCTCAACGTCTGCATCGCGCGCTGGCCGGCGGACCAATCGGTCATCAAGCCGCGCTCGCGCTGCCCGGGTTGCGGGACGGCAATCGCCTGGTACGACAATGTGCCGATCGTGAGCTGGCTGCTACTGCGCGCTCGTTGTCGCACCTGCGGCGTCCCGATCTCGGTGCAATACCCGGCGGTAGAGCTGCTCGTGGCGTTAGGCTGGATGGCGACCGCGCTCGCATTCGGCCTCACGCTCACCGCTGTTCGCGTCGCTGTCTTTGGCACGGCCATGCTCGGTATCGCAATCACCGATCTCAAACACTACGTCATCCCCGACGGCTTCACCGTCTTCGGATTCATCTTCGTCCTCGCGACTTCGATTCTCGCCTTCGTGATGGGAGACGTTTCGCCGTTTGCCGATCCGTGGGGCGCGTTGATCGGAGCGTGCACGGGCGCGGGCGCAATTGCGATCGTCGGATGGTTGGGCGAGGCGATGCTCAAGCGTGAAGCGATGGGTTTTGGAGACGTGACCCTCATGGCCGTCGTCGGTGGCGCCGTCGGTCCCACTCGCGCGTTACTCGTGATCTTCGTCGGGGCCGCGTTAGGTGCCGCGACCTTCTTGCTCGTGGTGCTACCGCTCACCCGGTGGCGCCGGGCCCCTGTCGCCGCAGCCGCGTCCGATGCGGAAGGCGAAGCGACGGCGGACAGCGGTGCCGGTCAGTCGGAGCTGCCTAACGTGCCCTTTGGCGTCTTCCTGGCGCCAGCCGCCGTTCTCATGCTCCTCCTCGGCGACCGTCTCGTCGCATGGTACCTGGGCCGGCTTGGTGGTCCTCAGTGAGCGTACTCGAACGCTTCACCAGAGATCTCACGGCCGAAGCGCGCGAGGGTCGCCTCGAGCCGATTCGCTCTCGCGCGGAGGAGATCGCGCGCGTCATCGATATCCTGCTGCGTCACGGAAAGAACAATCCGGCGCTGGTTGGCCCAGCTGGGGTCGGCAAGACGGCCATCGTCGAAGGCCTCGCGCAGCGCCTCGTTGTCGGTGCTGTCCCGTTAGGCCTTCGCGACACTCGTATACTCGCGGTCGACCACGTTGCGCTGCTGGCTGGCACTACATATCGCGGTCAGTATGAGGAACGCATCCGCGGCTTGGTCGCCGAGACACGCGCGGATCCGACGGTCATTCTCTTCATCGACGAGCTGCACAACCTCATCGGCCAGGGTACGGCGTTAGGCGCTGCCATGGATGCCGCCAACATGCTCAAGCCGTCGCTCGTGCGTGGTGACTTCCGCGTCATCGGCGCGACGACGGAAGACGAATACGATCGCTGGATCCGCGGTGACCCGGCGCTCGAGCGACGCTTTCAGCGCATCGTCGTGCGCGAGCTCACGGCCGAAGAGACGCTCGACGTCATTAACGCCAGGCGTGGCCGCCTGGAGCGGCATCACAACGTCGTAATAACGGACGAAGCGGTGCGGGCATCGGTGGAGCTCACCGACAAGCATCAACTCGACAGGCATCGGCCTGACCGCGCCATCGATGCGTTGGACGAAGCATGCGCCCACTCCCACGCCGTCGCGCGCTACTCGGCCGAGTCGGAGCGATTGATCAAGCTGAGGCGCCAGCTCGTGAGCCAGCGCCAGCGCACGCAAACGTCAAGCGGCAGCCAAGGGAACGAGGTGCAGGACGACGCCCTCGAGAACTTCGCCCGCGACGGGATCTCCGCGCTGCAACGCTTCGGTGCCGAGCTGGAGGCGATGTTTGTTGGCGGAGACGTTGGCATCGAAGTGCCGCCGCAGCGACCAGCCGCTCCCACACCGCCCGTCGCTGATGCGCCACTGCTGCCTAACGCAGAGTCGTTGGAGACCGTAGAAGCCGCGTTACGAACGCGGCTCATCACAGAAGGCATCGTTGTCAAAGGAGTCGACGTCGCCCGTGTGGTGGCGCTCGCAACGGGTACATTTGTGTCATGGACAAGCGACACCGTAGCACTCGAACAGCCAGCGCCTTCTTCCGCTCCACCTACGTAGTCGCGCTCGCGCTCACCGCGTGTGCTCGTGGCGACGGAACCGCGAGCGACGGCGGCCCGTATTCTCGACAAGCGATGCGAGCGATCCCGAAGCTCGAAGAGGGAACGGGGCTCAAGTTCAAATCGCCGCCGAAGATCGAAATGCGCACAAAGGATGAGGTGCGGAAGTTTCTCGACGAGAAGCTCGCGACCGAGATGCCCGCCGAGGAGCTGACAGGCCAGGAGCGAACGTATAAGCGCTTCGGTCTCATCCCTGATACGCTCAATCTCCGCGCGTTCATGGTTGCATTGCTGACCGAGCAGATCGCGGGCTACTACGATCCGTCAACGAAGGTGCTGTACGTCGTTGAGGGCGCGGACCCAGCGCTCATCGACATGACGGTCACTCACGAGCTTGTTCACGCGCTGCAGGATCAGTATTTCAATCTCGACTCGCTTCAGAAACTGAAGGGGAACAACGATCGCCAGGTTGCCGCACAGGCGCTCTTCGAAGGACAGGCGATCTTTGAGCAGATGTCCGCTACGATCGGCGAGCGCGCGCTCACGACAGCGCTGCCAGGCACCTGGGACCGTGTCCGCGATCTGATCCGACAGAACAACGAATCGATGCCGCTTTTCTCCCGCGCACCGTTCGTGATACAGGAGACACTGCTCTTTCCATACCTCAGCGGCGCCGAGTTCATCCGCCGCGCCAAGGAGAAGCGGCCTAACGCGAATCTCCTGCAGAACGTTCCTGCGTCGACGGAGCAGGTCATTCATCCCGAGCGGTTCTTCGAGACTCACGACGATCCGACGGACATCACGCTCCCGGCGCCTCGCGTCGGCAAGGTTGCCTACGAGAACAACCTCGGCGAATTCGAGACGCGCCTCTTGCTTTACGAGCATCTCAAGGATCAGTCGGCTTCGATCCGCGGCGCTGCCGGCTGGGATGGCGACCGTTATCAGCTCATCGATCTTGGCCGCGGAGAGGCGCTCGCCTGGCTCTCGATCTGGGATTCACCGGTGAACGCCGCTGAGTTTCGCGATGTCTTCGACGCGGCTCTATTGAGGCGCTTCAGAAACATTCAGCCGGGCAAGCCGGATGGGATGACGCGCATGTATTCGGTTGGAGATCGCGTGCTCGCGCTGATTGCCGTGGAAGTGCAGGGGCGTCCCGCCATCGTCTTCGTCGATGCGCCCAAGGGAACGCCAATTGACCTCATCGACGTCTCGCGGGTGCGGCTGGCAGAGTGAGCGGCGCGGCGACAAAGGACCCCGCGCGCCTAACGGCGACGGAAAGCGAGCAGCCGAACGTCGCTGCCAGCAAGGAGGTTCCCGGTGCGCTCGGGCAACCGCTGACGGCGTTCGACGAGCAGCAGCGCGCGCGCCAGCTGGCGAGGATGAAGGCGCGTGCGGCGGGACTACTCGTCGCGGCGGCTGTCGTCTTTGCTCTGTCGCTCGTTTTTAGGGGACGCTACCCGTGGCTGGGCTGGGTGCAGGCATTTACCGAAGCTGCTCTCGTCGGCGGTCTGGCGGACTGGTTTGCGGTCACGGCGTTGTTCAAGCACCCGTTAGGCATCCCGATTCCGCACACGGCGATCATTCCGGCGCGTAAGGATCGCGTTGGCCAGGTCCTGGGCGGGTTCGTCCAGCGCAACTTCCTGAATCGTCAGGTCGTCGAGGTCCGGCTCCGGGACGCCCGGCTCGGCGAGCGGCTCGCGCGCTGGCTCAGCAATCCGGCTAACAGTCGTCTCGTCGCAGGGCACGCGGCACGCGCGTTGGTCACGGCGGCCGAGTCGCTTCGCGACGACGACGTTCAAGCGATGATCGACACCGCCCTCGCTGATCGCATCCGCAGCGCACGAGTGGCGCCGATGGTGGGCAAGGCGCTGTCTGTCATCACGGCTGGGAATCGTCACCAAGAGCTGCTGGACGAGGCGATCCGTCTCGCCGCGCGCGCCGTCACCGAAAACGAGGATGTGATTCGCCAGCGCATCGAACGCGAGACGCCGTGGTGGGTCCCGGGCGCAGTCGACAACAAGATCTTCGAGAAGGTGATTAACGGGATCGAAAACACGCTCACGGAGATCCGCGATGAGAGGGAGCATCCGCTGCGCCTGCGCTTCGATGCCGCCCTCAAACGCTTCATCGACGATCTGCACAACTCGCCCGACGTCATGGCGCGTGCCGAGCAGCTGAAGGAAGAGCTGTTAAGCGCTGATGCCGTTAGGCACTTCTCGTCCTCCATTTGGAAGGACACGAAGCAGGCGCTCGTGCGCCGCGCCGAGCGCGCGGACGAGTCCGATGTAGATACGATCGCGAATGCTCTGGCACGGTTAGGCAGCGCGATCCTGGAGGATCCGGCGCTGCTCTCGCGCGTCGAAGACTGGCTGCGAAATGGCGTGCTGGCGCTCGTCGAGCGCTATCAGTCCGAAGTCGGCGATCTGATCGCCTACACCGTGCGCGGCTGGGATCCGACGGCGACGTCGCGCCGCATCGAGCTCGCGATCGGGCGAGATCTCCAGTTCATCAGGATCAATGGGACGCTAGTGGGCGGGCTCGTGGGGCTGATTTTGTACGCGATCACCAGGTAACGTGACTCAAAGCTCCTTGTCTTGACTCTGGGAGTAAGTCTGGTGCCGACCGGCTAGTAGATGTAGACCGGCGTCCCCTTATCGACGTGGCTATACAGCCACTCTAGGTCGGCGTCGCTGAGGCGGATGCAGCCGTGGGTAGGCGCGAGGCTGGTGCTGTCGCTAGCCGGCCCGCCATGCAACAGGTAGCCGCCGCCCAGGTCCAGCGCGTACGGACCCAGCTGGCCTTTGAGCTGTCGGTTGATCGTGCCGTACGGCGGGACAAACAGCGTCGATTCGAAGACGATGTGTTCGTCCCTCGGAAGTGCCAAGAATACGCCGTCGCTGTCGAGCACCCCGACCGCGCGATTCCGCACCGTTAGGCTGCGACCATTACGCAAGGTGACCGGCTTGTCAGGCGAAAGCCACGCGAGCTGCAGATTGTACCGATGCGCCGTTTCCGCGTACGCCCAATCTGGCGGCGTCCAGAAGGGAGCGACGCTACTGCCGATGACAGTGCGCCTGCCTCGCGGAGTACGGAACGTCCATTTGCGGCCGGCATAGTCGAGCGTAATGCCCGAAGCCACGCCTATGCTGGCTGTCCGGATCGTGTCGTTGTCCCGCAGCACCCAAAGGGCGCGATCGTCGAGCGAGATCACAACGCGGAATCCGCGAGCCTCTTCGGCTAGCCTGCGCGCCTGCTCGTAGTCGCCGCGGCCGATGATCGCGCGAACGCGATCCACTGAGTCGCTGTTTTGCGCGCCTTCAGCTGGAGGCCTCGGACCTTCTTCAACTCGAAATCGTTGCGTCGACGTCTGACAGGGCAGGCCGCTCACGGCCACGCCGGTAACAAGTGTCAGAGCGAGCAACGAACGCAGCATCACGCGCGAACATATAAGTCCCGTGCGAATCGCGCCAGAAAAACCGCGCGCTGCTGCCTAACCGTTCACAACTCGACGGACGTAAGCGGCCTCGGCCGGTGAATGCGCGCCGACCGCGTAGTCGTTACGCCGTCTGAGCGACGATTCGCGGCGCGTCGACGATCGGAGTGGTCGACAACGGGACTTCGCTGTCCGGTGGTGGCGCGGCGCCGTCCGTGCTCACCGGCGCCAGCATCGCGTGACGCATTACCTCATCCAGCGTGCTGACGAACGTGAAGGCCATGTTCGTGCGAACCTCGTCAGGCACTTCGCGCAAATCCTTCTGGTTCGATACCGGCAGGATCACCTCGCGCAGACCAGCGCGATACGCCGCGAGCACCTTTTCCTTGACGCCGCCGATCTCGAGCACGCGCCCTCGCAGCGTAACCTCGCCGGTCATCGCGACGTCGCGCCTAACGGGCCGCCGGCTCAATACGCTGGCGATGGCGAGCGTCACCGCGATACCCGCGCTGGGACCGTCCTTTGGAATCGAGCCGGCCGGGAAGTGAATGTGCAGGTCGGTACTTCCGAACGCCGATTCGCTAACGCCAAGCACATCTGCGCGCGAGCGCACGTAGGAAAACGCGGCGTCAACCGACTCGCGCATGACGTCGCCGAGTTGCCCAGTTACCGTGAGTTTGCCGGTGCCCGGCATGCGCAGGGCCTCGATTGTCATGAGGTCGCCGCCCGTCGACGTCCACGCGAGACCTGTGACGGTGCCGATCTCCGGCTCCTTCTCTGCCTCTTCCATCGCGTACCGAGGACCGCCGAGGATCTCCTCGACCTTCGCAAGATCGATCACCCACGCGCCGTCCTCACCGTCAGCCTTCTTGCGCGCTCGCTTGCGCATGATCGTGGCGATGTTGCGCTCGAAGTTGCGCAGCCCCGCCTCGCGCGAATAGCGCGACGAGATGTAGCCGAGGACCTCGTCGGTGAACTGCAGATCCTTGTCGGTGAGTCCGTGCTCCTCGAGCAACCGCGGGAGCAAGTAGCGCCACGCGATCTCGACCTTCTCCTCGATCGTGTAACCCGCAATGCGAATGACCTCGAGGCGATCCCGCAGCGGAGGCGGAATGTCGAAGAGATTGTTCGCCGTGCAGATGAACAGCGTCGATGACAGATCGAACGGCAGATTCAAATAGTGATCGACGAAGTCGTGATTCTGAGAAGGATCCAGAACTTCGAGCATCGCGGCCGTCGGATCGCCGGTAGACCCGCCGCCGGACATCTTATCGATCTCGTCGATCATGAGCACCGGATCGCGCACGCCGACGCGACGCAGCGCCTGAATCAACAATCCCGGCATGGCGCCGACGTACGTGCGCCGATGCCCGCGAATCTCCGCTTCATCGCGCACGCCGCCAACCGCGATGCGATAGAACGAGCGGCCGATCGCCTTCGCTATCGCCGCGCCTAACGAGGTCTTACCGGTACCCGGCGGACCGACGAAGCAGAGGATTGGCCCGTGCGGGTCGCCGCCGCGCAGTTTGCGCACGGCGAGGAATTCCGTGATACGCTCTTTCGCCTCGGACAGCCCGTAGTGCCGTTCGTCGAGCAGCTCTTCGACTCGCTTGAGCTCGATCTCCTCGTCGCCTGAGCGCTTGTGCCAGGGCAACGAGAGGATCCAGTCGAGGTACGTCCGAATCACCTGGTATTCGCTCGACGCCGGCGAAAGCATCTTGAGACGTTCGGTCTCACGCCGCGCTTCTTGAGCGACTTTTTCCGGGAGCTTCGCTTCGTCGATCTTCTTGAGCGTCTCGATCGTTTCCTTCTCGCCCGGGTCCGTCTCGCCTAACTCGGCTTGAATCGCGCGCAGCTGCTGTCTCAGGTAGAACTCGCGCTGATGCTGCTCGATCTTCACTTCGGTCTGTCGTTTCACGTCTTCCATGACGCGAGCGCGCTGAACTTCGCGTTCGAGTCGCGACAGGATGAAGCGCAAGCGTTGGCCGACATCTAAACGTTGCAGCACTTCGTCTTTGTCCGAGATGCGGAAGTTCATGTTCGTCGCGGCGAGGTCGGCGAAGCGCCCCGGATCCGAGACGTTCATCTTGAGGATCTGCGGCACTTCGTCTGGGATACGATCGACCAGATCGGCGAGCGTCTCCGCGGCGGAGACTACGCGCGCAATCAGATCGTCGAGCTCCGTCGGATCGGCCGGTATCTCGCGCGCGGCTTTCACGCCGGCGATCGGGAACGGATCCGTCTGGACGATTGCCTCCACGGAGATGCGACGGA
>DASYRX010000306.1:0-26105 GCA_036003845.1 Gemmatimonadaceae bacterium | reverse complement strand
AGAACGCGAACAGGCGCGACTGGAACCAAGACAGCACGCTGACGATGTATTCGCAAGCGTGGTCTATGATCCCAAGGCTCGCTTTGCGCTGCCCGAGGCAGGTGACAGCGCGACGATTCGCACGTTCGATCGGGCTATGGTGCAAGCGTATCATGCCGCCACATTCACGCCAGAACGCACGTGTGTCATTGTCGTCGGTGCCGTCGATGTGGACGCGACGCTCGCACGCGTGCGTGAGTCGTTAGGCGACTGGACGCCCGGCACCTCTGCGGATAGCAGTGCGATTCTAGATCGCGCGGCCGAACGCACCGCCATTCACGTTGTCGACCGGTCCGGCGCGTCGCAGACGGAGCTGCGCATTGGTCATGTCGGCATACCGCGACGACATCCGGATTATTTCGCCGTCGTTGTAATGAACAGCATCCTCGGTGGCTTGTTCAGCTCGCGCATCAATTTGAACCTGCGCGAGAAGCACGGCTTTACATACGGCGCGTTCTCAGCTTTCGAGTGGCGTGTGCAGTCGGGGCCCTTCATGATCTCGACGGCAGTTCAGACAGACGCCACGGCGTCAGCGATTCGCGAAGTACTGGCAGAATTGGATCGCATTCGGCAGTCGCCGGTCACTGAAGACGAACGCTCGCTGGCAGTGAACTACCTCGCAGGCGTTTTTCCGATTCGCTACGAAACAACGGCGGCTATCGCCGCGGCATTGGCTGCAATGCGAGTGTTCGGATTGCCGCCGGACTACTTCGAGACATACCGCGATCGTATTCTCTCCGTCTCAGCGGATGAAGTGTTGAGCGCGGCGCAGAAGCATCTCGACCCGTCGCGATTACAAGTCGTCGCGCTCGGTGCAGCGAGTGCGATCGAACCGACCGTCGCACCGTTGGGCCGCGAAGTGCTGCGGGTTGCGTCCACGTAGCCTAACGAGGCATGAACAATCCTGCACGTGTCTCCAGCCGGCGCGTCTATACCGGACGCGTGCTGAACCTGGAGGTCGATACCGTAAGATTTCCGGATGGCTCGCAGGGCGAGCTCGAGATCATCCGTCACTCGGGCGCGAGCGCGGTTGTACCACTGCTCGATGATCCATCCGACGCTGACCCGCGCGTCGTGCTGATCCGCCAGTATCGATACGCTGCTGACGGATACGTGTACGAGGTTCCCGCTGGCCGCCTCGACAACGAGGAGTCTCCTGTGACGTGTGCGCACCGCGAGTTAGAGGAAGAGACCGGATATCGCGCCGCACACATGAAGCCGCTCATCTCGGTCTTCACGACGCCAGGGTTCACTGACGAGCGCATCCACTTGTTTCTCGCATGGGGCCTAACGAGTGGCCAAGAGCGTCGCGAGCGCGACGAGTTTCTCACGTCGCTGACGCTTCCTCTGTCGCAGGTGCTGCAGATGATAAAACGCAGTGAGATCCACGATGCGAAGACTGTCGTGGCGTTGCTTCATGTAGCGGCGTTCAGACGCGACTCTTAGGCGCGCGCTTTGACCGCTATTGGAGCACATGTCAACAATTAGTGGACAGGTCGCCAATCGAAGTGTCATTAGGAAAGGACGCTCCCCCACTGACGAGCCCGCTCCCCGCGGCAGAAGAAGTGCAGTAACCGTAGAGCCTATAAAGGGTTAGCGGCCACGGATGAAGGCAACCCTCCAGGGCACGTGGCGTGCCTCATAGGGTTGCGGGTTCGATGAGGGTTCAGCACTACGCGGGGCATCCGTCGAGCCAAGCCTTTATAGGAGCGTATATGAGCGATGTCGCAACTGTTGGGAGCACCGAAGTGCTCTCTGGTGCGGCGATCCGAGGGGAGCTCAGGGCCAAGGACGACGCCGCCCTGGTGACGGCGTATCTCGCTGGCGAAGAGCGGGCCTTCGATGAACTCGTCGCTCGGTATCAGACGCGCCTGCTGAACTTCATCTACCGTACGATCGGCGATCGCGAGCGAGGCGAAGATCTCGTGCAGGAAGTGTTCGTGCGAGTGTATCGCCATCTACACCGCTTCGACCGCTCGAAGAAATTCTCCACGTGGATCTACACCATCGCGTCGAACCTGGCGAAGAACGAGCTGCGGAATCGCGCGCGAAACCCGCTCGTGCTATTCCAGGCTATCAAGCAGAACTGGCAGGACGATGACAGGCCGGTGCAATTCGAAGACACGGCGTCACGACCTGATGATCTCTTTAGAAAGCGTCACTTGCGGGAGCTCGTCGAGGAGGCGGTCACCAAGCTGCCCGGTCATCATCGACAGGTCTTCGTCCTCCGTGAGTTGGAGGGGAAGTCGTACGAGGAGATTGCGGAGATCACGGCTTGCAACTTGGGTACGGTGAAGTCGCGGCTAAATCGGGCACGCAACGCTTTCGCCGCGCTGATCGAGCCTCACCTCAAGTAGAGCCCATCGCCCCAGACGACGGTCCGTGACCTGCCTCACCAAAAAAGGCCGGTTCTGACGGAACTGACGTGTGGGGCGTGGGTACCGAGGGGCACCTAAGCGGTTGCCCCATGATGGACTGTCGCGCCTTCAGAAACAGCCACGTAGCCTTTGTCGATGACACCCTGCCGGGTGTCGAGCACCTGGCTATGGAGGAACACCTACGGAGCTGCCGCTCCTGCGCCGAGCACGATGCGCTGGTTCGGAGGTCGTTGATGGCAGCGCGAAGTCTCGAACCGATAGTTCCGTCGAGCGAATTCGGCTCACGACTTCGTTCGAGACTCGATGCAGAACGTGTGCGCTTATCAACGCCCGTTCCGCTCATGCGTGGACCGAGTCTGGCCGTATTCGCAGCAACGGCCGCTGCTCTCGTAGCCGTTGGCGCGATCGCTGTTGAACTGCAGTTCGAAGAAGCTGTGCCGCAAATAGAACCGCGATTGCCGGGCGTCATTGCCAGTGTGCCCGCGGTACCCGAAACGTCGTTCGCCTCGTCGTCGGCGTTGGCGGCCGCTGTTTCGACGAGCGCGCCTATCTGGTCGCTCGCCTACGTCGCCGATCAAATGCCAATTCGCTTTGCGACAGCGCGTCTCGAAGAGGATTCACGCGAGCGCTAGGTCCCGAGCAGGCGCTCTGACGGTGAGCGATATATTGGGGACATGTCTCGCGGCGCGCTCCAGTCTCTCAACAAAAACTTCGAGCAGAAACGCTTCGAGCCAGCATACTACTTTCACGGCGACGAAGACTATCTAAAGGAACGCACACTACAGTTGCTGGTGAGCAGCGCTGTGGATTCTGCGACGCGCGACTTCAATCTGGATCAGCGCCGCAGCGCAGGCCTGGACGGCGCCGCGTTAGGCATGCTGCTGGCGTCTCCGCCAATGCTGGCAGAGCGACGCCTGATCATCTTGCGTGATGCCGGAGGCCTGAAGAAGGATGCCCGCGCCGTGCTCGAGCAGTATCTGCTAAAGCCCGCGCCGGACGTCGTTCTTGTCATGGTCTCGCCGGCCTCGGAGAAGACAGATTCTGTCTTGATGCAACTGGCAACAGCGGTCGAATTTACGCCGCTCGAAGGGCCGCGAGTGGCAGCCTGGATGGTGGATCACGCCCGCTCTGTTCATGGGGCGCGGCTGTCGGATGAAGCCGCAGCGTTTCTGGCCGAGACGGTTGGCAATGATCTCGCAATGCTCGCAGCCGAGATCGACAAGAGCGTGAGTTACGGTGGCGAGCAAATCGACGTCACAACGGTCGAGGCCGTGATTGGTGTGCGTCATGGAGAGACGTTAGGCGATCTGCTGGACGCGGTGGCCAAGCGACAGGCCGCTACGGCCCTGCGTCTCGTGGGGCCGGTCCTATCACAACCCAAAAACGGACTCGTGCCCATCATCACGGCGTTAGGCACGCAGCTGCTTGCGGTCGGCATTGCAGGTGCAGCTCGGCGCAGCGGCGGGTCGGAGGGCGCTGTACGCAATCGGATGTGGGAGTTGCTCAAGTCCGGTTCCATAAACACCGGAAGCCCCTGGGGAGAAGCTGTCGAGCGTTGGGCACGCAGCGCGCCGATGTGGTCAGACGCCGATATACAATCAGGCGTACGTGTCCTTCTCGCGGCGGACCGGTCCGCGAAAGATTCGCGTGTTGCGACAGACGAGCAGATACTGAGCTCGGTGGTCCTTGCGCTGTGCGGCGACGCGCAACGCGTGGCTGCTTAGGTCATAGTGACTGTGCACCTTCAGTGTTGCGGCATCCTACTCGTAGGGCTTGCGCTTCTTTCACGGCCTTGCAATGGACAGCATGCGTCTGACGTCATCAGTCGCATGGAGCGTTTGGCCAGCGCAGGCAACAGCAGCGCAGCACGTGCATTAACTGACTCGGTTCTCGCTGCCGCACCCGAAGGAAGTGACACGTTCATCGAAGCATTGTATTGGCATGCTGTTCTGGATTCGACGGCCGCCGGTGCTGAACGCGACTATCTGAGAGTCGCCGTGGAGTACCCACTCGCTCCACGCGCGAGTTCAGCGCTGCTCCGGTTGGCAGAGCTTGAAATGGCCCGGCAGGCACGCGATCGCGCTCGACGACATCTCGAGAAATTGCATTCGGACTATCCCAAGAGCGATCAGATTGCTCGCGCGCAATATTTGTTGGCGCGCATAGCCCGCGACGATGGAGAGACGGATCGCGCCTGTGCGTTGCTCAACTCGGCTCGCGCAAGCGTCGATGCGAATGACGTAGAACTCAAGAACCAGATCAATTACCTGCATGCCTCTTGTGTGTCAGTTGCTTCACCCACGCCTCCCAGCGACTCGGCAGCAATCCGCGACACGACCGATCGGCCGCCGTCGAGGACAGCAGCGACATCTGCGAAGGGGCAGTTCGCAATTCAGGTGGCCGCATATAACACGCTGCGTGAGGCAACGTCCTTGGCGCGACAACTTCAGCGCCGCGGTCTACCCGCGCGAGTACTCGGTACGAAGGCGCCGTTTCGGGTGCGCATCGGTCGTTATGCGACACGAGAAGAAGCGCAACGCGCAATGACGCGAGCAGGCCTGCGGGGAATAATCACCGAGGCGGAACCGTCGTGACGCGTGAGGCTAGCGGTACGCCACTCATGCAGCAGTACCGGGAAATCAAGGCTCAGCATCCCGGCGCGATTTTGTTTTTTCGCATGGGTGACTTCTACGAGATGTTTTACGACGATGCGGAGCTGGCGTCTCGCGAGCTTGGCCTAACGCTGACGTCGCGCAACAACGGAGGCGCGGCCGACGTGCCCCTTGCCGGCGTACCGGTCAAAGCCGGTCACGACTATCTACGACGATTGGTGCAGCTCGGGCACCGGGTGGCGGTCTGCGAGCAGGTGGAAGATCCAAGGCTCGCGAAGGGCGTCGTTAGGCGCGCAGTTGTGGAAACCGTCACGCCCGGCGCGGCGTTCAACGACGAGCTGCTCGACAGTGAGCGACACAATTACATGTGCGCCGTGTTGGAGCATGCCGGCGCGTTAGGTATCGCGGCGGCCGACGTCTCGATCGGAACCTTTCGGCTCATCACCTGCGCCAGCAGCGAAGTCGAAGGCGTCATCGCGCGCCTCGCGCCACGCGAAGTGCTCGTTCCGCATGCCGCGGCTAGCGCCTCCACACGCATTCCGGGACTGGCCGGTGCGCTCGTTACCGAGCGTGAGGCGTGGGAATTCGACGTCGCCCTGGCGCGTGAGGATCTTACACGACGCTTTCGCGTGAACGCGCTCGATGGCCTGGGAGTAACTGGCGACCATGACGCAGCGCTCGGCGCTGCAGGCGCGTTGCTGCGCTACCTGGCGGAGCTACAGCCGAGTGGCATGCCGCACCTTATGCGTCCGCAGGTAGAGTCAGCCGCGCGTACCATGCCGCTCGATGAGATGACACGGCGGAATCTCGAACTGATGGAGCCGCTCCGTGGTGCGGAGAGCGGCAACGGCCACGCTGAGCGCGAGAAAAGTGGGACGTTGCTCGGCGTACTCGATCGAACGCTGACGCCGATGGGTGCGCGCAAGCTTCGCGAATGGTTGCTTGCACCCTTGCTCGACCGCGCAGAAATCGATGCGCGGCTGGACGCTGTAGGCGCGCTGAAAGAGCGCCCAGAGGTACAGCTCTCGCTCACCGAAGCGCTCGATGGAGTTCGCGACATCGAGCGGCTCGCGGCAAAAGTCGCTGCTGGACGGGCCACGCCCCGCGACATGGGTGGCCTACGCGATTCGCTCACGCGCCTGCCTAACGTGAAGTCGGCGCTGCACACTATCGAGCCGGTAGGTCTGCTCAAAGGCATCGTGGAGGCCTGGGACGATTGCCGCGAAATCGCCGATGCAATCGCGCAGCACCTCGTCGATCGACCACCGGTCGTCCTGGGTGGTAGTGAAGGAGACACGATTCGTTCCGGTGTCGATGGCACGCTGGACGAGCTTCGGGCTCTGCGTGATGGAGGACGCGACGCGATCGCGCAGATCCAAGCGGCAGAACGAGCACGCACGGGAATATCGTCGCTCAAGGTCGGCTACAATAAAGTCTTCGGCTACTACATCGAAATCACGAACGCCAACAAGCATCTGATTCCCGCGGACTATCAGCGACGGCAGACGCTTACTGGCGCAGAGCGCTACGTCACGCCGGCGCTCAAGGAATACGAAGAGCGTGTGCTGACTGCGACTGAGCGAATCGAGGAGCGAGAGCGCGAGCTTTTCGAACAGTTGCGGCGCAGCGTGGGCGCTGAAATTGGTCGCTTGCAGGCGGTAGCGACCCAGATCGCGATACTGGACGTCTTGTTGTCGTTCGCCGCGGTGGCCACGCGCGAGCGATATGTGCGTCCGGAAATGACGGATGCCTTCGACCTGAATGTCAGAGGAGGCCGTCATCCGGTAGTCGAGCGCATGATGGCTCGTGACGCGTTCATTCCGAACGACGTGTGCCTAACGCCCGATGCGCGCATGATCATCCTCACCGGCCCGAACATGGCCGGGAAGTCCACGATTCTGCGGCAAGTCGGTCTGATCGTGCTGATGGCGCAGATCGGGTGCTTTGTCCCTGCTGCACAAGCCACGCTTGGAATTGTCGACCGTCTGTTCACGCGCGTAGGCGCGAGCGACAACCTGGTTCGCGGGCAGTCGACGTTCATGGTCGAAATGGCCGAGACGAGCGCAATTCTTCACGCAGCGACGGTCCGGAGTCTTGTGTTGCTGGATGAAATCGGCCGCGGGACGTCGACGTATGACGGCGTGTCGATCGCGTGGGCAGTGAGCGAGCACGTGCACGAAAAGATCGGCTGCAAGACAATCTTTGCCACGCATTATCACGAGCTCACTCAGCTCGCAGCCGAATTAGGCGCTCTTCGCAACTATAATGTGGCAGTCCGCGAAGTGGGTGACGAAATACTTTTTCTGCATCGATTGCAGCCGGGCCCCGCTGATCGCTCGTATGGCATCGAGGTTGGGCGGCTCGCGGGACTGCCGGACGCCGTGATACAAAGGGCGCGGGCTGTTCTCGGCTTGCTGGAGGGGGACGAACTTGTTAGGCGGCTTGCGGGAGACCAGGAGCCCGCGGCAGCTCAGCTTTCGCTCTTCGCACCATCCATGCATCCCGTCGTCGCTCGGCTGCAAAGCGTCCGCACTGAGAGCATGACGCCGCTCGCCGCGCTTCAGCTATTGGATGAGTTAGCCCTGCAGGCTCGCACGTGAGAACCTGGGTCCCGGTGATCTGGTTATTCCTGGCTATTGCATGCGCGCCAGTGCCGCCGAGGAACGTCGTGGATTCGCTGCCTCAGCTTAGGACCGAGCTCATCCCGTTTCGCTATCCGCTGGAACTGTACGAGAGAGGAATCGAGGGGGACGTGACCCTTCGGCTGCACGTGGACTCCGTTGGGGCGGTCGTCGCTGAATCCACGCGCGTAGCGGAGTCGTCTGGTAAACCACAGCTGGACGCCGCGGCAATCGAGGGGGCACCCGCGTTGCTGTTCAGGCCGGCGATGCTCAATGGACGTCCGGTGGCTCTCACTGTTCTTTTCCCCGTGAAATTTCGGGTACCTGCTGACGGTCGGACGCCGGCTGATACGCATAGTTCAGTACCTGGTCGTTAGATCCTAACGCGAGTGACATATGACCAGCGTCGAGGCGAGCTCTGATACCGCAGTTGAGCGCAACAAGCGGCCGTACCGATCGGTGCTGGATACGATCGGCTGGACGCCGCTCATTCGCCTAACGCACGTCACGCGCGGTATTCAAACGCCGGTCTACGGCAAAGCCGAGTTCTTCAACCCCGGCGGCTCGCTCAAGGATCGCATCGGTCTTCCCATCATCGAGCAGGCGGAACGGGAAGGGCGGCTCAAGCCCGGCGGGACGATCGTCGAGGGGACGAGCGGTAACACAGGAGTTGGACTCGCGATCGCTGCGGCGCTGCGTGGGTACCGCTGCATCTTCACGATGCCGGACAAGATGTCGCAGGAGAAAGTACGCCTGCTCAAGGCATTCGGGGCCGAGGTCATCGTGACACCCACCGCCGTGCCGCCGGATCACCCCGACAACTACATCATGACGGCGAAGCGGATCGCGTCGGAGACACCTAACGCGATTCTCGCGAATCAATTCTATAATGACGCGAATCCGGCGGCGCACTACGATACGACTGGACCGGAGCTCTGGGAGCAGACCGAAGGACGCATCACGCATTACGTGACAGGCGCAGGCACTGGCGGCAATGTGACCGGCGTCGGACGCTACCTCAAAGAGAAAAACCCGGCGATCAAAGTGATCGTTGGGGACCCACAAGGCTCCATCCTCGCCGAGCTGTGGCGCAGCCAAGGTCAAAACAGGCTCGAAGGAACGCCGTACAAGGTGGAAGGGATCGGCCAGGACAAACTTCCCGGCACACTCGACATGAGCGTCGTGGACGAGTTCCAGACTGTCTCGGACAAGGATGCCTTCCTGATGGCGCGCCGCCTAACGCGGGAAGAAGGCCTCTTCGTGGGCGGCTCGTCGGGCCTCATTGCGTACGTTGCCCTCAACGTCGCCAGGCGGCTCAACACGCCCGATGCCTACGTCGTCACCCTGCTGTGCGATACGGGTGAGCGGTATCTCTCGAAACAGTTCAGCGACGAGTGGATGCGCGAGAATCAGTTGCTGGAAGCCGACAAGGCAACGCTGAGCGATCTCATTCGCCGCAAGCCGGATGAAGGTCCAGGTGTCGTAAGCACCACGCCCGGCGCCACCGTGCGCCAAGCGTTGCGACTCATGGCGCTGCACGACGTTTCACAGCTGCCAGTGATGGACGGCCCGGTGTGCGTCGGTTCAGTGACCGAATCGGCACTGGCCGCGCAAGCTCTGGAGCAGCCTAAGGTTCTCGACGGATCAGTGAGCGACACGATGGAGGCTCCATTGCCGGTCCTCGATGGAGACATGCCTGTCGACGCAGCGACGAAGATTCTTTCCAAGGCCAACCCTGCGGTTCTCATTCAATCGGGAAGTCGTGTGCTGGGGATCGTCACCCGGTCGGACTTGCTCGCCTATCTGATGGCGCGTTAGGCAATGCGCATAACGGTGCTGATGGGTGGCACATCTGCGGAGCGCGATGTGTCAATCGCATCGGGCCTGCGTATCGTCCAGGCACTGCGAAGCCGTGGTCACGACGTCAATGCGTTCGATACCGCGCGCGGCGTCATTAAACAGGAAGACGAAGCCCAGGTCGCGGCTGAAGGAATGAAAGTGAAGCCGCCGTCGCTCGAAGACCTCTCGCAAATGGAACGGACTTCGCTTTCGCCGTCACTGGGAACCGATCCCGCGGTGCGTAATGCCGAGGTCGTATTCCTCGCGTTGCACGGTGGCCAAGGAGAGGATGGCACAATCCAAGCATTGCTCGACCTCTCCAGCGTTCGCTACACAGGAAGCGGTCACTTGTCGAGCGCGCTGGCGATGGACAAAGACCTTTCGAAGCAGCTCTTTCGAGCTGCCGGCGTGATGACGGCGGATTGGCTGATGGCGCCGGTATCGCCGGCACAAGTCGAGCGCGAGCTTGGTTTGCCGGTTGTCGTCAAGCCATCCAAGCAGGGGTCAACGGTGGGCCTAACGCTGGTTCGAAAGAGCGAGGAGCTCATCCCGGCCGTGAAAGAAGCACGCCGCTATGACGACGAGGTCATGATCGAGGCGTACGTTCCTGGTCGCGAGCTCACCGTGAGCATCCTGGGCGATCAGGCGCTTCCAATCGGCGAGATCATCCCGAAGCACGAGATCTATGACTACGAGTGCAAGTACACGGCGGGGATGGCGGTGGAGGAGTTTCCAGCCAAACTTGCGCGCGATGAAGGCGAACGACTCCAAGCACTCGCTCTGCGCGCGTATCGGGCGCTCAAGTTGAGCGGCTACGGCCGCATCGATTTTCGCAGGCGGGACGATGGCGTTTCGTTCTGCCTCGAGGCGAATACACTGCCGGGAATGACGGAGCTCAGTCTGATGCCGCAAGCTGCTCAAGCAGCAGGCATCTCGTTCTCAGAGCTTTGTGAGCGTATCGTTTACCTCGCTATGTCCGCCCCGGATCGTCCATGAGCACGACACCTCCCGTCGCCGCAGCACTCGCCGGCGTCCCAATCGGTCTTCAGCAACATGGCGCGTGGAGCGGTCGCAGGCAGTTGTTCATCAAGTTCGCGGGACCGGCCGAGACCGCGATGATGTACACGGCTGATGCGCTCACGCGTGAAGTGCAGCGGGCGCTCGAGCGCAGTCATGTGCATTCGATCTGCATCGCGGGACGAGATGCGCTTGCGAACGATGCGTTTCTTGTTGCGAGTCTCAAGCTACTCAACGCGAAAGTGCCTGTGATGCTGGACACTGACGGTCAGCGTCCCGGAGTGATCGAAAGATTGCAGCCTTTCGTACAGTTGATTCAGATCACTGTCGACACGACGGTTGAAGAACCAGCGCTCGAGCGAGTCGCAGAGTCTGTCCGAGTTTGCGATAAGCTGGGCTTAGCCGTAGCAGTGGCGATTGCAGGACGCGACAATGCGAGTGACTCCGATTATTTGCGGATCGTCGAGTCCGTGGCGGCGGCGAGCACGCGAACGGCGATTGTGATGCATCCGAGCCCAGCCGAGGAGCGTAAGCCGCTAGACAGGCGTTGGTCGATGCTTGTTGAACAAGCGGCGATCCGCCAGCCTGACGTACGAGTTGTGCTGCGCTTGAACGGGCCGGTTACGCCGCGCTAATACGAGCCGGTTGTGTAGATAGGGTGAGTCGCTCGGAACGTTTGCATCTTCCGCGCGTTCTACATAGATAGCGGCACGGTACTAGGACCCAGCATGGCTTTTCCACCTACCGACGACCTCGAAGCCCCACGCATCACACCGGCGGTGCAGTGGCTGATTGCGATCAACGTCGCAGTCTTTTTTTTGCAGCTCACGCTGCTGGGGCCCACGACTGTTCAACAGGCACTTGGCTTCAGTAGTCGTGACCTCGCGACGTCGTGGTGGACCGTCGTCACCTACATGTTCGTGCACGGTGGGTTCCTGCATCTCGCGCTCAACATGTACACGCTCTACCTGTTTGGTCCGCGTGTCGAGCGCGCGTGGAGCGCCGGCGAGTTCACTCGCTACTACATCCTATGTGGACTCGGTGGATGGCTCTTCCACCTTCTCTTCACGCGCGACTCGCTCCTCATCGGCGCGTCGGCCGCTGTGTTCGGTGTAATGCTCGCGTATGCAATGCGCTGGCCTAACGACGAGGTCTATCTGTTCGGCGTGATGCCGGTAAAGGTGAAGTGGCTCGTCGCGATCATGGCTGTTGCGAACGTGGTAGCTGGAATTCAAGGAGCGGGCGACCAGACCGGCGTCGCGTATCTCGCGCATGTTGGCGGCCTGGCCGCTGGCTGGTTGTACTTGCGCACATCGTCCGCGACGAGCGGGATCGACCGCATTCGCAATCACGTGGCGCAGGCACCCGATTATCCGGACGAGATGCCACGAGCTGTGCCAAAGTCGGCGCCACGCGCGAAAGAGAAAGCCGAGGACATCGATGATGTCATCGCGCGGAGCAAAGTCGCGGCAACGGAGCGGCGCGCTTCACCTGCGCGCGAAGCACAACCATCAACACCTCCGCCTGCCGCTCGCACGCCGAGCACTCTCGACGCTGTCCTCGACAAGATCTCGCGCCATGGGATCGAGAGTTTGACGCGAGATGAACTCGAACTGCTTGAAGCCGCGTCGCGGAAACTGAGAGACAGGACCTAAGAGGCAAGGGCCAAAGCTCAAAGGCACTAACAACGTAGAAAAGAAGAGCCCCCTGGAGATATCCAGGGGGCGAGTGCCGCCACGCCGTTCTCGCGGCGGCGATAGCCAGTGCGTTACGCACCGGCACTAATTCCCAAAGTAGGCCGCGGTTCAAAGGCTGTCCATACTGAAGACCGCGTGCTCTGGAACAACGATCCGCATTGCCGAGTGGTAACGGCGCGGTGCAATCTTGCCCGCATGCCGAAGCCCGAATTGCTCGAATCGTTCGCGAATCCGTACCCGGATCGGGATTATGTGATCCAGATGACGTGCGCGGAATTCACGTCACTCTGTCCGGTTGGCGGGATAGAAAGCGATGCGGCCGAATTGGAATTACTTAAGGGTGGCGCTCCCGATTTTGGCACGATCACAATCGTGTACGCGCCAGCAGCCGCGTGCGTGGAGCTCAAGAGTCTCAAGCTGTATCTGTGGAGCTATCGGAACGATGGCGTGTTCTACGAGCGCGCGGTGAACCAGATCCTGGATGACGTGAGCGGACTCGTTAGGCCGAAGTGGATGCAGGTGGTCGGAGACTACAATGTGCGCGGCGGGATCAAGTCGGTGATCACGGCGTCGCGGGGGACTCGGCCACCTAACGCTTAACTGCGGGTCTGAGGTCTGAGGTCAGCGGTCTGATGGTGCCGCCAAAAGTGTCCGGTGGAGTTGGCACTAGTGCGGTGGCCTCTTACGTTTCTCGATCCCAAGGCCAGGTAGCTCAGTTGGTAGAGCAGCGGACTGAAAATCCGCGTGTCGGCGGTTCGATCCCGTCCCTGGCCACTCTGATGACGCCCGCCCAGTGAGGCGGGCGTTTTGTCATGCGGTTGCCAGCCGGCTATACCGATGACTGGATTCCGTAGCGCGCCTCCAGAACCCGCAGATGGTGCCGTTCATGTCCGGCGATGATATAGGCCAGGGCCCGCACTGAAATCGGGTGGCCGTTGGCGGGGCCGGAGCGCTCGAAGGCATCGGCTGGGAGCCCGCGAAGAAGCGCAACTGTGGCTCCGCGCACCGCGGTGTATTCCGCGAGGACGACGCCTAACGAACGATCGTCGAAGCGGCCCGCGGGGGTGTACGCGTTTTCGTCGTAGCCCGCGAGTGGTGTATCATCGCCGCGCGCGAAGCGCAGTACGCGATACGTGAAGATGCGTTCCGTGTCGGCGAGGTGGCCGACAACTTCAGTGACGCTCCACTTTCCATCGGCATAACGATGCTTCGCTTTCTCCGGAGAAAGAGGCGCCAGCGACTTTAGCGTCGTGCGGTGTTGCGCGTCGAGCAGCTCCAGCAAGTCGCCGTCAGGTACGAGATCGATGTACCTCGAGAAATAGGGAACGTGCTCAGTCGGTTGCGGTCGCGCGATCATTGGATTCTCAGTGCGGCTCGTGCGGATTCATCGGCAACGTGTTGTCGAGGTACTGCTCGAACTCATCGTCAAGCTCGCGCCGACGCTCACGCCACGTCGTGCGCATGGACGATTCGTCAGCTATGTGCAGGTACCCGGGCGAGAATAATGGGAGCGCGCGTTCGACGGCGACGAGAACGACAGCGGCAACTGGATACGTGTTTCCCTCCTGGGCAAACACGCGCCGAGTAGCGTCTCCATAGACATCGCCATCGACGTGCAATTGCGCGCGACCGAGAAAGCGATAGCCGCGCCGAGACAGTTGATCTACGACGTTTATCTCGATCCAGGGTGATTGCTCGAGATTCGCGCGTGTCATCGGCGACGCAATATCGAGAAAGAACAGGTGATTGTCGTCCCAGACGCGGATCGTGCCTTTCGGTGAAAGGTTCGGCCGACCGTCTGGCGTGACAGTCGCCGCGAAGCAGAGATGGGCCGACTGAACGACGGCGCGCATGTCTCGAGTAATGATGCCAGGCACGACGCGTACACCTAACGTGGGAAGGGGAGCTCGACGCTGGGCAGCTCGACGACGCCCGCAGAGCTAAGCGCTTGCGGATCGTCGTCGTGCGGTCCTTTCGGACCGCCGCGGCGGACCTTGGCTGTCGCATCCTCGGTTGTCATCACGATCACGTCGGTGGCGTTCACATGCGCGTTAGGCATGGGCTCGAAGTCCTCTCCAGCCGTGCGTCCCGGAAAGTAGCGCGGGATAAGGGCATCGAGTACTTGCCGCCGGCGTGCCTGGTTCGCTTGCACACCACAGTCGAAGCAGACGGCGCTCCGATAGTTGACGCTTTGGTAGCGTGCGGTCCACGAATAGACGAAGCCGTCAATCAGCGTCACCGTTACATGGCCGCGAGGGCTAAACTGCACTCCCAAAATTGATTCTGTCTGGCCCGTTCGCTATTGCCAGAAAGTGTGTACATTAGCAGGCCAGAATGGCTCGAGTTTCTGCGCCGCCGCTATGGCTGGAATTGGAGCGCGACAGCGTCAAGCCGCTGACGCGTCAGATTGCTGACGGCATTCGGGGCGCGATCCTGCGCGGTCGAGTTGCACGGGGGAGTCGCCTCGCTGGTGCGCGCGAATTGGCGACTTCGCTTGGCGTTTCGCGAACAACCGTGGATGCGGCGGTCGCGCAGCTGCGCGCGGAAGGGTACCTGTGCGGCCAGCAGCGCAGCGGGACTTACGTCGTACAGGGGCTCCCCGACCACCTGCTCGCCGTCGAGTCTGCGCCTACGGCCCCGGTGGCGCCGGGGTTGGCGCGGCCACCACGACTCTCGGCGCGCGGTGTACAGATGGCCTCGCCCAGGGGCGAGTCACGGCGAACGCACGTGCGCGCGGTGGCATTCGCGTTAGGCGTGCCGGCGCTCGATGCGTTTCCCTGGCGCACGTGGGCGCAGCTCAGCGCGCGATTCTGGCGACACCTGCCATCGGAATCCCTGCTCTACGGCGACGCCGCAGGATACGCGCCGCTTCGCAACTCCGTGGCGCAGCATGTGGGCCATGCGCGGGGGATCGATTGCAGCGCGGAGCAGGTGTTTATCGTTGAGGGATCGCAACAAGGACTCGACCTCGCCACACGACTCGTTGTGGATCCCGGCGACGAGGTATGGGTGGAAGATCCGGGATACATGGGCGCCCGCGCCGCGATCGAAAGCGCGGGGGCAGCACTCGTTCCGGTGCCCGTCGATGACGAGGGAATCGATGTCACAATTGGCCGCCGCCGCGCACCGACCGCACGCGCGGCGTACGTGACGCCATCGCATCAATTCCCGTTAGGTGTCACGCTGACAGCCGCGCGACGACTTGCGCTCCTGGAATGGGCACGTGAAGCGGATGCTTGGATCATCGAGGACGACTACGACAGCGAGTATCGCTACTCGGGGGCGCCGCTTCCTTCTCTGCGCGCGCTCGACGTCGACGGCCGAGTTGTCTACGTCGGCACGTTCAGCAAGACGCTGTTCCCTGCGCTGCGCATGGGGTACGTGATCGTCCCGTCGCACCTCGTGGACGCATTCCGCGCAGCACGCGGCGTCTCCGGGCGCCATGCGCCGGGCGTGCAGCAGGCAGTGCTCGCCGCGTTCGTCGAGGGCGGCCACTATGAGCGACACATCCGACGGATGCGCACGCTTTACCAGGAGCGCCGCGCCGCGCTGTTGGACTATGGCCGCGCACGCATTGGCGAGCTGGAATTCAAGCCGCACGACGGCGGCATGCACGTGCTCGCACGCCTAACGGTACCGGTCGCGGATCACTCAATTGCTGCCGATGCGATGAGCGTTGGTGTCGAGCTTTCTCCCGTCTCGGCGTACACGCTGCGACATCCCCAGCAAGGTTTGTTGTTGGGATTCGCGGGCTTTACGACGGAGCGTATCGCGGCAGCCTGTGACCAGCTTGGCCGCGTCATCGAACGCGCCGCAGGGCGCGTGCAATAGCGTCATGTCACACGTCGTGCTCGTTGACCAGGACGACCGGCCCATCGGCGTCGAAGAGAAGCTGCGGGCGCACACGGTAGGCAGTCTCCATCGAGCGGTGTCTGTCTTTGCGTTCGACGCGGCCGGCACGCTGATCGTGCAACAGCGCGCGCCGGACAAGTATCACTCCGGCGGGCTGTGGTCCAACACGGCGTGCACACATCCAAGAGAAGGCGAGTCGGTGATCGTGGCGGCGAGACGCTGCCTCAAAGAAGAGTTAGGCGTCGTGGCGAGTCTGCGTCCCGCATTTCGCTTTCGCTACCGCAGCGCCGTTCCACCCGGCCTGATCGAGCACGAGTACGACCATGTGTTCAGCGGCCTGATTCATGGGCGGGTCGCGGCAGTCCAGAGCGAGGTCGCTGCATGGCGCGCCGTTCCGCTCGCTGAAATTGCGCGCGAGCTCAACGCGAAGCCGGAGACATTCACCGCGTGGTTTCGCATCGCGTTGCCGCTTTACCAGCAATGGCAGCAGCGCGGGGGCGAGCGACTTGGTAATCCGTTTTTCGAAGCTGCGTGAGGTAACGAACGAGATGTCATTTCTATCGCTGTGGTTGGCTGTCGTTGTGTTGAGCGGAGAGGTGCGCGATGCCGTCACGCAAGCTCCCATTGCTGGCGCATCAATCATGTCTGTCGGCAGTGCAGGCATAGCCACGACGGATAGCAGCGGGCGGTTTCAGTTGGATGTGCCTAACGGTGCGCGCATTCGCGTCGTTCGAGCTGGCTATGTGAGCGTGGAATTCGTCCCGCGGCAGGACAGCGGCATACGGGTTTTTCTCACGCCCGTTACTCGCGCCCTGGAGAAAGTGACAATCACCGCGATTCGGGGAGCGGCTGACGCGAGCGGGATGGGCGGACCCGCTCCGATAACGCAGACCACGATTCCGGCGCGCGAGTTGGAACAGCGCTACAGCGGACAGGAAGTTCCACTCCTGCTTAGCGTGACACCGGGAATCACCGCCTATTCAGACGGAGGAGCCTACAGCAACTACACGTACTTCAGGATTCGTGGAATTGACCAGACGCGCATCAACATCACACTCGACGGCATTCCGCTGAACGACGGGGAGGATCAGGGCGTTTTCTTTTCCAACTTCCCGGACTTCGGTAATAGCGTCCAGTCGGTGCAGGTGCAGCGCGGTGTGGGAACGAGCTCGTTAGGTACGGCGGCGTATGCCGGCTCCGTGAATTTCGAATCGTTCCCGTTGGGACGTAGCAAGAAAGGCGGAGAGCTGCAGCTGAGCCGAGGCTCTTTCAATACGAGCCGCGCGAGTGCTGAGTGGCAGTCGATGTTGAGCGATCGAGTCGGTGCGTATAGCCGAGTGTCGACACAGGAGACCGATGGCTATCGTCGCCATTCAGGAAACAGCTCGACCGGTGGCTTTGCGAGCGCCGGTTACTACGGGGACCGCACGATCGCGAAACTGGTAGCTGCGTATGGCATCTCGCGCAATCAGTTGTCATACCTCGCGTCGAGCGTGGCAGAGATCACGGCGGACCCACGCAGCAACCCGCTCAGCGACAGCGACCGATTCTGGCAAAGCGTCGTGGGGCTCACGGTCACACGACAGCTGGACGAGCATAGCACGTTAGGCGCCACCGCATACAACGTGTCCGCGGGAGGCGACTACGACGTGACGTTCGGCGCTGACGTTTCGAACTTCAACCTCGCTTCCACGATGACGGGAATGTTCGGGACGTTCAGCCGCGGCTGGGGGAAAGCGAGTCTCACGATTGGCGCGCACGGCAACCAATACCATCGCGATCATTTTCTTTTCGTGCGGCCCGATCTTCACAACCGCGTGTACTCCAACCGCGGGGACAAGGATGAGGTGAGTGCCTTCGCCAAGCTACGTGTCGAGCAGGGCAGCGCGACGTGGTTCGCCGACTTCCAGGCTCGCCGCGCGTCGTTCGCATATACGGCTGACGGTAGTGCCGGAATCGACGGGAGCGACATCGACTGGACGTTCGTCAATCCGAAAGTTGGCGTGAGTATGCGCCTAACGCCACGAACGTCCTGGTACGCGTCGTACGGGAGCAACGGGCGCGAGCCAACGCGCAACGACATGTTCGCGGGCTTCGACAATATCGACACGACCAATGCCGCATTCGTTGGCCCGCTCGATCGCGTACGTCCGGAACGCGTGCGCGACGCGGAGGTCGGTCTCGTCCACGAATCGGGGCCGTTCTCACTGTCAGGCAATGTCTTCGACATGCGCTTCCGCAACGAGATCACGCCGATCGGAGAGCTCAGCTACATCGGCTTGCCGCTACGGAAGAATGTGCGTGCGAGCGTTCGCCAGGGTCTAGAAGTCGAGGGCGGATATCGCGGCTTTCAGGATTCGCGGTTCACGGCGTCAGCGAACGTTGCGTTCACGCGCAGCCGGATCGCAGAGTACGTGGATGACGCGACAGGTCAGACGTACCGCGATGTTGAACCGTTGCTCACACCTGGCTTCGTCGCGAACCATCGAATCTCATTTGCGCCAGCTCGTGCGACATGGATCCACCTCGACGGACGTTACGTTGGATCCTCATTCCTCGCGAACACCGGCGACAGTCGATTCGTGCTGCCCGCTGCGTACACGATGGACGGTACGCTCACGATGGACCTCGGCCGGCACACACTCTTGGTGCAGCTGCGCAATCTCACGGATCGTCGCGCTTACGCGGCCGGCTACACCGATGGCTCGGCGTCCTTCTATTACGTGCAGGCTGGGCGGAATCTCATTGCAACCGCACGACTGCGGTTCTGAGCCTAACGCTTAGAAGATCAGATCGACGCGGAGCTGTGCTCCTCGTGGCGCTGGGGCGAGCGACACTCGGCGCCGAAGCGAGACGGGACTCCAGTTCTCGGTTGTGAAGCGAGAGCCGACGAAGCCACCGGCCAAAGCACCGCCCACGCCGACGATGGCACCAGTGGTCACGCGCTTGAACTTTTTGGTGGTGTCGGACGGATCGATCGTAGCGGCGGCCAGCACACCGATGAGAAACCCAGCCGCGCCGCCTAACACGGCGCCGCGCGCGATGTAGGGGCTGTGATTCTTTTTCTGACCGATGCTCAAGTGCAGCGAGCGTATGTCGTTGTACGGGATCGACCAGAGTCCGCGCCCAGCTCGATCGTCCACGAGGACGACTGTGTCGCCGCGCATCTCCAGGTAGTTCGCGATCAGTGGAGTAACTAACGACGGAGCGGTCACTTTGACGCGCGCGCCAGGGGGCACTGGCAGTACAATCGGAGTCGACTGCGCTTCAAGTGCAAATGCGCTGCAGACGCTTCCGAAAACGAATACGGCCCGCCGAAGAGTGCGCACCAATCAATGCTCCCGAGTTTGTGGAACCAGCGTGAAGTATAGCTCGACACTCCAAACGATCACGGTGCGTTGAGGCGCCAGACACGATAAGTTGCCATGTCAGCGCACCAGCTGTGTCGCTCACACTCTCCAGCACCGTACCATGACACCTGAAACTGGTACTGTCCCAAAGTCTACCGCCCAGCAGTCCCGCCCGATGGCAAGTGCTACGCCAAAAGGGCAAGTCCGAGAAGAGGCGGCTGGACCAAGGACCTCGGCGCTTGCGATGACGATGCGAGGCTCCGAGATCCTCCGAATCGCTGCGGAGATCCGCGAGCGGATCGGCGCCGGCGAGCGGATTTGCAATCTGACGGTTGGAGATTTCGATCCGAAACAGTTCCCGATCCCTGCCTTCCTCGAGGAGCAGATTGCCCTCGCGCTGCATCGGCGGGAGACGAACTACCCGCCGTCGACTGGTGTGCCTGTTCTGCGAACCGCTGTGGCTGATTTCTACGGTCGCGCCCTGGGAGTCGCATATCAGCCGGAGTCAGTTCTGGTCACGTCAGGGTCCCGGCCTGCGATCTACGGGTCCTTCGTAACGCTCGTCGATCCCAAGGACCGCGTCGTATTCGGCGTACCGTCGTGGAACTCGAATTACTACTGCCACCTGGTAGACGCCACGCCGGTGAGCGTCACCTGCGATGCGTCGGCCGCATTTCTGCCTAACGCACAACAATTGAAGGCAGCTGTGCGCGGCGCCCGACTCCTCGTACTCAATTCGCCACTCAACCCGTGCGGAACCGCATTCGACGCCGCTGCGTTAGGCGCGATTTGCGACGTTGTGCTCGAGGAGAACGCCAGCCGCGGCGCCGGAGAACGGCCGCTGTATCTCCTCTATGATCAAGTGTACTGGCAGCTGACGTTCGGCGACGTGACGCATGTCCACCCGGTAGACCTGCGGCCGGCCATGCGCCCGTACACGCTGTATGTCGACGGGATGTCGAAGGCATTTGCGGCTACTGGCGTTCGCGTCGGCTGGCTCGTCGGGCCGCCAGATATTGTCCGAGCGGCTAACGACTTCCTCGGTCACGTCGGCACGTGGGCGCCGAGAGCCGAGCAGATCGCATCAGCCGAGTTGTTAGGCAGGCCCGAGATCATCGCGTCCTATCGGCGTGACTTCATCGCCGGTCTCGAGCAGCGGCTCGACGCGCTATTCAAGGGAATCACTGCGCTCAAGAACGATGGCTTCCCTGTCGACGCCGTGGCACCGATGGGCGCTATGTACTTGAGCGCGCGCTTCGGACTGCACGGTCGCAAGTCGGCGTCCGGCGACGTTATGCGCACGAACCACGATGTCAGACGCTGGTTGCTGAGCGAGTGCGGCCTGGCCGTCGTGCCGTTCCAGGCCTTCGGTTCGAGTGAAGACACCGGCTGGTTCCGGCTTTCAGTCGGCGCCGTCTCGATGGAGGACATCGCCGTCGTTCTCCCGCGACTCCAGCAGGCGCTTAGCAGGCTCTCCTAACCGGTAGCGCATACCTGGCGGTTGACGGCAGCCATCTGTCCGTATATCCTTTAATCCAGATATACGGATATTATGGCTGACGTCGCACTATTAGAGCGCCTACCGGCGCTGGTCGATCCTACTCGAGCCAGGCTCCTGCATGTGCTTGCAATGCAAGAGCTTACGGTTGGAGAGCTTTGTAACGTTGTTCGGCTTCCTCAGTCAACGGTCAGTCGGCACCTCAGGCTGCTGAGCGACGAAGGCTGGGTAGCGTCGAGGTCCGAAGGGACGAGCCGGTACTACCGGCTGGACCCGCAGCTCGGTGAAGGTCCCAGGCAGCTATGGGATCTCGTGGCGGCGGATCTTGGCCAAGCACCGAAGGCGCGCAGCGATGCGGAGCGGGTGCGAGCTGTGGTCGCAAGGCGGCGGGCTCGCTCGCAGGCCTTCTTTGCTCAGGCGGCGAGCGATTGGGAGAAGGTGCGGGAAACGCTTTTCGGCGAGCGCGCTTCTCTCATCGGTCTGCTCGCGCTGCTCGATGAAAACTCAGTCGTAGGCGATCTGGGGTGCGGGACCGGACACCTAACGCGGCTGCTCAGTCCTTTCGTGAAGCACATCACCGGCGTGGACGCATCGGCTGCCATGCTGGAGCTGGCGCGAACACAGATCGCCGATCTCTCGAACGTGGAGCTCAGGAGCGGGGAGCTCGAGTCGCTGCCGCTCGCCGACGAATCATTGGACGCGGCGATTCTTGCTTTGGTGCTGCACAACGTGGCCGATCCGAGTGTGGCACTTCGCGAGGCCAGTCGTGCGCTGCGACCAGGCGGCCGCTTGCTCGTCCTCGACATGGTGCCGCACGAGCGAGATGACCTGCGCGCGAGGTTCGGTCATGTGTGGCAAGGATTCTCGCCGGATCAGATGAACTCTTGGTTTGCTCAGGCTGGGTTTAGCCGTTCGCGGTATGTCCCACTTCCGGCAGATGTAACGACAGAAGGTCCGTCACTCTTCGTGTCGACGGGCGTTCGTAGCCCGCAATAGTTCTCACCCCAACTCTCAGATAGCAGTCATGTCTACAACCGCTCGTCCTTCAGCTCCCGTTTCTTCCGCAATGGATCGCCCGGCCTTCAAGGTGAAAGATCTTTCGCTGGCCGAATGGGGGCGCAACGAAATTCGTCTTGCAGAACACGAGATGCCCGGACTCATGGCGGTGCGCGCCGAGTACGCGGGGTCGCGCCCGCTGGCAGGTGCCAAGATCATGGGGTCTCTGCACATGACGGTGCAGACAGCCGTGCTGATCGAGACGCTCACGGCGTTAGGCGCGGAAGTGCGCTGGGTATCCTGCAATATTTTTTCGACGCAGGATCACGCGGCAGCGGCCGTTGCTGTCGGACCTAACGGTACAGCAGAGCATCCGCATGGCATTCCGGTTTTCGCCTGGAAAGGTGAGACGCTGGAAGAGTATTGGTGGTGCACCGAGCAGGCGCTCATGTGGCCCGACGGCAGTGGCCCGAATCTGCTGCTGGATGACGGCGGCGACGCGACGCTGCTGGTTCACAGAGGAGCAGATTTCGAAGCGTTAGGCAAGGTGCCGGCCTTCGACTCCGCCAACGACCCCGAAGAGTGGGGCGTCATTCTGGAGCTGCTACGCGCGGAGCAAAAGAGGAATCCCGGTCGCTGGACGAAAGTGGCCGCCGAGATCCGCGGCGTTTCCGAAGAGACGACGACTGGCGTGCATCGGCTGTATGAGATGATGCAGAAAGGGACGCTGCGCTTCCCCGCGATCAACGTGAATGACTCGGTCACGAAGTCGAAGTTCGACAACATCTATGGTTGCCGGCACTCTGTGATCGACGGACTCAATCGCGCGACGGATGTGATGCTCAGTGGAAAGGTCGCCGTCGTGTGCGGTTACGGCGAAGTGGGGAAGGGCTGCGCGCAGGCGCTGCGCGGTCAGGGAGCGCGCGTCGTTATCACCGAAATCGATCCGATCTGCGCGCTACAGGCGTCGATGGAAGGATATGAAGTGAAGACAGTCGACGACGTTGTCTCGACGGCCGATATCTTCATCACGGCCACCGGCAACAAAGACGTGATCACTGTCGATCACATGCAGCGCATGAAGGACAAGGCGATCGTCGGAAACATCGGGCACTTCGACAATGAGATCGACATGGCCGGGCTGAAGAAGATACCCGGCATGAAGCGCGTGAACATCAAGCCGCAGTACGATGAGTTCGTGTTTCCGAGCGGTAATTCGATCCTGATTCTTGCGGAGGGGCGCTTACTGAATCTCGGATGCGCGACGGGACATCCAAGCTTCGTGATGTCGGCATCGTTCACGAATCAGGTGCTGGCGCAGCTCGAGCTGTATCAGAACGCGGGCAAGTACGAGAAGAAAGTCTACGTGCTACCGAAGCACCTCGACGAAAAGGTTGCTCGGTTGCACCTGCCGAAGTTAGGGGCGAAGCTCACCACGCTGACTCCGGCGCAGGCCGAATACATCGGCGTCAAGGACCAGGGGCCGTACAAGCCGGAGCACTACAGGTACTAAGGGATAGCTGATAGGGGTTAGGGGTTAGGCCTCGTTAGGTCCTGGCCCTAACTCTTAATCAGTGCGGCGCGGCCGTCTTCGACGACGAAGGATGCGGCCGTTTCGACGTTACCACCGGGCAGCGTCACGAGCGGAACGACTCGATAGTCCGCCGTTAGGCGCTCGCGTGACACATTGACGCGCACATAGCCGCGACGCCCGTCGAAGTATTTCATATGCGGGTTACCGCCCAGGGTCCAACGCCCCCACTCTGGCATTTGCTGACCGTCACCGCCTGACGAAATGGACGTGCCGACCAGCTCGATGGCCACGTTAGGTGCCGACCGGTTCGCCCAGTCGGCTCGCAGATCCATTGCGATGCTCACGTGGATGTCGCCCGTGAGCACGACGGGATTTGACGCACGCCGCGTCCCAAGAAAATCAAGGATGCGCTGTCGCTCAGCGACGTAGCCGTTCCATGTGTCGAGTGGATAGGTGTCCACCGCTTCGTCCGGACGGCGCAGCATGTTGTCGCCCATCACGACTTGATTGGCGAGGAAGTTCCAACGAGCGTTGGAGCCGGCGAGCCCGTCAAGCAGCCAGCGCTCCTGCTCCTTGCCTAACATGACGCGGTTCGGGTCGAGTGCCTCGGCGCAGCGTGGCTTGCGCCCGTCGCCGCAGGGCTGGTCCGAGCGATACTGCCGCTCATCGAGCACGTTGAACGCAGCCAGCGTACCGTAAGGAAGTCGCCGATACAGCCGCATGCCGGCGTTAGGGTCTGGCACCGATGAGCGGCGGAGCGGCAGATGTTCGTAGTACGCCTGGTAGGCGGCGGCTCGCCGTGACAGGAACAGCTGCGGCGATTCGCCTTTGCCGGAAAGTGTCGCGGCGTAATTGTTTTCGACCTCGTGATCGTCCCATGTGACGATGAAAGGCGCGGACGCATGCGCGCTTTGGAGATCGGCGTCGCTCTTGTACAAGGCGTAGCGATTGCGATACTGCGCGAGCGAGATGATCTCGTCGCCATCATGTCGCCTTATTGCGGGCGGGGCATCCTTCGCGATTCCGTACTCGTAGATGTAGTCGCCCAGGTGCACGACCAGGTCGACGTTGTCAGCCGTGAGGTGACGAAACGCGGTGTAATACCCGTGCTCGTAGTGCTGACAAGAGACAAACGCGAATTTTAGCTCGGCGTTGCTGGCGCCTAACGCCGGCGCCGTAATCGCGCGCCCAGCCGGGCTGACGTCGCCGCCCGCGACGAAGCGATAGAAATACTCGCGCGCGGGTAATAGCCCGCTCACTTCTACGTGTACCGAATGGGCAAGATCGGGGAGCGCTAGTGCTTCGCCGCGCTTGACCAGGCGACGGAACGCATCGTCTGCTGCGATCTCCCAGCGCACGGGCACCGGTCGGGATGGCATGCCGCCACCACGAATAGGATCGGGAGCCAGGCGCGTCCATGCGACGAAGCCATCAGGCGCCGGATCGCCGGAGGCGACGCCTAACGTGAAAGGGTAGGCTCGCGCGTGCCACGGCGAGTCGTCGCGTCGAGCCGGAAGTGTACCAAACGCGATGAGCGCCGCCGCACCGCGCACTGAGTCCGCGACGAACTCTCGGCGCGTCGACACGGATGACAAGAGGTGCTTGAGCATCGGCGAAGTTAGGTGCGAGACAACCGGTGCCACTGCTCGACGTGTGCGACCGCGCGCTTGAGCCGCTCGTCTGGCGAAGTCGTTCCGCTGATCAGGCGAAACACGGCCGCGAGCTCCGAAAGGCGCTGGACGAACGCATCATGGACCTGGCGGCGATGATGTTGAGCGTCACGCACATGGTCCGCAACCCAGGGTACATCAGTGTCGCAAAGCAAATACAAATCGGCGAGCCGCTCGCGAGCGGCCTGTTCAATCCAGGTGGGGACGCTGCCGTAATAGTGCTTAGCGTAAACGACCGTGCTCACGACGTCGGTATCGAGAATGACAACGCCGCTTGCCTTTTCAAACGCGGAATTCTCTCTCGCGATCTGACCGGTGGCGATCGGCGAGACATCGTCGGCGGTGAGCGGCTCGCGCCTTTGCTCGGCGTAGTCGCGCGCGAATTCGGGGATCCAGATAACACCATAGTGCTCGGCGAGCGACTCGGCGAGCATTGTTTTGCCTGTCGACTCGGAGCCCGTCACCACGATCCGCGTTAGGCGGCTACGAGCTGACCCGTCGGGCGGCGCTGGAGGTACGATCGACGCCATGAGATGTAGCCGAGCATCGCGAGCACGAGAAAGACGGCGTAGAGCACGGCCGTTGCGATGAGGCCGCGAGAAATGAACATCGGTACGTAAACGACATCAACTGCGAGCCACAGCAGCCAGCTCTCGAGCACTTTGCGTGTCATGAGCCATTGCGCGGCGAGGCTCGTTGCGACCAGCGCAGAGTCGAGAAAGGGTATGGCTGCATTGGTGTGTGTATAGAGCGTGGCGCCGAGTGCAAGCGATCCAGCGATGACCAGCACTGCGAGCAGCGCGAGCGTACGCGGAGTGGCTCGCGAGACGTGCAGCACCGTTCGTTGCTCGCCGCCATGGAGCCAGTTGTACCAGCCGTAGATCGAGAGCGTGAGATACACAACCTGCAGGCCCATGTCCGCGTAAAGTCGAGACTCGTAGAAAACAATCGTATACAGCCCGACGTTGATGATCGCCGTCGGCCAGCTCCAGATGTTCTCTT
>DASYRX010000305.1:0-9884 GCA_036003845.1 Gemmatimonadaceae bacterium | reverse complement strand
CTCCGCGACTTCGATCCCCTCAGCCACTGTGCGCAGACCAAGCGCGTCACTCAGCGTGATGATGGCCTGCACCAGGGCCGCGTCGCTGCCCGTCTGTGCGACGGAGTCGACGAACGCGCGATCGACCTTGATGACATCGACCGGGAAGCGCTGCAGGTAGGCCAGCGACGAGTAGCCGGTCCCGAAGTCGTCGATTGCCAGGCGCACACCTAACGATTTGAGCTCATTGAGCCGCTGCAACATCGTTTTGCTGTCGCGCATGATCACGCTTTCCGTGATCTCCAGTGTAAGCCGCTGCGGCGCCAGGCCTGAAAGCTCGAGTGCTCGCGTCACATCGGTGGTGAACGACGGCTGCTCCAGCTGACGACTCGAAACGTTGACACTGACGGTGAACGGCTCGTTGCCTAACGCGTTTCCTTCCCACTTCGCGGCCTCGTTGCAGGCTTCCTCGAGGATCCAGCGTCCGAGAGCGAGGATAACCCCCGTGTCTTCCGCCAGCGGGATGAATGTTGCAGGCGATACATGTCCGCGACTCGGATGATGCCAGCGCGCGAGCGCTTCGAAGCCGACCGCACGCTGCGTATGCAGATGCACGATCGGCTGGTATACGACGTTCAGTTCCTTGCGCTCGACGGCTGTTCGCAACTCGCCTTCGAGCTGTGCCCGGTCCACGAGCGCAGCATGCATTTCGGGAACAAACACTTCATAGCGCCCCTTCCCGCGCGCCTTCGCGCGATACATCGCGACGTCGGCATTGCGCAGAAGCTCGTCGGCGCCCTCACCGTCCCGGCCCCATGCGAGCCCGATGCTCGCCGCCATATGAATCGAGCGGCCATCGACGTTGATCGGCGCACTGAGGACAGCGATGACGCGTTCCGCGACGATCGCCGCTTGCTTCCCGATCTGCACATGATCGAGGAGAATGGCGAATTCATCTCCGCCTAACCGCGCGACCGTGTCGATGCCTCGCGTGGCGCTTCGCAGACGATTGGCAACATCGATGAGCAGTCGATCGCCCGTGGCATGGCCGAACGTGTCATTCACGGCCTTGAAGTCGTCGAGGTCGATGAACAACACGGCGACCTCTGACGCCGCTCGCCCTTCGACCGCGAGCGCCAGCCCGACGCGCTCTCGAAACACCGCACGATTCGATAGCTGCGTAAGTGCGTCGCGAAATGCGAGCTCCGCGAGCTCGGCGTTCCGCACCTCGAGCTCTTCCCGAGCATAACGGAGTCGAAGCGCCATGAGGTTGAGGCTGCGACCGACCTCCGCCAACTCATCGACGTTGTCGACAGTCACTCGATAGGCGAGTTCTCCAGCGCCGAAGCGCTCCGCGCCCGCTTTGAGCGACGCGAAAGCACGCAGTAGTTGCCGCGAGAGCGAGTATGCGAGCGCAGTGCTCAAGAGGCCGGATGCCAGAAGAATCGCCCACACGAGTCGGGATGAGAGGCGATCGGCCTGGACGAATGCGTCGCTGGCGCGCTGAACGTGCTCGTATTCCGAGTGGATAGCTTGCGGCAGCTCGTCGGTCAGGAGTTCCTGAGCCAGCGGCTCGGAAGTCACGACAACTTCCGCGAGCGCGGCCCCGGGATCGTCCAGTTGTCGCGCGTAAAACGTCGCCCATGAATCCGCGAGCCTTGCGACCCGCGCGCTGAGCCGTCGAAGGTTCGAATCAGCCGCCGCGTGCTCGACCCGACCGTCCCCCGCCGCGCGCTGCGTCAATGGAGCCAAGCGCGCCCGCAGCAGATCGAGCGAGTGGATGATGCGGCCGTATTCTTCGCGTCCGAGGCTCACCTGCTCGACGCCTAACAAGTCGCTGACAACTTTGACACGCTTGTATTGATTCTCCAGATCGGCCCGGATCTCAGTCAGCGTACTGTGCCTCGCGATGGCATCGCGCAGTTCACGAAACACGCGGTCACGTTGCTTCGCGCCCCAGTAGAACGCGCCGATATTCAGCGTCGCGAGCGCGAGCAGCAGTCCAAACGCGAGCGCGAAACCCGCCCGCAGGCTGCGTGGTTTGAGGCGGGAGACGAATGTCGCGAGCATATCAGGCGCGCCTAGCGAGCGAGGCTCGTGAGCGCATATCCCTCGTCTCGCGGGCCTCGCGACTCGACAGTCAGCACCTTTACGCTCCCGTCCACGTCATCAGCCGGGATGACGGCAATCGCGCCCGGAATCGTGGCAGTAAGCCGTTTGGCGAGCGTGTTCGACGATACGATTTTCGGTCCGGTGCTGACGTCGTCGCGGAATGTCTTGGCAATCCAGTACCGGCGGAACTCTCCTTCATTCATGCGATAGAGTTCCTTGAGCACAATCGCGCGCGGGGTCGTTCCGGGCTCGTGCACGAACAGCACCACGCGATCACCACCGGGCCAAAACTGCTGTTCACCGAGAAATATTCGCCGCAACTGCGACAACGTGACGTCTTGAACAGCGGTCGAAGGATGCACGATGACGGCGAAACGCTCAGCTGGCAGTTCGCCTAACGGCGCGCTACCGGGAGCCGCGAGCGTCAGCGCGATCGTTATGGCGAACCAGATCTTCATCGTTGGGCGACGGTATCCGGATGGAATTAACGGTCGTGTCTGTGCGCGTTAGGTCGGTCCTCTGCGCGTCCATCGGACGGCATCGCTCCCGATGTCGCGGAATGGGCCGACGGAAACGTGAAACTGAGCTGCAGCGCGATGGTGCGATATCGACCGGGTAATTCGAAACGCTCGTTACGATACTCGAGCTTGAGCGCGGCAGTCGGCGCAAGGTCGTAGCGCAGTCCGCCTAACGCGCCATTGTAATTGAGCCTCAGGGGACTGAACAGTGTGTCGCCTGCCGGCACGCGCGTCCGTTCCAAACGCACGTAGGGCTTGAGCGCACGCGCAGCTCCGGGGAGTCTGTACGCGAACTGCGCATAGCCGCTGTTGCTGTTAGTGGGAGTCCCAGCCTGCTTGTGACGTTCGTGCGTGACTCGCGCGTACTCGATGATGATCTCCGGCGTCTCGCGCTCGCGCGCGATGTGCACGGAGGCGATCCGCTCGTCGACCGAGAGCGATGCCGTCGGCGAGGCGCGATCGAGGTAGTATGAACCGCCGATCGTGAGGCCGGTTTGTCGCGGGAGCGCGAGCGACGCGCTCGCGACAAACGCGCGTGTGCTATTCGCATCGCCAGCATCCCCCGCCCGCGCGATGCTTGCGGCTCGGCCGTTCCCGGCACCAACCGCGTAGCGCAGGCCGATAGGCTCGGTATTCAATCTCCCTTCAGTAAGAACTCCGACGAAGTGCAGCGGCATGAAACCCGAGCCGCCTCTCACCATATCGGGGCGTCCTGTCGACGTCTGCAGCCAGGTGCCGTGATGAAACGCCGTGTTCCAGTAGGCGATCGGCGTGTGATAGCGGCCAGCCGAGAGTTTCAGGAGGTCGCTGTGGTCGTAGCGAAGCATGAGCCGTTCTGCCTCGAAGCCAAACCCCGAGGCCGTCGGTGTCGCGCTGAGCTCGCTGAAGAAGGTCACGCGATCAGACAATCCGGCGACGACGTGCGCGGCGATTTGACCCAGGCGGAAGCCTTCGGGTATGGGACGCTGGGTGTCGACGTAATTCACGTCTGCGAAGGCTCGTGCCTGCAGCGTTGGAGTGGCCTGCTGGGCCTCGCTGCCGGCGATCGGCGCGGCGAGAACAGCCAGGACGACGAGTGATTTGGTGCGCATAGAGGCGGCCCTAACGCGAGCAACGTGAGAGGATTCACCAACCCGACTGCCGCGCGTTTCCGGCCGTCACCAAAAGCATCGGCTGCTGACCCCGATACTTGAGACCAAATCCTGTAATCCCAGTTAGTTAGAGCCACCTAACGCAGGAGCGCCCGGGTATTAAACCAGCCTCATCCATTACGACAACGCGCGGCCTCTGCCAAACGACGGCGCTTGGTTTGCACCACGAGGCTACGGGGGAAACCATGTCTCAGACGCAATCGAGCAAACTCGAGAGCAGTTTCGGCGCGTCGCTACAGCCGATGAAAGGCAGTCGGCAGGACTTGGACGCGCTGGTAGACCTAGTTGCGGACGCCAGGCTGATCCTGCTGGGCGAGGCATCGCACGGCACGCACGAGTTTTATCGCACGCGCTGCGAGCTCTCGAAGCGTCTCATCACGGATCACGGCGTCAATGCCGTCGCCGTGGAAGCCGACTGGCCTGATGCCTATCGAGTCAATCGTTTCGTCCGGCTGATGACCGACGATGCGGATGCCGAAACCGCGCTTTCGGGCTTCGAGCGCTTTCCGCAGTGGATGTGGCGCAACACCGACGTCCTCGAATTCGTACGCTGGCTACGCGCGCATAACGAGGGACTCGCCGAGACCAAACGCGTCGGTTTCTACGGCATCGATCTATATAGCCTGCACGCGTCCATGGAAGCAGTGCTGGACTATCTGCGCGCGGTCGACCCCGAGGCGGCCAGGCGCGCTGCTTTACGCTATGGCTGCTTCGATCGTTACGGCGACGATCCCCAAGCGTACGGGTATGCCTCAACGCTAGGGCTCGAGCCGTCTTGTGAGAACGAAGTCGTCTCGCAGCTGGTGGAGCTTCGCCGCTCGGCGGAGGCGTACGCGAACCATGACGGCCGGTTGCCAAGCGACGCCCTCTTCTTCGCCGAGCAGAACGCGCGTCTCGTGGCCAACGCGGAGCGCTATTACCGCGCGATGTTCAGCAGCCACGTCAGCTCCTGGAACTTGCGCGATCAGCACATGGCGCAGACGCTCAGCGCGCTGATCGCGTTCCTGCAGCGCGGCGGCGCAACGCCGAAGATCGTCGTCTGGGCGCATAACTCACACCTCGGCGACGCTCGGGCGACGGAGATGAGTCTGCGTGGTGAGCTGAATGTCGGCCAGCTCGTTAGGCAGCGCTGGGAGTCGCGCTGTGCATTGATCGGCTTCACGACTTTTCAAGGTACCGTGACGGCGGCCGACGACTGGGGTGCGCCGGCGAAGCGAAAGACCGTGCGGCCCGCGCTCCCCGGCAGCTTCGAGCGGCTTTTTCACGAGACACAGATTGGAGACTTCACGCTGTTGTTGCGGCCGTCGCGCGACGCAGCGGCACGAGTGCTCGAACCGAGTCTCGAGCGCGCCATCGGCGTCATCTACAGGCCCGAGACGGAACGCCAGAGCCACTACTTTCATGCGGACTTGGCGGCACAGTTCGATGCCGTTGTGCATGTCGACAAAACGACGGCCGTGGAACCGCTGGAGTGGGACGCGTCCTGGGCGCCTGACGAGCTTCCAGAAACGTATCCAACAGCGCTGTGACCATGCGTGGCATAACGCGACGTCGGCCTAACGACTTCTGCGGGAGCGCGACGTGAAACTCCCGGAACCGCAGCTCCCGCTCACGCAGGAGGCGCGCAACGCGTTCCGCATCTTTCGCGACAGGCACGACGCCGGAACTCGACTCGCCGAGCACCTGCAGCCGTACGCCGCTCGCAATACTCTGGTTCTGGGTTTGGCGCGTGGTGGCGTTGTCGTCGCGGCAGAAGTGGCCAAGGTGTTGCAAGCAGCGCTCGATGTCATGGTTGTGCGAAAGCTCGGGGCGCCGAATTCGCGAGAGCTCGCGATCGGCGCCGTAACTGCGGACGGCGGTCGCTATTACAACGAGGCCTTGATTCGCGAGCTCGCCATCCCTCGCGCTTACGTCGAACGCGTGACGGGCCGTGAGCTGACGGCGGCGCGGCGACAGGAGGACGAGTTACGTGAGCGAGCGAGGCCTAACGTCACTGGTCGAACTGTATTCCTCATCGACGATGGCCTCGCCACCGGTGCTACGATGATCGCGGCCGCACGATCCGTGCAGGCCAGGTATCCCGCGCGCATCGTCGTGGCCGTGCCGGTGGCCGCCCAAGCGCCGTGCGAGGACCTGCAGTCGGAGGCGGATGACGTCATCTGCCTGTTGAAACCGGAGCCCTTCTTGGCGGTCGGCCTGTTTTATCAGGATTTTGCGCAGGTAGCGGACCACGAGGTTCAGGCGCTGCTGCGCCAGGCGCGCTGACACGCCGCCCTGCTAGCGAGGCCCCGTCGCGGCCACGCACATTCTCGCTCGTCGAAACGAGGAGTCTCTGTGCAGCAGCGCTATGGAAGGATCGCAGGGAATGCGCTCGTTATGCTCGCCCTGAGCGTGGCGAACACGTCCGGCCAATCCGTGCAATACACGACCACAGCAGGAGTGATCTATCGCTCGCAGCCAGATACGGGAGCCATCGCGCGCGCGGAGCAAGCGCTCGCGGCCGAGCCTAACAACGTGGAACGCATCATAGCGTTGGGGATCGCCCAGTCAGGCGCGCGACAGTATCGCGAAGCGATCCAGACGTTCACGCGCGGTCTCAGGATCGACCCCAAGAATGCCGTGCTGTATCGCTGGCGCGGCCATCGGTTCCTGTCGGTTCGGGACTACGATCGTGCGCTCGCGGACCTGAATCAGGGTGCGTCGATCGATAGCACCGTTTACGGGATCTGGTATCACTTGGGTGTACTGCGGTACATCCGCGGCGAGTTCGCCGCGGCCGCTGACGCTTTCAGGCGCGGCCTTCCGATCGCACCTAACGCGGTCGAGCGAGCGGGGTCGTACGATTGGCAGTGGATGTCGCTGATGCGCGCCGGCAAAGAGGATGAAGCGCGTGCGTTGCTCAAGAGCATGCCCGATTCGGTGCCAATAGCCGCGGCGAACGCCTACTCGCAGCGTCTGCGACTCTATCAGGGTCGCATCGGCCCTGGAGACGTCTTCACGCCGGCCGACACCGACGACGTGGCAGTCGCGACGCTTTCGTATGGGATTGGGAACTGGTATTTGCTCCGCAAGGAAACCAAGCGAGCGAAGGAGTGGTTCGAGCGCTCGGTCCAGTCGGGTGGCTGGCCAGCGTTCGGATTCATGGCGTCGGAGGCAGAGCTCAAGCGCATGAAGTGAACGTTTCGAGCGTGAGAATTGTCAGACGCGCATGAGCTTCGAGCGACTGACACGCGACTTCCAGTACGCGATGCGCGGGCTACGCAAAAAGCCAGGTTTCGCCATCGCCGTCGTAACTACGGTCGCGCTGGGCGTTGGCGCGAATGCGGCGATGTTCGGAATTGTCGATCGGCTGTTGTTCCGACCGCCGGCGCGGATGATCGACCCCAGCACTGCCCACATCGTTTACACAGTTGAGACGTTCCGCGGCGAAGCGAGGCCGGGCGGCGTCGGCCAGTACGCGCGTTATGTCGATCTCGCGAAGTGGACGTCGTCGTTCTCCCGAGCCGCGGGCTACACGGGCCGCACCCTTGCCGTGGGCACTGGCGACGCTGCGCGGGAGATGCGAATCGGCGTCGTCAGCGCGAGCTTCTTTGGCTTCTTCGACGCGCCGGCGGTTGTGGGCAGGTATTTCACGGAGGATGAGGATCGGCCGCCGGAGGGCAAACCCGTGGCTGTGTTAGGCTACGCGATGTGGGAAACGCGGTACGGCTCGCGACGCGAGGTCCTCGACTCCACGATTCAAATCGGCCCGACGATTTACAACATCATCGGCGTCGCGCCGAAAGGCTTTGTCGGTCTTTGGGCAGACAGCCCGCCGGCGGCGTTCATCCCGATGACGAGCTACGCTGCTGGAACCGGCTTCAAGGGGAGAACCCGCAGCTGGTATGAAACATATAGCTGGGGATGGATGGGGATGCTCGTTAGGCGCAAGCCTGGCGTGAGCGTGGCCCAAGCCAATGCCGATCTCACGCAGGCGTACCTCAAGAGTTGGGATGCGCAGCTCGTCGAGCAGCCCAATACCACACCCGCGAGGCTCGCCAGACCGCATGCACTGGCTGGATCGATCCTTTCGCAGCGCGGGCCCAACGCTTCAAGCGTGTCGAAGGTCGCGACGTGGGTCGGTGGTATGTCGGTCATCGTGCTGCTGATTGCCTGCGCCAACGTGGCGAATCTGCTGCTCACGCAGGCGCTGCGGCGGCGGCGCGAAATCGCCTTGCGCCTCGCGTTAGGTGTCAGTCGCGGCCGGCTGCTCTCGCAGTTGCTTAGCGAAAGCATGATGCTGGCCGTTCTTGGCGGCGGCATCGGGATCCTCATCGCGCATTGGGGCGGCGCTGCGCTGCGCGCGGGGCTGCTCGAAAAGAGCGAGGCGGCCGCTGGGTTCCGCGATCCACGCACGGTGCTGTTCGCTCTGGCTGCCGCGCTTGCCGTCGGTCTGCTCACGGGACTGGCTCCGATTCTCCAGGCGCGCCGAGCAAATCTCACCGGGGATCTCAAGGCTGGAATGCGCGAGGGGATGTATCGCCGGTCGCGAACGCGCGTGGCGCTGCTGGTTCTGCAGGGCGCCCTCTCCGTGGTGTTGCTGGTCGGAGCAGGCCTGTTCGTGCGCAGCCTGCGCAACGTCCGTCACGTTAGGCTTGGCTACGACGTGGAGCCAGTGCTGGTCGTGAACCTCAATATGCGCGGGGAAAAGCTCGATAGCACGAGTACGGCCACGCTGCGTCAGCGGCTACTCGAAGCGGCGAAGACTGTTCCCGGCGTCGAGAACGCAAGTCTACAGTCGGCTATTCCCTTCTGGAGCACGTCGAGCGTCGGTCTCTATGTCGAAGGGATCGACACGGTCAGCCGGCTCGGGCGATTCAACGTGAATGCGGTGTCGCCCGAGTACTTCGCCACGTTAGGCACGCGCATTTTACGGGGCCGCGGGGTCGCGCCGCAGGATCTAGCGCAGTCACCGCGCGCGATGGTCGTCAGCGAGGCCATGGGAAAGAAGTTGTGGCCTGGGCGAGATCCCATCGGGCAGTGCATCAAGGTGAACGCTGACACCATGCCGTGCACGTACGTCGTGGGCATCGCGGAGAACATCAAGAATCAAAGCCTCGACGCCGACTCGGCGTTTTACTACTACCTTCCGGCCGCACAGTTCAATCTGAGAAATGGCGGCGGCCTTTTCGTGCGCACACACGGCGACGGTCGCTCGTTCTCAGAAGCCATACGTAAGCGTCTGCAGCAGGAGATGCCCGGCGCGTCGTACATCACTATCAATGCGTTCAGCGAGATCATCGGCGGACAGACTCGATCCTGGGAGCTCGGCGCGACGATGTTCGTCGCCTTCGGCATGCTCGCGTTGGTGCTGGCGGCGATCGGGCTGTACAGCGTCATCGCCTACAACGTCGCGCAACGGACGCACGAGCTTGGCGTGCGACGCGCGTTAGGCGCGCAGGCCAGTCACGTGATGCGTCTGGTCGTTGCCGACGGGCTCCGCGTCGCCGGCATCGGTGTAGCACTCGGCGCCGTTGCCGCCTTCTGGGCAGGCAAGTTCGTAAAGCCGCTGCTGTTCAACGTCTCACCGCGCGATCCGGCGGTGTTCGTGTTCGTCGCGACAACGCTTGTTCTCGTCGCGCTGGCGGCTAGTTGGATCCCAGCGCTGCGCGCTTCGCGCGTGGACGCGAACGTGGCGTTGCGGACCGACTAATGCCGTTCCGACCACTCAGGCAGCGCTATCGCCTTCACGCGAGCGCCTAGTCGGAACAGCCCGAGCGACGGCTATGGAACGGTGATCGTTGCCGTTCCGCTCTTCCCTTCGCTGGTTGTGGTGATCGTCGTCGTCCCGCGCTTGACGCCGCGCACAAGTCCGCCCGCAGTCACCGTCGCCGTCGCGGTGTTAGCCGACGACCACGAGACCGGGCGGCCAGTCAGGATATTTCCGGCCGCATCCAACAGGCTTACCGTCAGCTGAAGCGTCTGCCCAACCTGAACAGACCCCGTGGTGGGAGCGACGTTCACCGTAGCGACGGGAACCGGCCGAACGCTCACGACAGCGGTACCGCTCAAGCCTGCTGCCGTGGCCGTAATGACAACATTTCCCTGAGAGACGCCAGTCACGACGCCAGTTGCGCTCACCGTT
>DASYRX010000304.1:0-6206 GCA_036003845.1 Gemmatimonadaceae bacterium | reverse complement strand
GACGCGTATTGTCGCGACGACAGCGAGATTGGCCACAACGAGCGACTGATCGCCCGTGCGCTGGCGACATGGTCCGGGGACCGGTTGTCGGTCGAGGTGGCGACGAAGGGAGGCATGAAGCGGCCCAAGGGTGCTTGGGTCGCCGACGGCAAGGCGAAGCACCTCAAGGCTGCGTGCGAAGCGAGTCTCCGCGCGTTAGGTGTGGACGCGATCGATCTGTATCAGCTGCACGTCGTCGATCCCAAGACGCCTTTCGAGACGAGCGTGCGCGCATTCGCGGCTCTCAAGGATGAAGGGAAGATCAAGCGCGTCGGGCTGTGCAACGTGACAGTGAGCCACATCAAGTCGGCTCGCGAGATCGTCGCGATCGATTCTGTGCAAGCGAGCCTTTCGGTTCTCGATGATGAGAACCTGCGCAATGGTGTCGCCGAATATTGTCGCGATGAGGGGATCCGGCTGATTGCGTATCGCCCGTTAGGCGGCGTCGACAAGGTTGCTCGGCTCGGGCGCGATCCAGTTTTGACAGATGCTGCGGCGCGTCATGGTGTAACGGCGCAGGAGATCGCTCTCGCTTGGCTGCTTGACCTTGGAAGCGTGCCGATTCCAGGCGCGACCCGGGTCGAGACTGCAGCGTCGATCGGGCAGGCGTTAACCGTTAGGCTTAACGACGAGGATCGTCGAGCGCTGGACGCCGCGTTCTCGGGTCGCCTGCTCCGCGTGCCTCGATCCGAGCGCCGGCCAAAGTCTGGCGCCGAGGGTGAGGTCGTTCTTGTCATGGGAATGCCGGCTGCCGGCAAGAGCGGCATCGCGCGCGAGTTAGTGGAGAAGGGTTACGAGCGGCTGAATCGCGATCAGCGCGGCGGAACGCTCTCTGGTTTGGTCGAGACACTCGACGAGGGAGTGGCGGCGGGTCGCAAGCGCTGGGTCCTGGATAACACCTATCCTTCGCGCAAGTCGCGCAACGAAGCGATCGAGTGCGCGTGGAGGCATGGCGTACCTGTGCGCGGCATTCACCTAACGACAAGCATCGCCGACGCACAGATCAACGCGATCACCCGGCTGATCGAGCTGCATGGTCGGTTGCCAATGCCGGAGGAGCTGCGCGAGCGCGGAAAGGAGGATCCGCGCTACTTCGGTCCCGATGCGCAGTTTCGTTATGAACGAACAATGGAGCCGCCGACTCAGGACGAAGGATTCGAGTCGCTGGAGTCGCGCGCGTTCGTGCGCCAGGAAGGCAATCAGGCGAGTGCCCGAGCCGTTTTCTTGGAATTCGACGAGGTGCTCGTGACGACTGCGACGGGCGAGGGCCCTGCCCTTCGCGCTGACGCTGTTGCCCTCGCTGATGGAGTTCGCGACGAGCTGCAGCGACTGCACGCAGACGGCTGGCTTCTGTTCGCACAAGCTTGGCGGCCCGAGGTCTCTCCCGGTGAGATGACGCGACAGTCAGTAGCGAATGTCTTCGACCGCACCGAGGAGTTGTTAGGCGTGCCGATTACGTTTGCTGCCTGCGTGCACGATGCCGGTCCGCCGATTTGCTGGTGCCGCAAGCCGATGCCTGGGCTGGTCCTGCAATTCGCGCGTCAACGCGGAGTCGATCTCAACCGCTCGGTGCTTGTTGGTCCATCGGCCGCCGACCGCACACTCGCTGAGCGTGTTGGAACGAAGCACTTCGAGCATCTCGCTGCGATGTCGGTCTTCGTTACGCGCAACTCGTAGTAAGCCTGGTGTTCAGCCCGAAACGCCGTTGGGCTCTTCAACCGAGATAAAGCGCGAGTCATGCGCTTGGCGCACACGACCGCCGCGATGGCGGATGGTCTAGTCCATCGCTGCATTTGTCTGCCGATGAGCGAGTGGCCGCGTCGCCTGATGGCGCTCGTGGTCGATAATCAGCCTCCGGGATTCGATTATCATTGGTATCGGCGTCAGCGCGGCGGCTTCTGGGGTCATAAGCCTGGCGGCACGGCCGCTCGCAATATCGACAACAGCAACGTTGTGATCACCAATTCAGAGACGTGCGACAGAGGGCGATACAACGAGTTCTGTGGATACTTCTATGCGGGTCGCTCGGTTGTGATCAACTGAGCGGCGCCGGCGATCGAGTGCTCGTCGAGCTCGATGTGTTCAGCGGGCGGCCAAACCCGCGCTGGGAGCTCGACGAGCCGAGTAGTCAGCAGTTGATACAGATGCAGCGTAGCCTAACGCCCACTCGGCAGGCGCCTGTTGAGCCTCCGGGACTTGGCTACCGCGGTTTCGTGTATTCCGATGCGGGCGGCCAGGTGCGCGCGTACCGCGGGTACGTGCGAACTCCTCGAGGGGTGCTGGCCGATCAGAGCTTCAGCATCGAGAAGTATCTCCTCGATCATCTCCCTGCGGAGTATGCCGAGTTGCGGAACAGCATAACGGCGGAGCTTACGGCCAAGTAAGCGCGCGGCCGTCGCTCGTTATGCGTTATGCCTCGTGTTGCGAAGAACGACCATTCCTCGGCTGCGGGTCGCGTTGCTCACCAGGAGCCATCGATGCCACGCGCTGACGAGCGTCTCGGGACCGCGCAGCATCGTGTAGCGGGCGCCAGTGCGAAGCTTTTCCGCTTTCTCTTCCTTCTGGAAGACGGAATGCAACTGCGCTTCCGCCTCGAGCAACTCTTCATTGCCGAGGGCAGCGATCCAGCGAGCGTTCACCTTTTCCGGTAGAACCATGGTGGTCCTCTGGCGTTGTCGTGAGAGAGACTGCGCGAACGCGAGACTGATGTTATCCGACTCGAGCTCGCGACAGCCGCCCGTCCACGTGTTAGGTGCTACCGCTTACGCGATCTTGCTTACGTTCTCGGCAGCGGGGCCTTTCTGTCCCTGCACCGCGTCGAACTCTACCCGTTCGCCTTCGGCGAGCGACTTGTAGCCGTTACCCTGAATCGCGGAATGATGGACGAAGCAGTCCTTCGTTCCATTCTCGGGTGTGATAAAGCCGAAGCCTTTCTCGTCGTTGAACCACTTAACTGTTCCTGTCGTACGCATTCTTACTGCTCCTGATGATGACTGTGCGAGCGTGCGGATCGTACCGTACGTCTCGACACATTGAATTCGTGATCAATAGCCCTCACGATAGGCTTCCCGCGTTATGCAGGGAAAACTGCTGGATGTAAAAAAGGCCCGCTCGCAACTTCGGCAGGCCCAGAAAACGATATTCGGAACTTGTCCCACGCACTGGCGTGCGTGTGTGCTCTTATGAACCTAGTGGAGCTAGGTGCCAGAAACAAGCGCGTTGCTCGTGAAAATCGTGGGTCTGCGGCCCCAGCCCTCCCGGGGCCAACGCTCGTAAGGCGCCGAACGTCGGCGCGCGCAGATTCACCGCGGGCTGCGGCACCTCGAGCTTCGAGCATGCACCGACGACAAGGGCGTCCGCGAATCAGTAGCGATCAGCTCCGGATCCGTAACATCCTCCAAGGATCTCTTCACAAGGAAGCGCGGCGAATGCGAGTCCCGTTAGGCACGAGCACCGCGCGCCGATGCGTCATCGCAGGCTCGTCGGGCGATTGCTGGGTCATCTCGTGGTGTGATGACGAAGTTCGTGATCTATCGCGGCGCAGGTCACCTGCCATCCGGCCTCAAGGAGCTCCAAGCTGTAGCCGAGCACAACATTGAGTGGTTCGCGCAGTTGCTAGCTCGCAGTGTGCGTCCGTGAGGACCGCTTATCGCATGGCGTTAGGCTTAGCGAACTGCGACGCCGTCGTCTTGCTCTGGTGCGCAATGCGCTGCAATTTGCTCAATGGACCGGTATCCCAACCGGACCCATCCGGCTCTGGAGGCAGTGCATGCGCATCACAACATCCGCGGCACTCACGCTGATCGCATTTTGCGCGGCGGCTTGCGGTCAAGATCCACACTCGAAAGCGATCACGGCCCCGCGCGATGGTTCCAGCTTCATCATCAACGGCACCCCCACTGGTAACAACGGCTACGCAAACGTTGGCGCCCTACTCTTCGACTTCGACCAGAACGGCATCATCAACGGCGACGACGCTCTGTGTAGCGGGAGTCTGATCGCTTCGACCGTTTTTTTGACGGCCGCGCACTGCGTGTCGTTCTTTCCGGCCAACGCGCAGCTGTATGTCTCGTTCAACGCGGATCTCTATGACCCAAACCTCAAGGTGATCGCGGCTAGCGGCTTCCACTTCGACCCATTGTTCGGCCACGACCTCGGCGACCTGCACGACCTAGGGGTCATCATTCTCCCCGCGGCGCAGACGGGCGGGATAACGCCGCTCCAACTGCCGACTGCGGGGCTACTGAACGGTCTGGCCGCCAAAGGTGGATTGGTGGGCAGGCTCTTCGTGAACGTCGGCTACGGCGTAGACGCTACGCAACGCGCGGTGCCGAGATTCACGTTCGATGGCGTTCGCAAGTCCTCGAAGTCGCTGTTTCAGGCACTCGAGCCGGCTTGGCTCTGGCTCAGCATGAACCAGAACAGAACCGGCCAGGGCGGCGATTGCTACGGCGACTCCGGCTCGCCGAAGTTCTTCGATGGCAACACCTCGCTGATCGTCGCCACGGTGACAAGCGGAGACAACGTCTGTCGCGCGACGAGCAGGGACTATCGGCTGGACACCCCGTCCGCGCGGACGTTCCTAGGGAATTTCGTCTCGCTTCCCTAGTAGCGCCTTGATCTCGCGTTAGGGCGGAGCAGACGCGGGGGGGCGCAGGAAGAATCCGGAGCGAGTGAGCCGTGATCGTTGCCACGCTCGGCGCCGCCGAAACGTGCAGACTGGCCCGCGGCCAGCCCCACTTGGTGACCATCGTCAACGCTAGTGAAAATCATGCGACGGCGCCCAGTCCTCGCCCGCTTTCGCTCGTAAGGCGCGAAACGTCCGCGCCCGCAGATTCACCACAGTCTGCTCCACCTGCAGCGTCCCGCGCACCAACAACAACGGCGTCTGCGAGATCAATAACGCCTGCGCTTCGAACTTCTGCGGCGTCACAACGACGTTGATGATCCCGGTCTCGTCCTCCAGCGACAAAAACACAAACCCCTTCGCCGTCCCAGGACGCTGACGACAGATCACCAGCCCCGCATGCGCGACCTCCTCCCCGTCGCGCCCATTGCGCAACAAATCCTTGGCCGTCCGGATCCCGTTAGGCGCCATCAGCTCGCGCAGATGCAACATGGGATGCCCGTTCAGCGACAAGCCGGTCATGCGATAATCCGCATCGGCAATCTCCACCGGTTTCAGCGGTGGAAGATTCGGAGTCGTCGCCTTCGGAATCACCGGCGCGAGTGGACCCGCCGCGCCGCGCATCGCCTCGAGCACGCGCCATAACGCCGCCCGACGCTGCCGAGCCTGCGGCATGTCCGACACCATCGTGTCGAACGCTCCGGCCGTGGCCAGCGCCGTAATCGTCGACGACTCGAGCTTGACGCGCCTAACGAAGTCCCCGATGTCCTTGAACGGCCCTTCGGCGAGCGCCTTCTCCAGGATCTCCCGTGCCGCTGGACCGAGGCCGCGGACCTGGCGTAACCCTATCCGAACAGCTGGCGGCTTCGAAATTGGGGTCAGACTCGAATTAGCCTCCGCGCTAATGGCGGTCGTGGGAACACTATCCTGGGCTAAGTCGAATCTGACCCCAATCTTCCCGTCGTTAGGAATCACGCGAAGCACGCCGTCCACCTCCAACGTGTGATCCCAGGACGACGCGGTGAGATCGACGTGCCTAACAACTACGCCGTGATGCCGGCCGTCCTCGATCAATGTCCCCGGCGAATAGAAACCCATCGGCTGGGCATTCAACATCGCGGCCAAAAACTCAGCTGCGTAGTAGTGCCGCAGATACGCCGACGCATAGACGATCAATGCGAAGCTCGCCGCGTGCGACTCGGGAAAGCCATAATCAGCAAAGCCGTTGATCTGGTTGTAAATGCGCGCGGCGATGTCCTCGGGGATCCCGTTGCGGCGCATCCCCTCGATCAACTTCTCGCGGATTGCGGCCATGCGCTCGTGCGAACGCTTGTGCCCCATCGCGCGACGCAACGTGTCGGCCTCGCCAGGCGTGAAGCTCGCCGCGGTGATCGCCACCTGCATCCCCTGCTCCTGAAAGAGCGGGACGCCTAACGTGCGTTTCAGCACGGGCTCGAGCGACGGGTGCGGGTACGTCACCTCCTCTTCCCCTGCCCTGCGCCGTAGATACGGATGCACCATGTCGCCCTGAATCGGTCCG
>DASYRX010000303.1:0-21610 GCA_036003845.1 Gemmatimonadaceae bacterium | reverse complement strand
TAACGTGACAGACTCGACGCACCGCTATCACTATCGCGCGGCGACGGCCGATGGCCGGCTCGTGAACGGCGTGCTCGCCGCGGCCTCCGAGCGCGCTGCAATTGCGTCGCTCGAGGAACGCTTGCTGGTGCCGGTCGAGCTGACTGTCGCATCGGACGAGGTTGCAGTTCGTCGTCGCGGGCGTACGTCTCAACGAGCAGCTCTCGGAATCTGGGCGCGAACTCTGGCCACGATGCTCGGTGCTGGTGTGCCGCTCGATCGGGCCTTGGCCTTCGCGACGTCGCATTCGACGCACCCGCGTCTCGCTCAAGCCTCCCAGAAGATTCGCGATGCGGTGCAGCGCGGTGAATCGCTGCACAACGCGCTGCATCAATCACCTGATGTTTTCTCACCAGTTGTCGTTGCGATGGCCGGCGCCGGTGAAGACGCCGGAGCGCTGGACGCGAGCTTCGCGCGAATCGCCGGGTACCTCGAAGAGCAGGACGCGCTGCATCAGCGTTTGCGCACCGCGTTGTCTTATCCTGCGCTTCTCGCCGTGATCGCGAGCGCAGCTGTTCTCGTGCTGATGCTGTTTGTCGTTCCGCGATTCGCCGCCATGCTGCAAGAGCTCGGTGGCACGCTGCCATTCTCCACTCGACTGTTGTTAGGCGTGAGCAGCGTCGCGCTGCACTGGTGGTGGCTGTTCGCGCTGCTGTTCGTTGGCACGATCGCTGGCGTTCGCGCGTGGCTCGCCGACAGAGAACGCGTCGAACGCTGGCACGCCGCTCGGTTGCGCCTCCCAGTTGCCGGCGCGATCGAAGAGGAGCTTGAAACGAGCCGATTCCTGCGAACGTGCGCGACGCTGCTCGAAAGCGGCGCAACCGTGCTCACGGCCTTACGTGGTGCGCGCGCGGCTGTCGTGAACGTCGCGTACGGCAAGCGGATCGAGCACGGCATCGAAGACGTTCGTCGCGGCCGCACGATTGCCGTCGCAATGGCCGGCGTGCTGCCGCCGCTCGCTTTAGAGCTTGTTGCAGCCGGTGAAGAGAGCGGGTCGCTCGCCGAGCTTGCGATGCAAGCGGCGACGCGCGCAGAGGACGACGCACAGCGCTCACTGCGCCGGCTCGTCGCGTTCGTCGAGCCTGCGCTGATTCTGTTATTTGGACTTCTGGTCGGCTTCGTCGCGCTGGCGATGCTGCAGGCCATTTACAGCGTCAATGCGGCTACGATTATTCGTTAGCCGCCGTGGAGCTCATATGAACCGTGCATCTGCGAGACGATCTCGGAGCGAAGGCAAGCTGGGTTTCACGCTGCTCGAGCTCGTGGTCGTCATCATCGTGCTCGGCTTACTCGCCGCGATCGTCGCACCTCAGATCCTCGGACGCGTTTCGGATGCACGCACAACGTCCGCCGAAACTCAGGTCGCGCTTTTCGGAACTGCACTGGACAACTATCGATTGGACAACGGCGCCTACCCCACGACCGAACAAGGTCTGGCCGCACTGCGTGAGAAGCCCACGCGCGCGCCGATTCCTACGAATTGGCGTGGGCCCTATCTCCGCAAGGATGTTCCGCTCGATCCATGGGGGAAGCCGTACATCTATCGCAGTCCTGGAGAGCGAAATGCATCAGGCTATGACCTTTCGAGCTTGGGACGTGATGGAAAGCCGGGCGGCGAAGGCGAGGATAAGGACGTTATTGGTTAGGCAGCTTGCGGCAATGCAGCCACACGATGGACATATCTGCCGCGATCGCTCGTCACAGTATCCCTCCAAAACGTGTCGCTCGCGCCCCACTGCGTGAGGGATGCCACAGTTCACGCGCGCCCTACGTCGCGACGCACTTCACATTGCGTGTGTAGTGTTCAGGGCGCGCAACCGCACGTGTGTCTTAACGTTTCGGGAGAGCGCAAGTCGTAACGCAGCGGTGCGAGGAGCCGTCGTTGTAGAGCCAACAGCAAACGCCTAAGCGTCTGGGGTTCGCATGTCACCTACCGATACTGACACCGTCATGGATCGTGAACCGCGCGAGGCCGAGAAGGCAGAAGCCGACTCGCAGGAGACCACGCGCAAGTCTCGGCGCGATGTGCTCAAGATCGGCGCGGTTCTGGCGGGAGCGACGCTCTTGCCGGCACGCAAGGCGAGGGCGCAGCGCATCGTTCGGCCACGGCCGAAGATCTTCTCCGGATTCAATTCCAACGCGCCAAATCCCGGCGCGGAGGCCGTCACTCGGCTCGTTAGGCGAGCGACGAATGGCATCACGGACGAGGACGTGCAGCGCGCCAAGCAGCTCGGCTTCACACGCTACCTCGAAGAACAGCTCAATTACACGAAGATCAACGACAGCGCGGTCGACCAGTATGTCACGGCGAACTTCCCGATGCTGGCGCAGGACCACACGACGCTGTACAACGCTGACCAACGCATGGTCTTCGACCAACTGACCCGCGGCACCTTCTACCGTGCGGCCTACTCCAGGCGACAGCTGTACGAGCGCATGGTGGAGTTCTGGAGCGATCACTTCAACATGAACTGGGACAAGATCCAATATCTCCAGGTCCCGGATCAACGCGAAGTCATTCGCAAGCACGCGTTAGGTAAGTTCCCCGACATGCTGCGCGCGTCGGCGCACAGCCCCGCGATGCTCGCCTATCTCGACAACACGCTGAGCCGAGTGAATCGCGTCAATCAGAACTACGCGCGCGAGATCTGCGAGCTGCACACGTTAGGGGTCGACGGCGGCTATACGCAGCAGGACGTCGAGGAGGCCACGCGCATTCTCACAGGCTGGACGCTGCGCAACCGCGGTGAGTTCTACTTCGACCCAACGGGCCACGACTTCGGCGCCAAGACCTTCATGGGTCGCGCCTTCCCGGCGCAGCAGGCGAGCGTCGGCGTTGCCGCGATCGCCGAAGGTGAGCAGCTGCTCACCTTCCTCGTCACGCACCCGAGCACCGCAAAGTTCATCGCGACGAAGATGACCCGCTGGATGCTGCAGTACGATCCGCCAGCCGCAGTCGTGGACGCGGTAGCGGCGGAGTACACGCGGACCGGCGGCGACATCAAGGCGATGCTGCGTAAGATCCTGACACCTGCCAACCTCATGGCCGCGCCGGCCAAGTACAAGCGACCGAATCATCTCATCGTTTCGACGGTACGCTCGCTCAAGCCGAACCTAACGAACCAGGCACGGCTTGCCTTCAACTACGCGCTGTACCTCGGCATGCCGTACTTCCAGTGGGACGATCCCGACGGCTATCCCGACCGCGTCGACTTCTGGGCGGGCACTATCCTCTTGCGCTGGAACTACGCCAACTACATCGCCACGAATACGAACGATGCGCGCATCGACGTCGCAAGATTCCGAACCGTCGACACACCTGACGGGATCTGCACCGCGATCAGCACGTACCTCTTCGGTGGCGAAATGCCAGCGACGTTGCGTCAGCAGCTGAGCGCATTTCTCTCGGCGGCTGCTCTCACCGAGGCGCGCGTGCGCGATGCAATCGCGCTGGCGGTGAGCTCTTCGGCCTTCATGTACTACTAACCAGCTGACGGCTGTCAGCACTCACCTGTCAGCTGATTGGAGCGGACGATGACTGATACGCTTCAGCACGACTGCAACGCCTGCAACGAATACAACGAGGTCACCAGACGCCAGTTCGTCGGCGACGGTTTCTTGTTAGGCGGCGGCATTATCGCGACCGCACTCTTCCCCGAGTGGCTGCCGAAGGTCGTGCTCGCTCAGTCGCAGGTTTCTTCACGAGATATTCTCGTGTCGGTCTTCCTGCGCGGAGGTTCGGACGGCCTTTCGATGGTCTATCCGTTCAACGATCCGCTCTACTATTCGGGTCGCGCGACGATCGCGATTCCCCGCCCCGACTCGACAAACACCGCGCAGCGCGGCATCGCGCTGGACAACACGTGGGCCGTGTCGCGCCCGCTGGCGGCACTGATGCCGGCATACCAGGCTGGCGAGCTCTTGATTCTTCACGCAACCGGTTCGGTCGACCCGTCGCGCTCACACTTCGATGCCCAGAAGTACATCGAGGTCGGCAAGCCGCGCGATCCTAACGTCGCGACCGGCTGGCTTGCGCGGCACCTCGCAACATCTACTCCGATGCGCAGCACAGCGCCGCTGCGCGCGTTAGGCCTGTCTGACGGCCTCGCGCGAATCCTCGTCGGAGCGCCCAAGACGCTCCCCATCAGCGATCCGGCGAACTTCGGACTCCAGGGGAGCGCTGCGACGCGCACGGAGCGTACGAACTGGATCCGCAACCACTACGCGGGAAGCCCGGAGCCGGTGGCGACATCCGCGCTCGACGCGTTGAACACGATCACGTTGCTCCAGAACCTCAACATCGCCGCCTACCGACCAGCGAACGGCGCCGTGTACCCGAATAACGGTTTCGGCCGCGCGCTGCGCTCATGCGCCGCGCTGATCAAGGGCGATATCGGTGTCGAAGCGCTGCACGTCGACATCGGCGGCTGGGATACGCATGCGAACCAGGACCCACTCGCAGGCTCGATGTTCAATACGATGAACTCGCTCTTCGGCTCGTTAGGTGCGTTCTGGCAGGACGTCATCAACGGTGGTTATCCCGGCGGCGTCACCGTGGTCGTGATCTCCGAGTTCGGCCGTAACGTGCGTGAAAACGGCACACGCGGCACCGACCACGGCCGCGGCAACGTGATGTTCTGCATGGGCAAGGGGATTGCGGGCGGGCGCGTCATGGTCAACACGTGGCCCGGTCTTGCAATCGAGAACCTCGAGAATCGCGCCGACCTGCGTGTCACGCTCGATCACCGCGACGTGCTCGCTGAGATCGTGTCGAAGCGGCTCGGCAACACGCAGACGAACGTCGTGTTCCCGGATTATACGCCGACGGCGCGAGGGGTGACCAAATAGGTCAAAGGTAAGAGGTCAGAGCGTCCCTCTTGTTTCCTCTGACCTCTGACCTCAGACCTCTGACCTACTTACCTAACGATGACCTCTCCCGACATCCCAGGATGCAGCGTGCAATCGTACGGGAACGTGCCGGCTAGCGTGAAGCTCCTCGACACCGCTGCATTCGCGGTCGATTGGATGTCCGTTGGCGCGCCTGCCTTCCGGTCGAAGATCACGTTATGCGGCTTCTGCGGGAATTCCCAACGCACCGTTCCGCCAACAGGAACGGTCACCTGGAATGGCGTGAACACGTCGCCCGGTGGCATTGTGACCACGGCGAGGTTCGCTGACGCGCGAACCGTTAGGGACAGCGTTCCGGTCACGCTGCCGGCCTTCGCCGAGATGGTCGCCGTGCCTGCTGTCACTCCCGTCACGAGTCCGGCGCTTGAAACCATCGCGACGATGTCAGCCGATGAGCTCCACGCAAACGTGGCGTTCACTGTGTTGCCGACCGAGTCGAGAGCGACTGCTGTCAGCTGTGCCTTGTCGCCAACGGCGATCGTCGGCGTTGGAGCCGAGATGAACACGTTCGCGATGCGCAACGACGGCCCGCTGCCGCCATCGCTGCTGCAGCTTGCAGCCGCGAACGCGATCAAGATTGAGCCGAGAGAGCGTCGCATAGGCAGTCGAAGTTATGGAAAGATCAGGAGTACGACGAATCAACGCACACCGACGTTAGTAGGGCGAAGGGCAGCGAATGACGTCACGTGTCACAGGACTGAACACGTGGCGAAGCACGCTCCCCTCACTCAAAGCTGACGAGCCACTCGAGAGAGTCTCCATGCGAATCACGCGACTTTCCTGTATCAGCGCAGCCGTCCTCGCGCTCAGCGTAAGCCTCGCTGCCTCGGCGGGTGCGCAAGCCTGCCTCGGCTACCCATCCTTTAGACGTGGGGCCGTGCGGATCAATGTCGGCGGCTACAACTCAAAGGATGGCCAGGCGTACGCTGGCGCCGTGAGCGCCGGTCGCTCGGATGGAGTCTTCGCCGGAATCGGCGGTGGCATCGCGATCGACGACTCGACAGATGTCACGAGCTCCGCCGTCACGCTGGAGGGCGGGTATCAGATCAACCTATTAGGCAGCGGCGCGCAGCTTTGCCCCATCGTCGGCGCGGGATTGATCTTCGGGCCGTACGATCTCGACGGCATCGACTACACAACTGTCGTCGCCACGGGCGGCCTCGCGTTAGGGCTCCCCTATTCGCTCTCATCCGGGATGCGTGTCGTGCCTAACGTGGCTGTGCGCTACGAGTACGACTCGCAGAAGCAGCTCCCCGTTGGCGGCGGCGAGGCGCTGCGCGCCAATCAGTCCTTCGGCGTGGTGGACGTTGGCTTCGCCTGGGTGATTCGGGACGCCTTCTCGATCCAGCCCACCTGGCAGAAAGCCTTTGGCCTGGACCAGCCGGACGATGGGACCTTCGGGATCCTCCTGAGCCTGCGCGTGCCCTGGCGGTAGATTTGTGGGCAACGCCAACCGCTGGATGCGTTGCCCATGTTCCGACCCACGGTCCTCACCGCCGCCCTCCTGGCGCTCGCCTCGGCGAGCGTAGTTGCGCAACCCAATTTCAATCGGCCGCCGAGCCTGGATTCGACGCCGCGGCCCGCCGCCAAGCCCGCGGACGTATCGTCGCCGGACGCGATCATCAAAGCGGTCTACGATGTCATCTCTGGCCCCGCGGGTCAGAAGCGCGACTGGGATCGCATGCGTTCCCTCTTCGTGCCTAACGCTCGCCTAATGCCGGCCGTCCCGCGTCCGGGGGGCGCCGGCACCGGTGTCATCGTGCTGAGCGTCGACGACTACATTAACCGCTCCGGGCCGCAGCTCGAGGCCAACGGGTTCTTCGAGCGCGAGATCAAGCGAGTCACGGAGACGTACGGCGCCGTGACGCACATCTTCTCGACGTACGAATCGCGCCGCCTCGTGAGCGATGAGAAGCCATTCGCCCGCGGCATCAATTCTTTCCAGTTGCTCAAAGACGGCGACCGCTGGTGGATCGTGTCGATTTATTGGCAAGGCGAAAACGCTTCGACGCCGATTCCAGCGAAGTATTTGCCCTAACGAATAGCCTGCATGAAGATCGGCGTCCCAAAAGAAACTGGTGCGAACGAATCCCGCGTCGCGCTGGTCCCCGACAGCGTCTCACGATTGACGAAAGGCGGCCATCAGGTTCTGGTGGAGCGCGGTGCCGGGACGAAAGCCCGCTTTCCTGATGCCGTCTATGAGCAGGCCGGCGCAACGCTCACCGATTCAAACACGGTGTTCGGAACCAGCGACGTTGTCGTAAAGGTCCAGCGGCCATCGCCAGACGAGGCTCGAAGGCTCCGCGAAGGTGCCCTGCTGATCTCCTTGCTGCAGCCGCAAGTTGCCGCCGACACACTCGCCGCGTTGAGCGATCGCAAGGCGACGGCGCTTTCGTTGGAGCGCGTTCCGCGGGTCACTCGTGCACAGTCGATGGACGTTCTGTCGTCCCAAGCGACAGTCGCGGGTTACAAGGCCGTCCTTCTCGCGGCCAGCGAGGCTGCGAAGCTGTTCCCGATGCTCACGACTGCGGCCGGCAACATTCCGCCGGCTAAGGCATTCATCATCGGTGCCGGCGTTGCAGGACTGCAGGCGATCGCGACGGCCCGTCGACTCGGCGCGGTCGTATCAGGCTTCGACGTGCGCGCTGCGGCGCGCGAACAGGTGATGTCGTTAGGTGCGACGTTCGTCGGACCGGAGCCGGTCGCGGATGCTGAGGCCGCCGGGGGATATGCGCGAGCGCAAACAGCGGACGAAGAGCGTCGCACGCTGCAATTGCTCGCCGAACACATCAAGGACCAGGACATCGTCATTACGACAGCGCAGATCCCCGGCAAGCCCGCGCCGCGACTCATCACCACGGCGATGCTCGATAGCATGCGTTCAGGGGCGATCGTGGTCGATCTCGCTGCGGAAACGGGCGGCAACACGGAAGTCACGGAAGCCGGACGCACTGTCGAACGCAACGGTGTGACTATCATCGGCCCGCTGAATCTCGCCGGCTCTGTGCCGTATCATGCGAGCTTCATGTTCAGCAAAAACATCTTCGCGCTGCTGCAGCACTTGAGCCCGAAAGACGCCGTGCTGACGCTGGACGTGAACGATGAGATCATCGGTCCGATGTGCGTTATGCATAACGGGGTCGCGCGCTGATCGTTGTAACCCGCGCTCCATAACGAGTTTTTTCGCTAGCGACCGCGGCTTCGCCGCAGGTGGCACAGCAATTGTATCTGTTATGTGTGGGGAGAAGCTCAGCTGGTCATAGCGGACGCATCTGCTGATGCGCAGTGCGCTCGGCAGTTGTCCGGCTTCTCGCCTCGACACTTAATGGAGTAACACATGCGATTCACGAAGATTCTGACTCTTGCGACAGCGGTGCTCTTCGCGAGCGCGACTGCGAGCTCGGCTGCTCCGAGCGGCTCGGCGGGTGTCACTGTGTCCGCGATGACCATTGCGCCTTCGTCGCTCGTGTTGGCGGTCACGCAGGATCCGCAGCCCCCGAAGGCTGAGGTAAAGGTTGACATCAAGGACGACCGCGGATCGACGGTGTGGTACGCGGATCCATTGTGGTTGGCGCTTGGCGCCATCGCGCTGCTTATCGTCATCGTGCTGGCCGTTATGGCCGCGCGAGGCGGCGGCGATCGCGGCACGACTGTCGTGCGCTAAGGCGAGCACATTTGGGCGAGGCGCCTAACGCCTCGTCGTGGTACCTGCGGCGGGCGGCGCTTTGCGTCGCTCGCCGTTAGGATTTCAGGGCTCGAGAGTCGGGAATGCTGCTGGCGGTGGGCAGGCGAACCGGGCTGGTAGGTGCATGGCACAACACTTGATGATTGCCTAGCTGAACGGGTCATCAGCGGGGTGATCCATGCGAGTGAGGATCATACTTGGCGCAGCGCTCAGTGCGTTGCTGCTAACGAGCACTATTACGTACGCTGAATCGCAACCGACGACTCAGCTTGCCACCGCTTCGATCGCCACTCCAGCGGAGCCTGGACTTGCTGCGAACCAATCGGCGTCAGCCACACGAGTCGTGTGGTACAACGACCCGATCGTTTTTGCACTCGCTGTCTTCGCCCTGTTTGCGGCGATAGACATCGCGATCCTGATTGCCCAAAACAGTCATCATCACCACAACAGACACGCCTTGCGCTAGGTCGCCCGCTTCAGCACGCGGCGACCTGCGGTGCTCGTTAGGCTTCGCGTCTCTCACTCGTACATCGCGCTCGGGTCGGCGGCTGCCAGCTCCTTTAGGAAGCCGGCGATTTTCTCGGTCACGGCCCTGAAATACGCCGCCCCTTTTGAAGCCGTCGCTGCGGCTGGGTTCCCAACACCCGTATCATCCGTGACTTGCGTCCACTGCCTGGGCGCCCAGGCCCACCCCTCGCGTAAGCCTTGCACACGGAAGCGCCGAGCTGCCCCGGAACCCGCTTGGTCCAGCGGCGACACTAGATTCGGAGCCACGTGCAGCATGAGGCTCGTCTCCAACTCTCCGGCGTGGTCTCCCAAATCAGCGAAAAACGCTTTGGCGTCGACGCAGGCGTACCAGTTCAGCTGACAGACGAATAGCGGCACGAGGAGCTGCAACTCGCGAATCATCTGCTTGAAATCGTTTCCGCCGTGCCCATTCAGGATCACGAGCTTGCGCGTGCCATGCCGCGCGATGCCTAACGCGATGTCTCTGAGCAGCGCGAGCTGCGTGCTCGGATTCATGTTGATGCAGTATGGAATGTCGGCTTGCCCCGTGTTCACTCCAAAGGGCACTCCCGGCAGCACAATGACGCTAGCACTCGCTTCCCACGCGATGCGCGCTGCCTCGGCCGCTATCGCGTCGCTTTCGAAGTTGTCCGTCGCGTATGGCAGGTGAAGGTTGTGCGCCTCCGTTGCTCCCCACGGAAGCACCGCAACCTCCCGTTTCTCGCTGCGCAGTGTCGCCCATGACGTTTCCGCCAAGAGGTATGGCCGGCCAGTCATTCGATTCCTCGCTGAGCAAGCGCCGAATTATCAAGCTCCGCATGCAGCACGACAACCGATGACCTCGATTTGAGCGCGGAATCACTTATGCAACAAGACGGTATTGCGCGGCCTGCCAGGCCCCGTTGCGACCATGCAGTCGAACATCGGCACTCGAGTACGCTGTTGGAAACGGTGCCAGCCGCACTACCGGAGCGATGTCATGACCACATACAACGATCTCGTCGAGCTCGAAAATGAAATCGGTGATCAACAGGTACTGAGCGTCTACGTCAGCGGAGGCGAGAAAGACCCTGCAAAACAGAAGAGCTGGCAAATCGACCTGAAGAATTCGCTCGACGAAATCGAGGCATCGCTCGCTGGGAAGTCGCACGCCGAGCGCGAAACGTTCGCTGAGGCGCGCGATGCCGCTGTAAAGAAAGCAAGCGAGGACGGCGGCGTGATTCGCTCCCCTGGATGGGCAGGGTTTTTCGTCGGCCGACAGGATTACCGTGCCGGCAGGGTGCCTGCTCCGGTGCGTACCTTCGCCGCGTGGGACACGGGCCCGCGCCTAACGCCTTACGTGAGAGCCTTGAAGGAAGCACGTCCCGTCATTGTCGCGGTCCTCGATAAGCGCCAAGGACTCATCTACAAGTATTCCGAGCGCGAAGTACAGCTGATCGACACCATAATCGCGCAGACTCCAATGGAAGAGCCGTATCACATGGGGTCCGCGCCGCCGCTAGGCTTTCGCCCAGGAACGCGCGGATCCACGCGAACGGACGAAGTTCAACGCGAGTTGAACGACGCCATCAGGCGTATGCTCTCATCCGTTTCAGACAAAATCTCGAAGATCGCCGCTGACGATTGCTGGATCGTATTAGGAGGATTGAAGAGCATGTCGCATGAAGCATTCGAACGACTTCCCAAGAAGCTCGGCGCTTTTGCAACGATTGCCGATGGGGTCGACGTTCGGGCGACAGAGTCCGCTGTAGCGGAGTTGGCACGTGAGTCTGCGTCCGCTCTGCGCGATCGGCTTGACCTGCAACTTGTCACCGAAGCCATTGATGGCGCCGCGAGTCATGGGCTCGGCGCCGTTGGCATCCGTGACATCAATCAAGCGTTGGAACAGGGCCGAGTGCGCGACGTCTACTTCACGCTTGCCTTTCTGGAGCAAAACCCCGACGACGCCGAGGATGCATTGCGCAAGGCGTTAGGCACCCGCGCCGTCGTCGAGCACGTCTCAGGCGACGCCGCGCTCAAGTTGGACGAAGTTGGCGGGATCGCGGCGCGTCTGCGCTATACGCTCAGCGAACCCGTTGCCACTGAGGCCGGACGACGCGGAGGCACTGCAGACCACGCTCGCCTAGAACGCGTAGCGCAGCGAGCGAGGGAAGCTCGATAGGTTGATCACGACCGTCGCCGCCCCGGCACCATAGGCGTTGCGATAGCGCTGCTTGAGCGGCGTGAGATCGAACGTGAGCGTACGAGTGAGAAGTGCGTCGCACATGTCGCCACCTGCGTCGTGCGCTAATCGCGCGTGGACCTGCACAGGGAACGACTCCATGAAGGCGCGGCCAAGCAATAGCGCAATGCGGTGTCGCGTGCAGCCGCCGCCAAAGCGCACTGTCGCTTGAAGGGCGTCGGCAACGATTGTCGCCGATTCGATCGTCAGCGGATCGCTTGGCCAAGCTTGTGATGAAACGTCGTCCACGACGTTGACAGCTCCATCCGAGATCGCGTTAGGCGCGACGCTGCGCGATGGATTGTCACCGCAGGCAACGAGGAGCAGGAAGCCGGCAACGACGCGAGTGAAGCGCATCACAAGACCCTCCGAAACGCAGAACCCCGTCCGGGTCAAACTGTCACGCGAGCGAAGATCAAGGCCCCACGGTCAGCGCATTTGTCCGGTCCAATCGCTAGATATCGAGGCATGTCCGCGCGGCTCAAGGCGTCCGCGCCCCTTCCTGAGGCAGGTACTATGACAAAGCCAGCATCGCGCTCGCCCTACCGCGACAATTCCGAACCGTCGCGCAATCTCACGCAGCGCGTGCGTGACCGAGTGTCCGCCGCAGAATTGCGGCTCACGACAGCGTCTGTTGAGACTGACGACACGCTGGAGATGGCCGCCCTATGGGAGGTCTTCCATCACTTCGGCGACGCGCGGCGAGAGCAACGCCGACAGACCGGTGAAAAGGCGTTGCCCGGTCTGCGCGACGCAACCCGCGCCTTTCGCCGCGAGCCAAGCCTCAGCGCACTCGTTTCAGTCGCGGCGTACCTCGATGAGCGCGGCCTGCTCACACCAGTGAGCTAACTGAGTAGCGGCGCGCCTACCTAGAGAGCAACTCGGAAGGTGCGCCGTAAGCCGCTGTAGCCGTCGCTCGTAATCTGCACGGTTCGACTGTTAGGCAGCGGCACGATCCATTTGCGTGGTTTGAGCTCGTTGGCGATCGCGGCGCCCAGCGCGCCAGCCATGTGATAGCGGCGCTCGGTCCAGTCGAGGCGGCGTTTAGCAAACTGACGTCGCTCGGCGCGGAGCCGTTCTAGATCGAGGGCCAACGCGGAGAACGCGGCCTCGCCCTTCGCGGTCACGACGTAGTGCCGCTCGGCCCAGCTCATTCTAGTCGTCGACGACGCCGCTAAAGGTCGCCTCGTCTCGCGCGCGTGGATGGCAGGGGTCGTGTCGCGTTAGGTGCGGTCGCGAAGCCGCCATAATGTCTGCCACGCCACCGCTTCGGCCTTTGCAACGCGGACAAGGCGATGCGTAGCACAGCGATGGGATCCGCTAGCGGCGACAGCCAATAGGTCCAGCGTCGCCTTTCGTACGATCCGGCGAGCGGGCCCAACATGGCGACGCGAATCACGAGCAGCAGCACGTTGAGGGCGAGGAGAAGCCAGCTCGCCCCGCCATGAGCAGCCCATACACCGGTCGCGTACAGCGCCAGCACGATGACCGGCGCAGCCTGCACGAGGATGAGAAGCGCGACGTCTGCCGCCAGCCGCAGTGGTGTCGTGGCGTCCTTGAGGTCGATCGACCGCCCCCATTCGCGCCACATCTGACCTAACGACTCATATGAGCGCACCCTGAAGAGCCGTGATCCGTCCAGGAATCCGACTCGGACGCCCTGCCCCGCGAGGTGGCGCGCCAGCGTCACATCATCGGCGAACGACGCGCGTGCCGTGGCATATCCCCCGTTTGCAACGAGCACGTCGCGCTTGATGAGAAAGCACTGCCCGTTCGCCATCACGCGATCTGCCGGCGCCAGTCCATCGCGACCGACTGCGCCGCCGCGATACACGAGCGTCAACAACAGCGCCGGCTGGAGCCACTGTTCCGCCGCTGTTTGCCCAGCGAAGCAAGGTGAGAAGGACACCGCCTGAAGGTTCAGCTCCTGGGCCGCTTGCAGGGCGGCGGCCGCCATTCCAGGTCGCGGCTCGATGTCCGCGTCGACATTGAGGACCCAGTCGCCCGTCGCGTTCTCGAGGCCATGCTGCAGCGCCCACACCTTGCCGATCCACGCGTTAGGCAGTGGTGGTTCTTGTACGACGCGCACGCGAGCGTCGCGTGCGCTTGCGCCGTGCACCAGGCCTGCAGTGCCGTCCGAGGAGTTGCCGTCGATCACCAGGATTTCGCGCACCGTGCTTCCCTGCTGCATCAGTCCTTCGAGGCACGGTTCCACTCGCTTCACTTCATTATAGGTAGGCAGCAGCACACTCACGCGCGGCGGCCCAGGATCCTGAATGGGCAAAACGGGAGGACGCCTGTGCCGGCCCGGCAACAGGCGTCCAATCAATACAACCAACGCGATGCCCTGAGCGATCAGGAGGACCGTCAGCAACCTCTGACCTCAGGCCCCTCTGGCCTCTGACCTATCTCGTGTCCGTCACCCTTTTGGGCTCATCAGGCTTCAGCCAATAACTAAACCACTGCCGCAACCTGCCTAACCGGTCGACAAGCAACCACGGCTCACCCGTGCGCGAGAGGTCGTGCGTCGAACGCGGATACCTAACAAATTCGACCGGTGTCCCCTGCTTCTTGAGCCCCATGAACCACTGCTCCGCGTCCGTCATCGGCGTGCGGAAGTCCTCTTCCGACTGCACCATGAGCGTCGGCGTTTTCACTTTGCGGATGTAGCGGATCGGCGAGAGCGAGTCGTACAGCGCTGGATTGTCCCACGGCTTACCGAGAAACTCGAATTCAGTGAGGCCCTGAGCGTCGCTCGAGCCGTACCATGACCACCAGTTCGAGATCATACGGTCCGTCTGCGCCGCCTTGAAGCGATTCGTTTTTACAGTGACCCACGCGGTCATGACGCCGCCGTAGGACCCACCGGTCACGCCCATGCGCGTCGAATCGACATCCGGCCGCTTCGCCGCGACGTCCACGCCCTTCATGAGGTCGACATAGTCTTCGTCGAACCAGCGAGCGCGCGTGGCGTAGGTGAAATCGGCGCCGTAGCCTGACGAGCCGCGCGGGTTCGTGAAGAGCACCCACATCCCTGCTCCGGCGAGGTTCTGGAATTCATCGAACCAGTTCTCGCCGTACGCTCCGTGCGGGCCGCCGTGGATATAGAGCACCAGCGGATACTTCTTCCCCGGCTCGTATCCATACGGCTTCATAAGCCAACCTTCGATCTCGCGGTTGCCTAACGACTTGTAGGTGAATCGCTCGGCATCGCTCCAGGCGATTTCGGCGTTCAGCGCGTCGTTGAATTTGGTAAGGCGCTGCTCGCCGCTGCCGTCCGCGTTGGCGATGTAAAGTTCCGTCGGTTTGGTGTGGCTCGTCGCGACGTACGCGATCTTCGTGTTGCCGTCATCTGACGCGAAGCCGCTCAGGCGTCGGCCGCCGCCGAGCACTTCCTTGAGCGCCTTCGTGTTGGGATCGAGATGGAAGAGCGCCGCGCGTCCGCCGATCGAGGCCGCAATGGCGATCGTTCCATTGGGAAGCCACCAGTGCGAATCCGGTTCGTACTGCCAGTCGCCTAACAAGTTGACGGCCGTGGCCGGCTGGGCGCCGGCGGCAGGAACGGTGACCATCCAGATGCGCTGAGACGTCGTGCGCGACGTGGACGCGGCGAACGTGAGCTTGGTCCCGTCTGGCGACCAATCCAGATCGCCTTCGTTCCCGACGAACGTCGCGATGCGGCGCGGCTCGCCGCCGTTCGTGCTCACCACATAAATGTCGACGTCGTTCCGCGGCGTTTCGTCGCGCACCTTGTTGTAAGGCAGTTTCGCCAACGAATCGCGCTCAGCCTGGACTACTGAATCAGGACGCAGGGCGCGATCGGCGACGAATGCAATCCACTGCCCGTCTGGCGAGACCGCAACGCTCCGCCGCGAGTACTTCTGCTCGTCGATCTTTCGCTTCGGGCCATCCATCGGCTTGATCCAAAGGTTCGCTGCGCGGTACGTCCGCGCCTCGCGCGGATTCGGCAGGTATCCCGGTCCGTTGGACTTGTACGGCAGCTCGACGACGTGACGTCCGTCGAAACGCTTGGGATCGAGCGGCTCCGTGATCGAGCCGAACGGCGGCCGCGCCATCGCCTGCATCGCCTTCCAGCGATCCTGTTTCGTCGTATCGTTAGGCGCCGTGTCGGCCTCGCTCCAGACAACGAAGCGCTTGTCTTTGGGCACTGAGCCCGCCGGATAGGCGTCCATCTCGACGGCCTCGCCGCCCGGCTGATCCATCCGCAAGCCCCACGTTCGCGCGCGGCTTCCTGGTCGCGTGGAGGTGAAGAGCAAGTATTTGCCGTCGGGCGAGAAGCGCGGATTCGAGCTTTCAGTGCTTGGCGAGGTGAAGCGCTGCGGCTCTCCGCCACTCGTCGAAACGACCCAGACTTCCGAATGTCGTTTGTTTTCGCTCTCCTTCACCGTCGTCACCGTGAACGCGACCAGCTTTCCGTCGGGGGAAAGCGCCGGCGCGCTGAGCGTCGTCAGGCGATACCAATCGTTGGGCGTGAAGGCACGCGGCGCGCGCTGTTGCGCCGCAAGGACGGCGGGGACAGCTAGCACAACTGCGGTTGCGAGACGCATGGTGGACATTGAGTATCCTCGGGAACGACGGGGTCAGACCCCTTTGATCTGGGAGTGATATTTGGCGCGAAGACAGCCCGCGCGGGAGGCCTCGGGAGAGGCTACGGCGATCCACCTACGTAGCGTTGAGCTCAAGGGGCCAGCGTCCTCCCTGCCCGACCGGTTTCCGTTCTCCATTCGCGCCGTTCAGGCCTTGCCACGTCTGACATTTGACTCACCGGTAACGTTTTTCGTCGGAGAGAACGGATCGGGAAAGTCGACGTTGCTGGAAGGCATGGCGACCGCCATCGGACTCCCCACGATTGGCAGCGCCGCAACGCGCGATGACGCCACCCTGAGCGCCCAGCGTGAGCTGGGCCGCGCGCTCCGCCTAACGTGGAATGTTCGCGCGCGCCGCGGCTTCTTCCTGCGTGCCGAGGATTTCTTCGGCTTTGCAAAAGCGATCGAGCAACTCAAGGCCGAGCTGAAGCAACGCGCCGCTGAAATCGACGTGGAGTACGCCGACCGTTCGACCACAGCGAAAGGACTCGCGCTCGGCCCGCTCTACGCGTCGTTGGCTCAGCTGCAGGCGAGCTATGGCGACGGTCTCGATACGAAGTCTCACGGCGAGAGCTTCATCAAGCTCTTCGAGAGCCGATTTGTCCCCGGCGGCATCTATCTCATCGACGAACCTGAGGCGCCGTTGTCGCCGCAGAGCCAACTCGGGTTCATCGCGATTCTCAAACAGATGGTGCAGCAGCAGTCGCAGTTCATCATCGCCACGCACTCGCCGATCCTGCTCGCATTCCCTAACGCGACGATCTATTCATTCGACGAGTCGCCCGTGTCGGCCGTCCCATTCGACCAACTCGATCACGTGACAATCACGCGTGACTTCCTCAACAATCCCGATTCCTTCTTGCGCAGACTGTGACTTCGCGCCTCCGCGTGAGCCCATGCAATGACGCGGTTAGTCAAGAGCACTTCGGACTTCGCGGATGAGCGGATAAAAAAACGGCTCTTCTCGGAATTTCGGGATTTACGATGACAGTGGGCGTTGGCCAGCTGGTGGCACTGCAAGGTCCGCTTCTGCCCGACATCGCCGGTTGCGCCACACAGATTTTTTTGCGGTTGACGATTTGAAAGAGCAACTGCTCTTCGGATGGAACGAATCGAGCGGAGCGAACGGAGCGAGCGCCTGAAGCAAAACTGAGCATCAGCACATGCGCTGCGCAGCTACGTTTTTGCTTTTGTAAAGAACAAAGCGGTTCGGAAGTTGTGGGCCACAGCCGATGAACTATGCTGGCAGTGACGAATCGAATCCGGTCCCATCCGACAAGTCCGCTTGATCCGAATAGGTCGTTGCCGTTCACGCTTTTGAAAAACAGACATCTTCAGGGAATTCTCCGGGCAACACTTGACCACTCCCTGTCATCGATATCCCGAAATCCCCGGAATTCCGTGAGGATCCAAAAAAAACCAAACGAACAAACGAACTTGTAAAAGAGCGTAAACACTTTCCCTTTGGCCGTTTCAATCCGCTTTCCACTTGATCCGAACAGTCTCTTACCAGAGCGCGCGAAGCGCCAAAGGCTCTCATGCCACCCCATAAGCTCGACTGCTAGATTCATCACAGGAATGTCAATCGGGCATCAGCTCCTGAGTCTCTGGCAGCGCGTCTCGCATCTCCCCGGCGGGAAGCTGCTCTTTTCATATCTCCTTGGCAGACAAGTGCCGTACACCGGCACTGTGCGGCCGATCATCGTCGAGCTGCGTCCAGGTCACTGTCGCGCGGAGATGTCAGATCGCAGGATCGTGCGCAATCATTTGAACTCGATTCATGCCGTTGCCCTGGTCAATCTGGCTGAAGTTGTCGGCGGCCTGGCGATGCTTACCGGGTTGCCTCCCACCCTGCGCGGAATCGTGACCGGTCTCTCGATCGACTACAAGAAAAAGGCGCGCGGACGCCTAACGGCAGAAGCAACCGTGCAGCTTCCTGCGATCGACGGCGATATCGATCTGCCCGTCCAATCCGTCATTATGGATGCGAGTGGAGACGTCGTGGCCGCCATGACGGTGCGCTGGCGCCTTGGACCTGTGCGTGAACGAGTGCCAGTCCCTGCGTAAGGCGTGCACGCATCTCCCGTTCCAGTGTCCGTAGTGATCGCGGCGCGAAACGAGGCGGCGGAGATCGCTGCCTGTATCGCGAGTGTGAACTGGGCCGCAGAAGTCATTGTCGTGGAGAACGACTCGACCGATGATACCGTGGCGCTGGCCGCGAAGGCGGGTGCCCGCGCGTTCAGGCATCCGTTCTCCACGATCGGCGCCCAGCGCAACGCGGCGATCAACCGAGCCTCACACGACTGGATCTTGGTTGTCGACGCCGACGAGCGTGGCACGCCCGCGTTAGGCGATGCCGTCCAGGTCGCCGTAACGCGCGTCGATGGACCGGCCGCCTATCGCGCGTCGAGACGCAACTTCTTTTTCGGCCGGGAGATCCGCCACGGCGGCTGGGAACACGACAAGCCGATCAGGCTCTTTCGACGAGAGCTGCGATACGACGAGCGACCAGTGCACGAGCATGTCGTTGTCGACGGCGAAGTGGGCCTACTGAGCGAGCCATTGCTGCACACGCCTTACGCCACACTGAACGAGTACTTTGAGAAGTTGCAGCGATACTCGCGATCGTGGGCGGAACAGCATGCCGCCCGAGGGCGGCGTGCTTCGCTCGTAGATATCACACTGCGTCCGTTCGGCCGCTTCCTCACGATGCTCCTCCTGCGCGGCGGGTGGCGCGACGGAACCCATGGCGTGGTCCTCGCGTCCCTGGCGGCCATGAGCGTGGCAGCGAAGTACGCGCAGCTCTGGGCGCTTCAACGCTCGCGCGACAGTGGAGCCTAACGCGTGACCGCCACGCGCTCGCTGCTCGACACCGCGTTCACCCGGCAGGTGGGCGTCGAGCTGCCGATCATTGGCGGCGCCATGTACCCTTGCAGCAATCCCGAGCTCGTCGGTGCAGTCTCCGCAGCCGGCGGCATCGGTGTCGTGCAACCCGTATCGCTCACCTACGTGCACGGGCACGACTATCGAGAAGGGTTGCGCCTCATCAACAAGATCGCCGGCGGCCGGCCGATCGGGATGAACGCGCTCATCGAGCAAGGCTCGAGACATTACCATGAGCGAATGGTACGCTTCGTTGAGACCTCGCTCGAGGAAGGCGTGCGCTTCTTCATTACCTCGTTAGGTAACCCGCGCTGGGTCGTCGATCGCGTCGCATCTGTTGGAGGCATCGTCTACCACGACGTGACCGAGCGCAAATGGGCGCTCAAGGGTCTGGACGGCGGCGTGCACGGACTCATTTGCGTGAACAGCCGAGCCGGCGGGCATGCCGGAGGTCAGACGCCGCAGCAGATGCTGGACGAGCTGGGAGATCTCGCTGTTCCCCTAGTGTGCGCCGGCGGCATCGGTGAGGCGCACGAGTTCGTCGACGCGTTGCGCATGGGCTACGCAGCCGTGCAGTTGGGAACACGTTTCATCGCGTCTGCCGAATGCAATGCCCACGGGCGTTACAAGCAGGGGATCGTGGATGCCGAGGAGAAGGACGTGGTGTTGACAGAGCGCCTAACGGGGATTCCAGTGGCCGTGCTGAATACACCGCATGTACAGCGACTCGGGCTGCGTGCAAACCGGCTCTCGCGCTGGCTTCTGCGAAACCGCCGCACCAAACACCTCATGCGATCCTGGTACATGCTCCGGTCGTTCTTCGCCCTCAAGCGATCGCTCAACCGCGGCGACGAGCAACGCGACTACTGGCAGGCAGGAAAGAGCGTAGCGACGATCCGATCCGTCGAGCCCGTCGCCGCGATCATGAGTCGCTTCGCTCAAGCCGCTCGCGCGGTCGCCGCCATGTTGCTCATTGTGCTTGGCAATGCGTTAGGTGCTCAAGCGCGGCCGACGTTGGCGTTGGTCGGTGGTCGAGTGCTCGACGGCTACGGAGGCCCGCCCATCGAGAACGGAGTTGTCCTCATCGCGGGCGATCGTATCGTCGCGGTCGGTCGCGAGACGGACGTTCGCGTGCCCGCAGGAATCCCGGTGATCGATACGAACGGCATGACAGTGATGCCGGGGCTCATCGACATGCACGTGCACTTGCAGATCCTCGGGCACGGCGACTACAAGCGCTGGAACGATCTTTACGGCTCGCAGAATGCCAAACTCGTTATGCCTATCGCGGCCAGACAGCTGCTCATGGCCGGTGTAACGTCGGCGCGCGACCTTGGCGGCCCACCGCGAGACATCGTCGACGTGAAGCGGCGCATCGCTGCCGGCGAGATTCCGGGCCCAAGACTGTTCGTCTCGGGTCCATTCATTCAGCACGCGCCTTACGAGGCATATGAGAAAGACTTCCGTTGGGGCGTGAACGGTGCCGACGACGCGCGCGCCAAGGTCGAACAAGCCGTGCAGATGGGCGTCGACGTCATCAAGCTGATCGATCAGGATCAGATGACGCTCGAGGAGGTTCGGGCAGTCGTGGAGACGGCGCACCGGTTAGGAAAGCCAGTCGTCGCGCACGCGCATCGGATGGAGGAAATCCGCCGCGGTCTGCGCTTCGGCGTCGATGACTTCGAGCATACTGGACTCGGCACGGCCCCCGGATATCCCGAGGATATCCTGCAGGGGATGCGCGAGCGCAACTCGTCTCTCTACTGGACGCCCACGATATCGCCGCTCTACACGATGTACGCGGCCGGCCAATCGTTCGGCGAGCGGCTCGACGACCCCGCGTGGCGCGACGGAATGCCAAAAGAGATGGCCGACGAGATTAGACGCTCACTGTCCGACATCCCGCACCTCCCATACTACGCGCTCTTCCCATCGCGCATCCCCCTCCTTCCGCACAAGTTCCAGCAACTCAAAGCGAGCGGCGTTAGGCTCCTTATAGGAACCGACGCCGGCATCCCGTCCAACTTCCATAACGACGCCACCTGGCGTGAAATGGTGAAGTGGGTCGAGCTAGGTGTGTCGCCGATGGAAACGATTCAGTCGGCGACCTTGTGGCCGGCGCGTGCGCTCCGAGCCGAGGATCGAATCGGCGTGCTCGCCGAAGGTCGCTTTGCCGACGTGATCGCCGTCCGCGGCGACCCGCTCAGTGACATGACTGTCATGCGCGATGTAAAAGTCATCGTGCAGGGCGGGAAGCGCATCAAATGAGCACGGTCGAACGCGCGGTCGTTGGGCGAAAGACGCCGGGAGACGGGAAGCTTGAGATCTCAGCGGCGCTTGCGCGCGCACTTGGTGGACATGGAGCGCCAATTCTGGTACACCTCGCGAACGACGAGCTCGGAGGAAGCGTGCAGATCATGGAGTGCACGTGCGCCAAGGCCGGAGCGGCGGGCAAGCACGAGCACCATTTCGTCCAATGCGACGCCTTCCGCGAGATGGCAGTTGGCACCGAGTTGCAGCTGAGTGCAAATGCAGCGCGACTCGACGTGGCGTTGGGCTAACCCCGAGCCAGCCGGCCAGCCGGGGTCAGACTCCGTCATACAGCTTTGAGACAACTACCCCGTCGGCATTTAGCCTTTGTAGGCCGAGGGCGCCTGGTTGATGTCGCAGTTTGACTAATTGGAGTCTGACCCTGCTTGGAGTCTGACCCCGCGGGTTGGCCTTGAAAATGCGCTTAGGGGGTTGAGCAGTACGGTGCCT
>DASYRX010000302.1:0-2469 GCA_036003845.1 Gemmatimonadaceae bacterium | reverse complement strand
CGACGACCGGAGCGGGTCAGGATACTGGGGACGAATCGAGGATGCGATCGCGACGACTTCTACTTCGACTTCCCAGGCGCCGTATGAGCGTGGGCCGGTGCCGCTGCCGGCTGTATCAGCATTTGGCGGTGAATACGACGGCTCAACCGTCTCCGTCGCAGTGGACGGGGGCGTCGTCGTTGGAATCTTGTCCGGCGCGACGAGCTTTTTCGTTGGCTTCGGCTTTGGCGCAGGCTTTGGGGCGGGGCTGGCCGGAGCCGCGTTCGGCCTTGCCCAGTGGACCGTCGTCTGATCAGGCGCCTTTGCGACTGCATCGGCAACGGCACCTGAAGCTGTTGCGTAAACGGCGGCCGCGATAAGCGCCGAATGAAATACGGTACTGACGATCGTACCGCTTCGATTGGGTTTCCGCTGGCGCGCGGATTCCATCAATGTTGTCAGCATCGGACCTCCGGTCGGCTCATTGCTACAGCAAACGCGATGCTCACAGGTCGCTGAAACGAAGGTTTTTCTAATTTCGCCTGGGTGACCATCGAGGCGCTACCGATCAGGGGCTGGGGCGGCAGCCGGAGGTGCTGGCGTTAGCCAATGAATCCGAATCGGTTTTTCTGGCTGTGGATCCAAACTCGCCCGAGCTACGACGATGTACAGCGCTGCAATGATCAGCAGCAAATGAACTGCCGTGCTTGCCGCTGTAGTGCTTGTGTAAAACTCGCTGTGCGAGCGCGATTCGATGAGTCTCGTGAGCATCGTCGTCTCCGGTTGCCTTTTACGATCTGCAATGGAGACGCGCGGCGCCACACGAAATGGCGCCGTTCACCGACTCTTAATTCAGCGCGATAGCACGACGTAATCGGGCGTTAATCTGCCCGTAATAATCGGTGCTATCGCGCTTTTAGGTCGTCAGAAGCGTGATGATGTCAGCTTCACATCGGCTGATGCCCAGGCTTTTGCAAACCTCGCTTCAACCGCCGCTGCCTCAGCAGATTTCCCCTGAGCTCGGAGCGCAGCGGCGAGGCCGAACAGCGACCACCCATTCTCGGGGAATCGCTTGAGGTCCTCGCGATAAACCGCCTCTGCCTCAGCGTTCTTGCCGGCCTTCAACAGCGCCGCTCCAAGCGACTCACGGATCGGGTAATACCACTTCGGCGGCTCGAAGTAGAGACCCTTATCCTCGATTTTGAGCGCTTCGCGGAAGTGAGCGATGCCTTCATCGAGCTTGCCGCTTCTCGTCGCGATCTCGCCCATTAATGCGTGGACAGCAATCGACACGGCTGTCTTCGACTCGGCGTCTGCCGGTGTCGCTGCGTCGATTGCCTTCACGGTGTCGAGCGCCTGCTGCGCTTCCGCGAATTGTCCCTTTGCTGCGTACGCAACTCCACGCGCGTAGTGCGCCAGTGCGAACGGCATCCGAATGTCAGACGGTGGCAACGGCTCCGCGAGCACATCATCCCAGCGCCCGAAAGTCGTGAGCGTCAGCGCATAGTAGGGAACCATGTCCTGAAGCATCCCAACCTGTCGAGCCACGTCGAGGTTCACCTTTGACTTGAGTGTGCGGGCGGCCTCGATTGCCTGTGCGCTTCGCCCCGACATTGTCGACGCAAACGCGAGGAAGTGGATATTGTGCGGATAGTAAGCCAGCGAATACACCGTCACCGGCTTCTGTCCTTCGATGAAAGTCTCGTCGGTGTGAATCGCGTGAACGTTGCTCGCTGCCGCGTCCGCGTATCTGCCGACGCGGATGTAGATGTGCGCAGGCATGTGCACCATGTGCCCGACACCGGGCATGAGACGAGCAAGGCGCTCTGCACACGGAATCGCCGCCTTCGGATTTACCGCCTCGACTGCATGGATGTAGAAGTGGCAGGCGCCGGGATGATTTGGATTGATCGCGATCACGCGCTGGAGCTGCCGCAGGATCTCTTGCGTGCCGGGATACGGTTTCCCTTCCGCTGTCCAGTAATTCCATGGTCGCAGGTCCATCATCGACTCAGCGTAAATAGCAGCAGCGTCGAGATCGTTCGGGAAGCGCCGGACGACGTCTGCCATCCCGCGTGAGTACGCAGAGTCGAGTCGTGCGCGCTGGGCAGGCGGTGGCGAGGCGTACCTGGCGGCAACCGCGCGGATGTACGCGCGTTCCCGAGAGCTGACTTTGTCGGCGAGAGCAACGGCTTTCTTCGCGGCCTCGAACGCTCTTTCGCCGCTCGCGGAGTCCATCCCCGCGTTCACGTGAGGCCCGTACGCGTATGCGATTCCCCAGTAGCACATACCGCACGACGGATCGAGCTCGGTAGCTCGCGTGAATGACCTGATTGCTTCGGCGTGGTTGAATCCGAAGACAAGCCTTAGGCCCTGATCGAAATACTGTTGGGCGAGAGGGACCTTTGTGGTGATCGCTTTGTGGTGCGTTCCCAGGTCTTTATAGAGCGGGACAGAGGTCTGCTGCGCGGAAAGGGTCGAAGTGACGAC
>DASYRX010000301.1:0-4087 GCA_036003845.1 Gemmatimonadaceae bacterium | reverse complement strand
TCTTGTTGCCGACCCTCGGCCGATCACGCAAATCCGACCGGCAGTGCCCGCAGCAATCGCCGGCGTGCTGCAGCGCGCGCTCGCGAAGAATCCGGCCGATCGGTTCAGCCCAGTCGCTCAGTTCGGCGATGCGCTGCGAACAGGCATCGCAGCACCAGTCGCGAGCCCGGCGCCATCAGTGGCGAGATCGTCCTGGTTAGGCAACCGCTGGCTGCTTATCGCGGGGACTGCCGCTGCCCTGCTCGGCGTTGTCGTAGTCGGCACGCTCCTGGCGAACCGTCGGACTCGCACGACAGCAGATGCAGGTGTGCCGTCAGTGGCGGTCCTCCCATTTGTCGACCTATCAGGCGGCGCCAACGAGTACCTGGCTGACGGGATGGCTGAAACCCTCATCAATGCGCTCTCATCGGTGTCCGGGCTGCGCGTCGCGGCGCGCACATCGGCGTTCTCATTCAAGGGCAAGAATGAAGACGTGCGCTCCATCGGTCAGGCGTTAGGCGTCGCTGCGGTGCTCGAGGGGAGTATCCAGCGCGCCGGTGATCAGCTACGCATCACGGCCCAGCTCATCAACGCGAAGGATGGATTTCACGTCTGGTCGCAGAACTTCGATCGAAGAGCGATTGATGTATTTGCCGTCCAGGACGAAGTCGCGCGCGCCGTCGTCTCAGCGCTGGAAGTCAAGCTTGTCGGTGGCGCAAACGCACGAGTTGTCGAGCAAGGAACCAAGAGTCTCGACGCGTACAACGCTTATCTCCAAGGACTCTTCTATTGGAATAAACGTACCACGGCCGACATGGAACGCGCCGCGGCCTACTTCAATCAAGCAATTGCGCTCGACTCTGCCTTCTCGAAGGCATGGTCGGGGCTCGCATTGGCGTACGTGCTCTTCACACCATCGGAGTACTATGTGAAGAGCATTTCTGCCGTTGAGGCTCTGAATCGGGCCGAGGTGGCTGCGCGGCGCGCACTAGTGCTCGACACCCGCAGCGCGGAGGCGTACGCAGCGCTTGGTGACGCCTTTACGCAGCGCGGTCGCTTGGAGGAAGCGAGTGCTGCTTTCCGAAAGGCGATTGAAATCGATTCACGATACCCCACCGCCAGGCAGTGGTACGCCGGCAATCTTGCCAAGACGGGCGAGATCGATGAAGCGCTAAAGCAGATGCTCGCAGCACAGCAACTCGATCCGCTCTCGCTTGTCATCGCGATTGAGACTGCGGAGTTCCTCGACGCGGCGGGAAGGCGAGCCGAAAGCACACAACAGTACGAGCGCGTGATGAAGCAGTATCCCGACGCGTACCTAACGCATCTGTTTGGCGGCCCACATTTCCTCGCCGATCGCGATTTCGAACGAGCCGCCGACCTGCTCGGCCGACTTGCGATAGATATTCTTGGCGACACGGCGGCGGGTACGCGCATCACCGCCGGAATTCGTGACTCGTCCACTCGCCGAGCTACGGTGTTGGCCCTGTCGGATACAGTCCGGGTCCCTGACATCGCGATTGCCCTTCATCGATCTCGTGGCGATGACGATGCCGCGATCGCGGTGTTCGAGAAAGCAGTGGACGGGCCGCTATACGAAAGGCTCTATTTGGGACACAGTCGCGCCTTGCTGGGCCCTGAGTTGTGTGCGCGTCCCCGCACAGAGGCTGCAATTGAAAGATTCATCACCAGGCTTCGTGAACGTCGTTGAGGTGCCACGTGTCTCTACCTGAACACTCTGCGATCACTCGCCGGACGTTTAGTCAGCTGCTCGGTGCGGCTGCCATTACCTGTGCGCTTCCTCCACAATCGTTGCGCAACGAGCCTAACGAGCAGTTGGCGGATGCAGACGTCTCGCTTTCCGCCGATGATCTATGCTTCATGCCAGCGACGGAGCTCGTTGCTCGCATGCGACGGGGTCAAGTCTCGGCGCGTGAGGTAATGAAGGCGCATCTGGCGCAGATCGAGCGTATCAATCCACAAGTCAATTCTGTCGTCACACTCGTCGCCGATGCTGCGATGGCCGCTGCTGCCCAAGCAGACGAAGACATCGCGCGCAAGCGACCGCTCGGGCCGCTGCACGGCCTCCCGATCGCGCACAAGGACCTCGTCGACACCGCCGGCATCCGCACCACGCGCGGCTCGCCGTTCTTCCGCGACAACGTTCCAGCGAAAGACGCCGAGATCGTCACGCGCATCAAACGCGCCGGCGCGCTCACGTTAGGTAAAACGAACACGCCAGAGTTCGGCGCCGGCTCGCATACGTTCAACACGGTCTTCGGCGCCACGAAGAATCCGTACGACCTAACGAAAACGTGCGGCGGGAGCAGCGGCGGTGCGGCGGTCTCGCTGGCCTGCGGCATGATGCCTATCGCCGATGGGAGCGACACGGGCGGATCGCTGCGCAATCCAGCCGCGTGGTGCAACGTCGTCGGCTTCCGTCCGTCGCCAGGTAGAGTTGCGAGTGATTCTACGGCGTGGTCGCCACTCTCGGTCTCCGGTCCCATGGCGCGCAATGTCGCCGACGTCGCGTTGTTTCTGAGCGCGATCGCCGGACCAACAGCGCGCAACCCGCTCGCAATCTCAGAGGATCCATCACGCTTCGCTGCTAAACTCGGTCGCGACTTCAAAGGCGTGCGCGTCGCATGGTACAAAGGGCTCGGAGGCATCCCCTTCGAACCAGAGCTCAAGCGCGTCATCGAAGCGAATCGCAGCGCCTTCGAATCGCTCGGTTGCATTGTCGAAGAAGCCGAGCCCGACTTCGCCGGCGTCGACGAAGCCTTCCCAACGCTGCGACATCTGTCATATCACTCGAATTACGCCGCGATGGCGCGCGAGCGCCCCGACTGGATCAAGGATACGATCAAGTGGGAGATCGCCGAGGCCGAACGGCAAACGAGCGCCGACGTAGCAAAGGCTTTCGTTAGGCAGAGCCGCATGTACGCGCAGAGCGCCGAATTCTTTGAGCGCTACGAGTATTTCGTATTACCTGTGACGCAGCTCGCGCCGTTCGACGTTACGATCGCGTACCCTACGCAAGTTGCTGGCGAACCGATGCGTACGTACATCGACTGGATGCGCTCCTGCTGGTATATCACCTTCATGGCGAATCCAGCGATCTCAGTGCCTGGCGGATTCACAGCGAACGGGCTACCCGTTGGACTTCAAATCGTTGGCCGCCACCGGAACGATTGGAGCGTCTTGCAGATCGCGCAGGCGTTCGAGCAAGCGACGCGCCATGGTCAACGACGACCAGCGATAGCCCAGTCTGGTTAGGCAGTTATGCGCAGCGCTCGCGTAGCCGCTGTTGTCCTTTTCGCGTTGCTTGGCGTTGCCGCGGCTGTGTTTTGGCGGACCGCATATCCGACGATCACCTGGTGGGATTCGGGCAACTACTCGCTCGCGGCGGCCACACTCGGCGTTGCGTCCGCACCGGGCTCCTTGCTGCTGACACTGCTTGGCTGGCCGGTCGCACACCTGACGTTAGGCAGCTCCGCGGCGTACGTGCTCAACTTGTTCGCTGGCACGCTCGCCGCGCTTACTGTCGGCCTGGTGTACACCGTCGCTTTGCGCGTCCTTCGCAACATGGGCGTCGATAGCGATGGACCAACCACCGTAGGCGCTGCGCTCGGCGCGCTCACCTTTGCCTTCAGCGCCACACTCTGGGAACACGCGATCAAGTTCACGCCGTATGTGCTTTCGGCGCTCTTCACCGGTCTGATTCTCTACACGCTGATGCGCTGGTGGGAAGATGCCGATCGTCCCAACTCCTGGCGCTGGCTTGCAGTGCTTGCCCTCTTGTTCGGCCTCGACTTCAGCGTCCACCGCACGAACGCGCTCCTGATACCCGGCGCTTTCGCCTGGATTCTCGTACGCGATCCGCGCATTGTCTCGAGGCCGAAATCTTGGCTCGCCGGCATTGGCGGAATGGCGTTAGGCTTGGCTGTGCAGTTGCTGATCATTCCCATATCAGCCACGACGACCTCCCCGCTCAACATTTTTGAGCCGAGCAGCTGGTCGCGCTTTTGGGACTATGTGTCGCTTGCGCAGAACGGCGGCGGGTTTCTCGTCGACTTTTGGCCCCGGAACTCAAACATCTGGTCCGTTC
>DASYRX010000300.1:0-4833 GCA_036003845.1 Gemmatimonadaceae bacterium | reverse complement strand
CTCTTCTCGATGCGGGCGTATGAGATACATGCTGCCTAACAGCAACTGGAGCCGACGGCGCTTGGCCTTGCGTGCGCCGCGGCTCAGTTGCAGGCGTTCGGCGGTCTAAAGGAAATCTCGGAGCAATAAGCCAAAAGGGGCAAGACCTATGAAGCGCTTCGCGGTCATGGCGGTGGCGGTCCTGGTCCTTGGTTGGGTTGTTTTCGCTCAGTCCGACACATCACCGCATCGTGAGCACTTTGTTCAGGCGAACGGAATCAGGCTTCATTATCTCGATTGGGGTGGCGCAGGCGAGCCGCTCGTGTTTCTGACCGGCTACGGAGCGGCTGCTCACGTCTTCGATGACCTTGCGCCTCGATTCACCGATTCGTTCCGTGTCGTCGCACTGACGCGCCGGGGGCGAGCGCCATCGGACACGCCGCCGTCAGGCTACGACTTTGCGACGTTGACGTCAGATGTAAAAGGGCTTCTCGACGTACTCAACTTTAGTCGGGTTCACCTCGTGGCGCATTCCTTTGGCGGCTCGGAAGCAACACGCCTCGCGATAGACTATCCACATCGCGTCGCCAGCGTTGTGTACCTGGATGCGGCCCTGGACGCGGCAGCGGGCGAAGCCGTCATGAAGGACGCGCCATTTCCAAATCCACAACCAGCAGTTGGAACTCCTTACGCACAGGTGCTGGTGTGGTGGACCTCCTACTCGCCTGATTTTTCAAAGGTGCAATGCCCTACGCTCGCGTTTTACGCGTTACAGGAGAGCCCACCGATCCCTCCTGGCGCTGGTGAAGAGTTGAGGGACCGCGCCAATATCTACTGGCGCACGAAGTGGGTGCCGATGGTGAGGCAGACTATTGAGAAGTTCAGACGTGAGGCGTCGGATGGCCGAGTCGTCGTTCTGGAAAACGCGAGTCACTACATGTTCCGGGATCGCCAGACTGATGTCGTGCGCGAAATGAACGCGTTCTACTCCGCGCTGAGCCGATGATTGAGGCCGGCCGCTGGGCACTGTGGGAAGAGAAACACGACGCGCCGCCGAACATCGGCTTGCAGCCGACGGCGGCTGCTGCGAAAGTGAGCCGCCGCGGCTGAAGCCGCACGTTAGGCCGCTTCGTGTACCTCGGCGCGCCGAATGATTCTCGCAATGTCCGCTGAAGTAGCACCAACGGAGATTAACGAACGAATCATTAGGTCGAGACTGACCGACCGATCGCCGGCCTCCAGCTTGGCGACGCGCGACTGGCTTGAGCCGAGTTGCTTGGCGAGGGCAGCCTGAGTGAGGCCGCGCTTCTCTCGGAAGCGGCGGATACCGGCGGCGAGAGCGAGCTTCAGGTCGATCAGGCGTTGTTCTTGGGCATCGAGCCCGAGGAACTCGGCCGTGTTCGATACACGCCAACCTGCGCGCTCCAGCCGCCGTCTCTTGTCGGATCGCATCGGTTCATTCCTTTCCGCGAGCAGCCCGCAAGTAAGCGGCCAAGCGCTTCCGGCAGGTCTCAAGTGTGCCGTGTGGCGTGGCTTCGGTTTTCTTGCTGAACACGTCGAGAATCACGACAGCGTCGGGCTCAAGGTGATACATAATTCGCCAGGTCCGCTTGGCGTCGTTGACGCGAAGCTCGTGACACTGCGGCCCGATACTGGGCATGGGCCGCGAGTGCGGCAGGCTGAGCGTCTCGCCCTGCTGAAGCCGGCGCAGAAGAAACCCGGCCTCAAGACGGCCCGCCTCGGTGAAAGGCGGTGTCTTGATCTCGCCGTGAAGCCACACGAGCGGTTTGTCGGCGGCTTTCGCCACGGTCGAGTGCCTATGTCAAATATGACATACCAGCGGGGTAAACGCAAGGTGCAGCCTAACCTTGCGCTGCACCCGACGCCGGCCGCGTCGCTCGCGCGCCGCAGCCGGCGCGGGTGAGCGCCCACGTTAGCCCGCCAGGATAAATAGTGACGATCACGAAAAACGCGAGCGGTCTGGAGAAGTTAGTTGCCGAGGCGATACGCGCTGGCGCCGAGGAGTTGGACATCGAGTACAAAAACGGGTATGACGAAGTGTGCATGATGCACGGTCCCGTCGGCGTCGGAATTGCCCGGGTTCGCAGTTCCAGCTCCGAGGGGATAGCGCTGCGGGAAGAGCTGTTCGGCGTTGCGAAAAAGAGGCGCCGTCTATTTATCGCGGGGCAAGCATGGGATTTGCGTTGCCGGGTCCGTGACAGTTTCGGTGAGGCGGCATTCCGGGTGGAGATTCGCCGCGCCAAATCGCCCGTGGCCGTCAAACCCAGGGTCAACGCGGGACTGGAAAAACGCGCCAGACGTCGAACGCGACAGGGTCGATGAGCTCGTGCCCGACGTTGTTAACGTGAAACGAAATTCGAGTCCCATCAGTGTGGTGTGTGTTTCCGAACTTGCGACGACATCCCGTGCTCAATATGGGAGCTGGCCGCAGACCAGCATCGTGATGCCAGCGGTCACGTTGTGGCTGCCGCGTGCAACGGCGCTTCTATCGGGTGTTGTCGTACGCTCGAGATGACGGTCATCGAGTCGGCTGTGTGACGAAGCGTAGCACCGCGAAGTCCGTGTGAAAGATCGCCGTGCAATTCTGCTTGTAGTAATGGCGGGCTAACCTTGCGCTGGAGCCGTCGGCGCCGAGTGATCGTGAGGCGCCGCGGCTCAGCGCAAACGTTATGCCGCTTGAGTACCTCGAGGGGTAGAAAACATGTCGATCGAATCGACGGCGGACTGGAATGGGCTGCGAGCTGTGGCGATGGTTGCACGTCAGACGTTAGGCTTGCTGGTGCATCACGTTCGAGCTGGGATCACCACTGGCGAACTGGATGGTATGGCGGGTCGCTTCTTCGAGGCCAGCGGGGCACGTTCGGCGCCAGCCTTGGTGTACGGATTTCCGGGCAACGTGCTGATAAGCATCAACGAGGAGATTGTGCACGGCATTCCTGGCGGTCGCCGGATTACGGCGGGCGATCTTGTGAGTCTCGACGTCACGGTTGAGAAGGACGGGTATGTCGCCGACGCGGCCCGGAGCGTTGTCGTGGCGCCCGGCAGCGAGACCGCGCATCGTCTGGTCGCCTGCACGAGAGCGGCGTTCGAGGGCGCGCTCGTCGTGGCGCGGGCTGGCGTTCGGGTGAGCGAGATTGGGCGCGCCGTCGAGCGTGAGGTGCGGCGTCAAGGCTTCTCGGTGGTGCAAGGTCTGGCCGGGCATGGGGTCGGGCGGACGATTCACGAGCCACCATCCGTTCCCAATGAATGGGATCCCCACCAGCAGGACATGCTGACGGAGGGCCTCGTGCTTACGATCGAGCCGATGGTCAGCGCTGGCTCCGGTCGCCCCGTGGAGAGGAGCGACGGCTGGACGATCTGCACGCGGGATCGAAGTCTGGCCGCCCATTACGAGGACACGCTCGTGATTACTCGAGGGCGGCCCATCGTGTTGACTCGAGCGGCGGCATAACAAGCGAATGGAGCCGGCGCGCGCTGGATAACGCAAGCGCGCGGCTCATTCGCAGCGTTATACGGACTTGGGAAGGATTCGAAGCACGCCTTAACCGGATGGGTGCACCCACTTGTGATTCATGAATCTAGTCCACGGGTGATGCTACAGTGACCTCTAGATGTGCAAACGAAAAACTCGACTCGGAGTCCTAGCTTCGATCCTTGGGTGGACTGCTCTGGCACTTGGACTAGCAAACGTCGGACTTTGGTATCAGTACGCAGGCACCCGACCGAAAAGCGCACAGCCGGCTGAAGGTCGGATCTATGCGCTCAACACGCACGGCAGTGTCGCTTATTTGACACTCGGCGAAAACGTGTGTCTATGGTCCCTGGAGCTCGGCGGCGTTGGGTGCATGGTGACCGCGATGCTCATTGCACGTCGCACCAAAGAGTGGATATTGTGATCCGTCTAGTTCAGTCCGGATCATGGGGGGGAAGTCCCCTCGCTGGTTGTGAAGACCTCGTATCTACTCCGGCCCGAACTGCTGTTCTCGTCCAGCCCGATTTGGAAAACCGTATAACATCCAATTGGAGCCGACGCGCCAACGGTCCCATGCGATCATGTCTCCGCAGGCGCGCGGCTCAATTGGAAGCGTTGGGCGGACAGGACAAACGTCGTTCCTGAAACGATACGGAAGGTCAGAGTCAGATGACAGTCAGTGATCTTGAGCGTCTGTACGACTACAGTTATTGGGCAAACAAGAAACTCTTTCAGGTGATGTCGCAGTTGACGCCGGAACAGTTCACCCGGACTGTGGCTGGCAGCTACGGGTCGATCAGGAACACGCTAGTTCACGTTCTCAGCGCCGAATGGGGCTGGCTTGATCGATGCGGCGGGCCCCCGCGTGGTCCTGCACTCAAGCCAGATGACTACGCGACAATGGAATCTCTCGTTCAGGCCTGGAACGCGGTCGAGAGGCATGTCCGCGAGTTCCTATCCAATTTGACGGAAGAAGACCTCATTCGAGTCGTCGAGTTCACGAACCCCCGCGGAGAAAAGCGAGCTGGAGTTTTGGGACAACTGTTGCAGCACGGCGCTACGCACGGAGTTCATCATCGGGGCCAGGTCGCGCTGCTACTTCGCTCGCTCGGCTACACCCCAGGAAACTTTGACATGCTAATCTACGACGCCGAGAAGCGTAGCGCATTGACGTAGCAATACGGATGAGACTCGCAGCCGCCCAACGGCCGCTTGCAGCCGTCGGCGGCTGGTGGGATCGTGAGCCGCCGCGGCTGAAGCGGATCGTTAGACGGCGGTGCCTCATAATCTTCACATGACAGACGTTAATCTCGATGAATCGGTCGCAGATGAGGCTTGGCATACTCGGCTGGCCGAGATGT
>DASYRX010000299.1:0-4510 GCA_036003845.1 Gemmatimonadaceae bacterium | reverse complement strand
TTTTCGTCGCGGCGCTCGCCTTTGCGCCGATCTCGGCGTGCGCGCAGACCGAATCCGGTGCACGTGCACAGGACGATGTCTCGGCGGCCCGGCGCAGCGGCCGCTACGACGACGCGCTCTCCGCGCTGGAACGCCGCCTCGCGGCCAACCCGGGTGACATGAGCGCAGCGCGCACGCAGCTGCGCACGCTGCTTCTGCTCGGACGCACGAAGGATGGCGTCGCGTTAGGTGCTCGTCACGCCCAGCAGCCTAACGGCGCTGCGATCCTCACCACCCTCGGCCGGCTGCAACGAGCCCAAGGCCACGACGCCGCGGCCAAGGCGACGTTCGAGCGCGCGCTCGCGGCCCGCGCACCGGATTCACTGCGCGCGCGCCTCGAGCTGGCCATCCTGAGGTACGACGGCGGTGAGATCGCGCCGGCGATGGCTGCGTTCGACAACTTCATCGACATCTTCAACGCCAGGGCGCGCACGTTAGGCGCGGAGGAGCTGCTCGCCGTCGGAGTCGCGTGCCGCTACCTGGGCAAGGGCGACCCGCAGCTGTTCCGTGACGCGCTGAGGGCGCTCGATCAGGCTGTCACGCGCGACAGCGCCGACGACGAAGCGGCCCTCGAAGTCGCCGCCCTCTTCCTGGAGAAGTACAACTTCGCCGACGCGAAGAGCTCGCTCGACCCCGTCCTGGCGCGCAACGCTCGTCACCCTCGCGCACTGGCGCTCATGGCGCGCCTGCGTCGAGCGGAAGGGCACCCTGGCGAGGCGCTGACGCTTGTCACGCGTGCCATCGAAGCCGCCCCTGGGCACGCCGAGCTGCGAGCGCTGGAAGCGAGCGTGCTACTCGACCTGGAGCGGCTGGAAGACGCGAGCGCGGCGGCGTCGCAGGCGTTAGGTGCGGACTCGACTCAGGCGACGGCCCGCGCGGCGCTCGCGGCAATCCAGCTCCTCCGCGGGGACTCGTCAGGCATCGCGGCGCGCCGTTCTGGGCTGGCGCCGCAGTCGCCGGACGAAGTGGCCTACTTCAGCGCCCTCGCTGAGATCGCTGGCCGCAACCGACTCTATCGCGAGGCATCCGAGTTCGCTCGCCGCGCGCTTCAAGCCGACAGCACTGACGCGCACGCCCTCGCGCTGCTCGGCAACAATCTCCTACGCATCGGGGAAATCGCTCAGGGAAGATCTCGTCTCGAGCAGGCGTTCAAGCACGATCCGTATGATGTCTGGACGAAGAACACGCTCGACCTGCTGGACACGGCACCGCAATACACGGAAGTCGCGGGCGAGCACGTGACCCTCGTCGTCGAGCGCAAGGATGCAGCTTTGGTCGCTCTGTATGCGCTGCCGCTGGCGGAGCGTGCCTTCAGCGAGCTGGCGGCGCGCTACAAGTATCAGCCGGGCGGAAAAGTCCGCATCGAGCTGTATCGCAGCCACGCCGACTTCTCCGTGCGAACGGTCGGTCTCGCCGGCCTCGACGCGTTAGGCGTGAGCTTCGGACCCGTCGTCGCAATCCTCGCGCCCGCGGCGCGCCCCGCCGGCGAGTACAACTGGGGCTCCACACTCTGGCACGAGCTGACGCACACATTCACGTTAGGCGTGAGCGGCAACAAAGTGCCGCGCTGGTTCTCTGAAGGACTCTCGGTATACGAAGAGCATCGCGCCGAGCCCGCGTGGGGCGCTGACGCGTCGCACGCTTTTCTTCAGGCGTTCCAGAGCAAGCGGCTCGTCGCCGTCAGTCATATGAACGACGGCTTCATGCGGCCCGCGTATCCTGAACAGATCGGCTTCTCGTACTACCAGGCATCCCTCATCTGCGAGATGATCGAGAAGGAGCGCGGCATCGACGGAATTCGGCGCATGCTTGCCTTGTACGCGGCCGGCAAATCCTCGGACGAGGTTTTCCGCACTGTGCTCGGCAGCGAGCCAAACGAATTAGATCAAAAGTTCACGCGCTATCTGACGGACCGCTTCACGCGCGAGCTGACGTCTCTCACGACGATCCCCACTACTGAGGGCAGCCCGCTGCAACGTTCCATGGAACGCGCGCGCGAGCTGCGCGAAAAGGGCGACACGAAAGGCGCGATCGAGGAGTTGATCCGCGCGAAGGGACTGGCTCCGAAGCTCTCGGGCGACGGCTCCCCGGCTGCGCAACTGGCCGAACTGTACGAGCAGAGCGGCGACAACCGCGCGGCTGTGCGCGAGCTTCTCGAGGTCACGGCCGTGGACGAAGACGCCTATCGAGCCAACCTCAAGCTGGCATCCCTGACGCGTTCGTTAGGTGACTCATCCAATGCGATCGCCGCACTTGACCGCTTGATGTACATGCATCCCTACGAAGCGACGGCACATATGGATCTGGCGTTGTTGAGCGAATCGCGTCGCGATTTCGATCGGGCGGTCCGTGAGCGGCGTGCCGTGCTGGCCCTCGATCCGCCGGATCCTCTCGAGGCGCAGTACTCGCTCGCCGCGGCGCTGTTTGCCGCTGGGCGTCGCGCGGACGCGCGGAGTGAGCTTTTGCGTTTGCTGGACCGCGCGCCACATTTCGAGAAGGCGCAGGAGCTCCTGCTCAAGGTGCGGGAAGCGCCCCCCACTCCGGAGTAACGAGGTCACCGTGCCGGTCCGACGCGTCGCACTCGCTGTGCTCGGCCTAACGCTAGCCGCAACGGTTGTCGTCGCCCAGCAGTTTGGGGGACGCAGCCGCAATCGCGGGCGCGATCCGTTGCCGAACGCGAGCTACGATGGACGCTACACGTTCTTCCGCGCGCGTTTCGAGCCGTACACGGGGGGGCGCGACCTCAAGTGGGACCACGACTACCCACGCGCCGAATCGCACTTCATGAAAATCCTGCGTGAGCTCACGACGATCAAGCCACGCTTCGACGGCGGCAACATCTATTCATTTGATGAGCCGGAGATGTACAAGTACCCAATCGCGTATGTCTCGGAGCCTGGATTCTGGACGCTGAGCGAGGCCGAGATCGTCGGACTGCGCAAATACCTGCTGAAGGGCGGCTTCCTCATCTTCGACGATTTTGCCGATGCATATGAATGGCAGAACTTCGAAGCGCGCATGCGCGAAGTCCTGCCTAACGCCAATCTCGTGCAGCTCGACGTCACCCATCCCATCTTCGACTCGTTCTTCCACATCAAGTCGCTCGAGATGCAACACCCGTATCGCGGCGTGATGGCCGAGTTCTGGGGCATCTATGAGGACAACGACCCAAGTAAACGCCTCATCGCGATCATCAACTTCAACAACGACATCGGCGATTACATGGAATGGTCCGACGAGGGCTTCTTACCGATCGAACTTTCCAACGAAGCGTACAAGCTCGGCGTCAACTACGTCGTATACGCGCTCACGCATTAACCGGAACCCGTTGTGAAACCATTCACTGTTGACGCCAGTTCACCGGTTCACGCCGACGTCGCGCTCGCTGACAAAGTGCGCGCGGTTCGCGAACGCATCCTTGCCGAGCTGCGCAAGATCATCGTTGGTCAGGACGCTGTGATCGAGGAGACGCTCGTCGCCCTCTTCGCCGGCGGCCACTGCCTTATTGTCGGCGTTCCGGGACTCGCGAAAACGCTGCTCGTGCAGAGTCTGGCGCAGGCGCTGGATCTCAAGTTCCAGCGCATTCAGTTCACTCCGGACCTGATGCCATCGGACATCACCGGAACCGACATCATTCAAGAAGATCCCACGTCAGGCAGACGCGACATGGTGTTCATGCCTGGGCCGGTTTTCGCGAACGTTCTGCTGGCCGACGAGATCAACCGCACGCCGCCGAAGACGCAGGCCGCGATGATGGAGGTCATGGAGGAGCGGCAGGTCTCGGTCGACGGCATCGCCCGCCCGCTGCCCGACCCGTTCCTCGTCGCGGCGACGCAGAACCCGATCGAGCACGAGGGCACCTACCCGCTGCCGGAGGCGCAGCTGGACCGGTTCCTGCTCAAACTGACCGTGCCCCTGCCGACCCGCGAGGAGGAGCTGGGTGTGGTCCGCAATCACCACCACGGTTTCGACCCGCGCGATCTGGGCGCGGCCGGCCTCACTGCGGTCGCAGGCCCGGCCGAGCTCGCGGCTGCACGCGAAGCGGTCAAGAAGGTGACCGTCGCCGACGGTGTCCTGGGCTATCTCGTGGACCTGTGCCGGGCGACTCGGGTCACCCCCAGCGTCGAGCTGGGCGCCTCCCCGCGTGGTGCGACGAGCCTGCTCAACACGGCCAAGGCGTGGGCGTGGCTGTCCGGCCGCGATTTCGTCACCCCCGACGACGTCAAGATCATGGCTCGGCCCACCCTGCGGCACCGTCTGCGGCTGCGCCCGGAGGCCGAGCTGGAGGGCGTCACGCCGGACGCGGTGCTCGACACCGTGCTGGCCGGGGTGCCCACCCCGCGATGATCACCTGGCGGCCGGCGCTCCTGTTCGGACTGGGCCTGACGACCGTGTGGCTGTGGCCCTGGCCGTGGCTGGCCCTGCTCGGGCTCGGCCTGCTCGTCGCCGCGGTCTGCCTGGTGGATCTGCT
>DASYRX010000298.1:0-20351 GCA_036003845.1 Gemmatimonadaceae bacterium | reverse complement strand
GGACAATCGGCACGCTGGATTCGACAGTGGCGAGAAAGATCACACGGTTGGCCGTATCGCCTAACGGCAGATGGCTAGCCATAGTCGCTGAGCCGGTTCGCTGACTCTGCGAACAACGGCTGGTATTGATGGCTGCTGTCGGCGGTCAGCTGCCGGCCGACAGCCGACAGCTTTTCGTTAGATTGTCAGCACGACCTTACCTACAGTGCTGTTCGACTCCAGTCGCGCATAGGCGGCGTCTATCTGTTCCAGCGGAAACGTCGAATCGATCACGGGGGCGAGCGTCCCGTTGGCGAGCCGCGGGACAACTTCATCCGTGAAGGCGCGCATCGCGGCGATCTTCTCCTGCAACGAACGCCCGCGCAGGACCGTCCCTCGCAGCGTTAGGCGCATCCCCAGGATACGCCGCAGATCCACGCTCGCGCGCGAGCCGGCCATCGTTCCGACGAGCATGAGCCGTCCGCGCGGTGCCAGTGCCTCCAGGCTCGGGCTGACATAATCGCCGCCCACAAGGTCCATCACGACATCGAAGCCCACGCCGCCGGTCCAGGCGGCGACGCGAGCGACAAGGGAGCTGGGATCGCTGCCTAACGCGATACCCGCCTCCAGGCCGAGGCCGCGCGCGCGGTCCAGCTTGGCTTCTGTACGTGACGTCCCGTATGGGATCGCGCCCCACGCGCGGCAGATCTGCACCGCGGCGAGCCCGACGCCGCTCGCGACAGCGTGAATGAGCACGCGCTCCCCGGCCTTGAGACCCGCCTGACCGATCAAGGCATCGTACGCCGTGATGTACACCTCGGGCACCGCGCCTGCCTCGACGTCGCTGAGCCGGTCTGGAACGCTCGTGAGCATGTCTTCATGCGTGCTCACGTATTCTGCTTGCGCGCCGCCGCCGATGATCGCAAAAACGCGATCTCCTTCACGCCAGCGTGACGCGCCCTCGCCGGACCTAACGACTTCACCGGCGAATTCCATTCCTGGTATTTCCTTTGGAACATCAGCCGGGGGCGGGTACTTGCCCGCCCGCTGCATCAAGTCGGCACGATTGAGACCGGCCGCCCGCACGCGCACGAGAACGTGACGCGCCGGGACTTGGGGCTCCGGCACATCGCGAATCTCCAGGCCGTGCTGATCAAATCGAGCGATGTATGCGGCTCGCATGCGCCTTGAGCGTGATGTCCTTCGGGAATCTTCCGTGGGACTGAGGCCTGTCAACGTGGCGCTCGAGCGAAACTGAAGCCATGCTTTGGACGTACGATTCGCCATTCCTCGTAGCTCGGACCTGCAATGATCCCCTTCCTCATCAGCGTTGTCGCCGCGGGCGCCGCTGCAATCTTTGGCTTCTCGGCGGCGCGCAATTTCGTTCGCAACCGCCTTCGATACGTCGACGCCGTCAACAATCCACTCATTCCGCTCGTGGCTGGTGTCGGCGCAGGCGCGCTTGGACTGTTTGTCGTTGGCCTGCTGCCGATTGTCGGCATCGGGACCGCGACAGCGTTCGCTCTTAGTGTTGGGCTCGGTGTCGCGTCTGGCGCGCGAGATATCCGCAGGGCGCTGCCGCCAGGCACATAAGAACCTGACGCAACAAGCCGCGAAGCTTGCGCGTAGCGCGGACCTGGCAGACTAGCGGCGCGCATGGAGCACGCGCGCAGTACGTTCTCAGCGACCGAACATCGCCGATTAGACGTTAGGCGTTGACGCACGCGCTTGGGTAGGAATACCTTGCGCGTACCGATGCAGCTCACAGTACGCGAAGCGGCTGCTTACCTGGGAGTGAGCGAGGCGATTGCGCGTCGTTGGATCTCTGAGCGCGATCTGCCGGTGCATCACGTAAATGAGCGGATGTACCTCAATGCGGTCGAGCTCTGGGAATGGGCCGTCGAGCATGGAGTACATGTCTCGCGCCGGCTTCTGGAACACGCCCGCCGAGCACCCGACTCGGTGCCTTCGCTGTGGGAGCTCCTACACGCCGGCGGCATCTTCCACGACATCGATGCGCCGGACAAGATGAGCGTGCTGCGCGAGTTCGTCGCGCGTCTGCCACTGCCCGCCGAGCAGAATCGTGACGCCCTGCTCAGCGTGCTCGAAGCGCGCGAGGCCATGGGGTCGACAGGGATCGGCGACGGAATAGCGATTCCGCACGTGCGCAATCCCATCGTCCTGCACGTCGAGCAGCCGTTTGTCACGCTCTGTTTGCTGCGCCACCCCGTGGATTTCGACGCGATCGATGGGAAGCCCGTGCATGCCGTGTTCATGGTCATCAGCCCTACGGTCCCAGTGCACCTCCGCGTCCTCGGACAGCTCGGATTCGTTCTGCGCGACGACGTGTTACGGAAGATGCTGCGGGAGCGCGCGTCCGCGGAGGACCTTCTCGGGCGGATCGAGATGATCGAGTCGACGCGGACCACAGGATCGTACGTGTCGTCTGCTCGTCGCGAATCGACGGATGACGAGCGTTAGGAATCCTAACGAGCACGCCGGGCTGGTTTGATGGCCAGCTCGTGATAGCCGCGGTCTTCGCTGGCCTGGCGCTTCTTTTAGCGGCTGCATTCGCGTCATGGGTGCTGCGCCGACGCCCATCCGCGGACGCCGTCTTCCTGACACTCGCGCTACTAGGATGTGCTACGTTAGGCATCGCGGCGCTTTCGGTGCTTGTCGCCGGTGAAACGTCAGCCTTCGTCATGCGTGCCGCGACACCGGGCGGGCGCTGGGTCTTCGCGGTCGATCGGCTCTCCGCTGTTTTTCTTCTCGCCATCGCGATGATCGGCGCGTCCGCCGCGGCATTCGGGACGCCATATATAGCACCGCAGCGCTCGCATCGCCCAATGTGGTTTGCGCACAGTGCGCTCGCGATGCTGATCGCAGCTCTGGCGCTCGTCGTAACGGCGCAATCGATCATCCCATTTCTGTGCGCGTGGGAGATCATGGCGATCGGCTCTTACCTTTTGATCGTTACCGAGGATGAAGAGCCGACCGTGCGGCGCGCGGGGCTGATCTACATCGTCGCCACGCACGCAGGAACGCTGGCGTTGTTCGCGATGTTCGCGTCGTGGAGTGTGTACGCCACGGATTGGTCATTTGGGGCGCTCGCGGCCGCGGCGCCGAGTCTGCCTAACCAGGGTGCAATGGTTCTGGGCTTGGCGCTCATCGGGTTCGGCCTTAAAGCAGGGCTGGTTCCCTTCCACTTCTGGCTGCCACCGGCGCACGCGGCGGCTCCAGCCCACGTCTCGGCGCTGCTTTCCGGAGTCGTCATCAAGATCGGGATCTACGGCATGTTCCGAGTGGTGAGCCTCCTCGGCGGGCCACCCCCGCTCTGGTGGGGTTGGACAGTGCTATTGCTGGGGGCTGTTTCGGGCGTCCTTGGAGTACTGTGGGCTCTCACGCAACACGACATCAAGCGCCTGCTCGCGTATCACAGTGTCGAGAATATCGGGATCATCCTGATGGGCCTTGGTGTGGGGTCGCTAGGGATGCGCTACGGAGACGTCGCCTTGACGCTCATCGGTTACACCGGAGCGCTTCTGCACACGGTGAATCACGCGCTCTTCAAGAGCCTGCTGTTCCTTGGAGCCGGCATAGTGAACCACGCAACTGGCACGCGGAATCTTGAACGGCTCGGCGGCTTGGCGCGGCGTCTCCCGTTCACGTGGCTTGCGTTCTTCGTGGGCGCGACCGCGATCGTCGGACTGCCTCCGCTCAACGGTTTCGTGAGTGAGTGGCTGGTGTATCAGGGACTCTTCCGCGCGGCGCACAGTGGCGAGCTCCTTCGACTCGCTGTACTCGGCGTACCTGCCCTCGCGCTCATCGGCGCGCTTGCCCTCGCCTGCTTCGCCAAGGTAGCGGGCGTTGTCTTCCTTGGGTCGCCGCGCAGCGCGAGTGCACGTGATGCGCACGAGGCCGACCGGTCGTTGCTCGTCCCCATGGCCGCTCTCGCTGGGATGTGCGTGCTGCTCGGCGTGGTCCCCACGTTAGGCGTCGATCCGGCCATGGCCGCGGCCGCGAGCGTTGCCCCCGCAGTGGCCGCGGCGATGCCTGACCCGCTCGCCGTCGCCCGCAACGCAACCTGGGTTGGCGCGATGGCTATCGCGCTGCTGGTCCTGCTGGCCATGGCCTTCGCGCTGCGCCGACGGATGCTTCGACAGCGCGAGGTCCGCGCCGCCGAGACGTGGTCGTGCGGATTTGCTGGAGCGTCGCCGCGTATGCAGTACACGTCGTCATCGTTCGCTGCACCCCTCGTTTCCACGTTTGGACGCGTTAGCGGAGTCGTCGAGCACCGCGCGGCAGGCACGTATCACTCGCACGCGCTCGATCTCGTCCTCGACCGGCTAGCGCTGCCGGCTTGGGAGCATGTGCATCGCGCGGCGCTTCGTCTGAGGCCCATTCAGCAAGGGCGACTTTACGTCTACCTACTATACGTGATGGTAGCCCTTCTTGTGCTGCTCGCGTACTTGGCGCTCGCGTGACGGCCTCGCTTTCCGCGACCGTGCAGAGCCTGCTGTCGGCGCTTGGCGCGTTAGGCGTGCTCTTCGTCTTTGCGCCGCTCGTCCCCGGTGTCGCCAGAAAGACCAGAGCGATTCTGACGGGCCGCCGCGGACCTCCTGTGTGGCAACTGTATGCGGATCTGTGGAAGCTTGCGCGCAAGGGAGCGGTGTACAGCGTCACAACGACATGGATCTTTCGCCTAACGCCCCTCGTTACGCTGGCCGCCACACTGCTTGCAAGCGCTGTCATTCCGCTCGATGGCAAACGCGCGTTGCTATCTTTTTCGGGGGACGCTGTCGCGTTCGCTGGTTTCCTCGCGCTGGCGCGCTATTTCATGGTGCTGGGCGCCATGGACACCGGCTCGAGCTTTGAAGGGATGGGGGCGAGCCGCGACGTGACGTTCGCCAGTCTCGTCGAGCCCGGACTCTTCGTTGCGTTCGTGGCGCTCAGTGTGGCCAGCGGCGGCTTGTCGTTAAGCAACATGCTCGGCGCAGATCTCTGGCTTCGCTGGAGCGTCGTAGCTCCGACAATAGTGCTCCTTGCTGGAAGCGTCTTTCTCCTGATGCTGGCGGAGTGCGCACGCGTGCCTGTCGATGATCCGACGACGCACCTCGAGCTCACGATGATTCATGAAGTCATGGTCCTCGATTCGAGCGGCCCGGACTTGGCGCTGCTCTTGTACAGCCAGGCGCTCAAGCTCAGCCTGTTCGCCGCGATCCTGATCGACCTCGTGCTTCCTCGATCGTCGTTGCCAGCCTGGGGCGCGATGGCCCTGTTAGGCGCTGGGCTCACTGCCGTCGGTGTTGCTGTAGGGATTGTGGAGTCAACGATGGCGCGATTGCGGCTTCCCAAGGTGCCACTCTTCATCGCGAGTGGTGCCGCGCTTGGCCTCTTCGGACTGATACTTCTCATGCGATAGCAACAGATGGGATCTCTTACGGAGTTCCTGCTCTTCCTCATCGTGCTGTCGGACTTTGCCGTGCTCGGGACGTCGCGACTGAGCTCGTGCATCCGCGCGGTTGCGCTGCAAGGGCTGTTGCTCGGCCTTCTGCCGCTTGTCATCGACGAATCGCTGACACCTCACGCAGTAGGGCTTGCAGCGGGCACCGTCGCCGTAAAGGCAATCGTACTTCCGTCATTTCTGCGCTGGGCGATTCGCGAAGCGGCCGTTAGGCGTGAAGTCGAGCCACTCGTCGGTTACACGGCGTCGCTTGCGTTAGGCGTCGGCGCGCTGGCGGTGGCATTTGCGGTCGCGAACGTCTTGCCCGTCCGTAGCAGCGAAGCCGAACTACTGATTCCAGCCGCTCTCGTGACCGTCATGATCGGCCTCATCGTGCTCGTCACCCGAGCGAAGGCGCTGCTGCAGGTTGTGGGTTACCTGATGCTCGAGAACGGGATCTATCTCTTCGGCCTAACGCAAGCGCGTCGCGTGCCCTTTCTCGTCGAAGCCGGCGTGCTGCTTGACGTGTTCGTCGGCGTGTTCATCATGGGGATCGTCGTTTTTCATATCAATCGCGAGTTCGATTCGATCTCTGCGGATCGCTTGACGGAATTGCGCGAGTGAACGCGGCCATCCGCGTTAGGCGCAAGCCATGATTCTGCTCGCTCTCGTGCTCGTGCCTGCACTCGCGGCGGGCGGCGCGTACTTCTTGCGCGGCGGACGCGCGCGGTCCCTGCTGCTCCTCAGCTGCGGCGCTATTCACGTGGCTTTCGTCGCCGTACTGTGGGTGCAACGAGGCGACGCGACGGCGCTGAGCGGGTGGCTGGCAGTAGACGCACTGGGGCGCGTCGTGCTCACCCTACTGAGCATGCTCTTTCTCGCGGTCGCACACTACAGCGTCGGCTATCACGCAGCGCTACGCGCGCGAGGCACACGCAGAGGACGGGTGTTCGAGAGCTGTACCCTTGCCTTTCTCGCGGCCGCGTCGCTCGTTGCGCTCAGCCACCATCTCGCACTGCTGTGGATCGGAATGGAGGCAACGACGCTCGCGGTCGCTCCGCTCGTGTTCGACCGCCGCGACCGCCGTTCACTCGAAGCGGTGTGGAAATACCTCGTGCTCTCATCGGTGGGGATCGCGTTTGCGCTCTTGGGAATCTTCCTTCTTGCAACCGCTCAGCCGACGGGGGCTGAGGCCGGGCGTCCTCTCGTGTTCGGCGACATGATCGAACACGCAGCGCTACTCGATCCCGCGTGGCTCCGTGCCGCGTTTGTTTTTGTTGCGATCGGCTTTGGCACGAAGATGGGACTCGCACCCATGCATTCGTGGAAGCCCGACACGTATGGAGAAGCGCCGGGTCACGTCGCTGGTCTCATGGCCGGGGCGCTCACGAGCTGCGCATTCCTGGGCGTGGCGCGGGTAACGGCCATCTGCTTCGCGGCCGGCCAGGGACCTTTCGTGCGGCCCGTTCTCATTGGACTTGGCCTAACGTCACTCGCCATCGCGGCCGCTTTCATCGTCGGTCAAGGAGACGTTAGGCGCCTGCTGGCGTATTCCAGCGTAGAGCACATGGGCCTTCTGGTACTCGGCGTCGGTCTCGGCGGCACGGGCGCCTACGGCGCCGTTTTGCACACACTGAACAACGGACTCGCGAAGGGTCTCATGTTTCTGGCAGCGGGTAACGTCGTACTGGCTACTGGGACATCTGCCGCCAGTGAGATTCGCGGTTTGCTGCGGATCTTGCCTGTGACCGGCACCTTGCTCGTGATCGGTCTCTTCGCCGTTACCGGCTCACCGCCGTTTGGGCTATTCATCAGTGAATTCACGATCCTGCGCGCGGCTTTTTCGGAGCAGCACCCGTGGGTTGCGGCGACGACGATTCTCTTGCTGGTGGTGATCTTCGTCGGCATCGCCGGGATGATTCTGGAGCTCACCTACGGCACGCCAGCAGTGGGCCAAAGCGCGCCGCGGCAAGCAGCCCCGGCGGAACGTTCATCGCTCGTGCTCGCGCCGGCGCTGCTCGCCTTCGTGGTCCTGGCGTTAGGTGTCTACATCCCAGCGCCGCTCGCGGAGGCGCTCGCCCGCGCTGCTTCCGTTCTTGGAGGCCACGCGCCGTGAGCGACTGGTCGCTGGCGCCGCTGGGCAACCGCCGAGCCATCTCGTTAGGCGCAGTCTCTGTGCAGGCCGTCGCTGAATTTCGCTCCTCGGTAATTGGCGCCATTCGAGTGGGATGGCGCATCGTCGCGCTCTTCGGCGTCCCAGAAGGAGCCGACCATGTGCTGCTCATCGCGGTGCTCGCGAACGATGAGCGCGGCAGTCTCGGAGCGCTCTCGACGCTCGTCGGCAATCACTATCAGGCGCTGACGCCCGAGTGTGCCCAAGCGTCGCTCTTTGAGCGCGAGCTGGCGGAGCAGTGCGGCGTTACGCCGGAGGGACATCCGTGGCTCAAGCCCGTTCGGCGTCATGCCACCGATCAAGCGCCTAACGCCTGGCTAGTGCCCGAGCGCACGCGCGAGGAGTACCCCTTTCATCGCATCGAAGGGGAGGAAGTGCATGAGGTCGCGGTGGGACCCGTGCATGCGGGGATCATCGAGCCCGGCCACTTCAGGTTTCACGCGCATGGCGAGGAGGTCCTCTTTCTCGAGATCATGCTCGGGTATCAGCATCGAGGGGTCGAGCGGCTGCTCGAGACGCAGGACCGTTTGCGCGGTACGCTCGTCAGCGAATCGATCGCCGGGGATACGGTAATCGCTCACGCGAGTGCGTTCTGCGGAGCGCTCGAGGCCCTGGCCCGCAGTCACAAGAGCGCGCGCGCACAGAGCATCCGCGGAATTGCCCTGGAGCTCGAACGGCTTGCGAATCATATCGGGGACCTAGGCGCGATCGCTGGAGACGTGGCGTACCAGCCCGGGGCGGCGTATTTCGGCCGTCTGCGCGGCGAGTGCCTCAACATGCTCATGACGATTTCCGGCAATCGGTATGGTCGCGGACTCGTGCGCCCCGGAGGTGTAGCGTTCGACATCACGCCCGATATGAAGACCGACATCGATCGGCGCGTAAAGCGGCTAGAGGACGAGCTGCAGCCTGTGGCAGAGCTCTTCTTCGGCACCGCGTCCGTGCAGTCGCGACTAGAAGACGTCGGCGTGGTTACGCGTGACGCGTGCCTAACGCGCGGCTTCGTGGGGCCGGTCGCGCGCGCGTGCGACGTGCACCGCGACGTCAGATTCAATCATCCGTACGGGGTCTTTCGTTTTGCTCAAATCCCTGTGGCCACCGCCTGGGCAGGAGACGTCTTTGCCCGTGCGCTCGTGCGCTGGGTGGAGATCCAGCGGTCGCTAGAGTTCGTACGCGAGCAGCTGGCGGCGCTGCCACGCGGTGAGCTGCGCAGCGCGTGCGGATCTCTCCGGCCGAACGAGCTGGTTGTCGCGCTCGAGGAGGGGTGGCGCGGTGAAGTGGCGCACATCGTTCTCACCGGCGACGATGGCGCAGTGCGACGGCATAAGGTCGTCGATCCGTCGTTTCACAACTGGGAGGCGCTCGCGCTTGCAATGCCGGGGAATCAGATCTCCGACTTTCCGTTGTGCAACAAGAGCTTCAACCTCTCATACGCCGGCCATGATCTCTAGCTCACCGTCCCGTTAGGCACAGGATGTTCAAGTTCATCCGCACCCGGATCGAGCAAGGGATGCAGACGATCGCGTTTCCTGGTGGGGAGCGGGAGCTCCCTGAGCGCTATCGCGGCCGACCCCTCCTCGAGTGCAGTAATTGCGGAACCGCTCGCTGTCCACAAGCTCGCGAAGACAGTCCAACGGCGCTCATCCGCGACGGCGCCAACGGCCGCGCCGAGCTCGACCTAGGCGCCTGTCTATTTGCGCCAGAGGAGGCCGTTGGTTCCGCCAGTTGCGGCGTTAGGTTCACTGGCGATTATCGCATGGCGACAACGTCTGCCGACGCGTTGCGTACCACGACCGGCGAGGTGCAGCTGGCGAAGGCGCTCGATGAGCGGACCAAGCGGCTCTTTGGCCGTTCGTTGCGACTTCGCTCGGTCGTCGCCGGCAGCTGCAATGGCTGCGAAGGCGAGCTGGTCGCGTTAGGTAACGTTGTCTTTGACCTCGCACGCTTCGGTGTTGAGTTCGTCGCGTCACCACGACATGCCGATGGCATCGTGCTAACCGGCATTGTGAACCGCAACATGCGTCAGCCGCTCGAGGCAACGTACGAGGCTGTGCCCGATCCGAGGCTCGTGATCGCCGTGGGAGCCTGCGCCGCCAGCGGCGGACCCTTTCGAGATAGTCCCGAAGTCATGGGGATTCCGGACTCGATTCCGGTCGATCTGTGGATTCCGGGATGCCCGCCCCATCCCCTAACGATTCTCGACGGTCTGCTGCGCCTGCTCGGCCGCATGCATGAACGCGCCGCGTCTAAGGACTAAGGTGGCCCCACCCCAACCGGCGTTCCCATCGGCGGAGTAGGGAGCCGAGTCGCGAGGTACGCGCGCGCGCGAGCCAGCGCATCCTCTAGCGTCATAACGACATTCTCGCCGCCGAGCTCCGCTTTGAGCGTTGAGCGCTCAAGCACAATTGCCGGCTGCGCATGCACTTCGGATACGATCACGAGGGCGTTTTCCTTTTTGCTGCGATGAACAACGTCGCGCAGCGCCCGCACTCCGGTGGAGTCCAGCAGGGACACGTCACGCATGCGCAGGATCAGCACTTTGGGCTTCTTCGCAACCTGGCCTAACGTGTCCTTGAACGTCTCGGCGGCACCGAAGAAGAACGCGCCGGAGATCTCATAGATCTCAACCCCCTGCGGAATGTCGCGAACGCTGCCGGCCTCTTCGTCCGGGTCCTCACCGCCTCGTTCGCGCAATTCCTTCGTAACGGCGGTGACGTTGGTGACTTCCGCCATACGCTGCATGAAGAGGAAGGACGCGAGGACCATACCTACTTGAATGGCAACCGTTAGGTCGACAAGTACGGTCAAAGCGAAAACTGCGAGAAGAACCGCCACATCTCCCTTAGGCGCGCGCAGCTCGGCGTAGAACGTCCGCCACTCGCTCATGTGATACGCAACGACAACGAGGATGGCCGCAAGGGCAGGGAGCGGTATGAGCCCCGCCCAACGTCCGAATAACACCGTGATGAGTAGCAAGACGACGGCGTGCATGATGCCCGCTATAGGGCTGCGACCGCCGTTCTTCACATTCGTTGCCGTTCGCGCGATTGCGCCAGTCGCCGGAATGCCGCCGAACAGCGGCGAGGCTAGGTTGGCGATACCCTGCGCCACGAGCTCCATGTTGGAGCGGTGACGCGAGCCGATCATGCCGTCAGCGACGACGGCTGAGAGCAGCGACTCGATGGCGCCCAACAACGCAATACTGAAAGCGGGACCGACGAGCAGCAGCGTCTGGTCGAGCGAAAACGTGGGGAAAACCGGCCGCGGCAGGGTCGCGCGCAATTCACCGAAGCGTGAGCTGACGGTGTCAACGGGCAAGTCGAACACGCTCACGAGTACTGCGGTGACCACGATTGCGACGAAGGCGCCCGGCAACCGCCGACTCACGCGCGGCCAAAACACGATGATTACGAGGGCGAGACCCGCAATGGCCAATGCCCAGGAATTCACGCTCGTTAGGTTCTGAGCGAAGGCGCCCCACTTTTGAAGGAAGGCCGCGGGCACGTCACCCATGCGTAACCCGAGGAAGTCCTTCACCTGGCTCGAGAAAATCACGACGGCAATGCCACTGGTGAAGCCTGTCACGACCGGGTGCGGGATGAACTTGATGATCTGTCCCAGGCGTGCGAGGCCCATCACGATGAGTAAGGCGCCCGCCATGAGGGTCGCGATGGTAAGCCCCTCGAGCCCATAGCGCTGTACGATCCCGTACACGATCACGACGAAGGCCCCGGTAGGCCCCCCGATCTGTACACGCGAGCCTCCAAGCGCAGAAATCAGGAAGCCGGCGACGATCGCCGTGATGAGCCCTCGCTCCGGCGACACGCCGCTGGCGATGGCGAACGCGATGGCGAGCGGCAACGCGACGATGCCGACGATCGTGCCGGCCATTACGTCGGCGGTGAAATGATGTCGGTCGTATCCCTTGAGCGTCGTTACGAGCTTGGGAACAAACGTGGCGGCCCGCTGGGTGGCAGGCGCCGTCACCTAACGATCGGCTCCATCACTAGTCGCGGTCGCGCGCTTGAGATGAACCGTGAACGTCGATCCACTCCTCATGCGGCTCTCAACTGTGAGATCACCGCCCATCGCGCGGGCGAGATCGCGGCTGATCGCGAGTCCCAGGCCCACGCCGTCGTTCGCCGTGCTGAGCGTGCGGTTCACCTGCACAAAAGGCTCGAAGATCGTCTCCAGCTTGTCGGCCGGAATGCCGGCACCGGTGTCCGCGACTTGCACGCGCACGCGCTCGCTGTCGAAGTCGACGAGCACGCGAATGAATCCACCGCGCGGCGTGTATTTGATGGCATTGCTGAAGAGATTGACCAGAATCTGCCGCAGCTTTTCGGCGTCCGTGTGCACAATGATGGACGGATCGATCGTCTGGGGCTCGAACTGCAATCCGTGACTGCGCACCTGCGGTTCCACAAGCGCAATCGTTGCGCTGATGCATTCGGACACGGCGATGTCGCGTAAATCGAAGTGTACGCCGCCCGCGTCGAGCCGCGCGAAGTTCAGCAGCTCGTTGATGAGACCTAACAAGTGACGCTGACTCTGCTTGATGCGACGCAGATCCTCGACCTGCTGTGCCGTCACGGGCCCACGCACGCCCATCTCCAGCAGTTCGGTGTAGCCTGCGATGGCGTTGAGCGGCGTGCGCAGCTCATGGCTCATGACGGCGAGAAACTCGCTCTTCGCCTGGCTGGCGCGTTCCGCCTCGGTGCGTGCCCGCTCCGCCGCGGCGAAGAGACGCGCATTGTCCAGATGAATGGCGGACCGGCGCGCGATCTCGCCGGCCAACTCTCTGTCGCGCGGCGTGAACCGGCGCCGCTCGCCCGTGGTGGCGATACCGAGAACACCTAACGTGCGTCCACGCGCCGTCAGCGGCACGAACAGCAGGCTCGTTATGCCCAATTCGAGCGCGAGGTCGACGAGGCGCGGCTCACCAGGCGCGAGCCGGCTCACGGCTTCGGGCGTGACATCTTCGAGCAAAAGTGACGTCCCATCGGAGAGCACGCGATGCACCGGATGCGTCGGAATGGTCGCTAATGGACGGCGTCGCTCTTTGTCCCACAATCGCTGCACTACGTCGGCATCGCCGGCGTACGCGACAGGGCGCACGCGTCCGTCGTCGCCGCGCACGAACACGGCGGAGATGTCGGCGAGGGCAGGGACGAGCCCACGCGTGATCTCAGCAATGGCGAGGTCCGGCTCCAGCGACTGCGCGAGCGCGGAGCTGGCGTCGGCGAGGAACTGATTCGCCTCGTCTGCCTGACGACGCTCTGTCACATCGCGCGCGTAGACGGCGATCCCCTCGCCGACAGGATACGCGTGACCTTCGTACCACGAGACTGTATAGCGGCTGCGCGCGTCGAACGACGCGGAGATTCCGTCTTTCAGCGCGCGCTGCACGGCGTGATACATCGGCCCGCCCACCAGCAGCGGGAACTCCTCCCACATGACCTTGCCGACCAACTCATCGGGGTCGTAGCCGTTCCGACGCAGGAAGTCACGCGCGGCGCGATTGAAGCGCACGTAGCGTCCCTCGGTGTCGCACACGAAGTGCTGATCGCTCATTGCGTCGAGCGCTTCTTCGAGACGGACTGTCGCCGTCTCGGCGACGGCGCGGGCTTGTTGTTCGCCCTGATACAACCGCGCCCGTTCCAGAGCCAGTGAGCATTGCCGCGCGATGGCACGCGCGAACGCTCGTTCGTTAGGTGACACACCGCGCTCGACGCCTAGCGAGAGGGCCAGGATGCCGATCAAGTCGTGCGTGGCGCGCAACGGAAGCAGAATGCGCGTTTCCACTTCGGCTCCGATGGCAGCGAGTCGCGGGAAGGAGCGCTCGAAGACCGCGTGCGTCTCGAAAACGATCGGTTCGCCGTTCTGCACGCCCGCGGCTTCGAGCGCGCGGTCGTCAGCCGGAATGCGATCGAGCTGAGACAGGACGTCAGGCGAGTGATTGAGCGCGCAGGCGAGTCGGAACGCCGGGGGCTCGGGCTCCCACTCGAAGACGGCGCCGGCACGCGCTCCCAGCGCGTGCACGCTCGCGCGCACGATCGCTTCCACGACCTCGACATACTCGATAGGCCGTGCAAGCTCCTCGGTTATCTGCTGTAGGGCGTTGGCTCGGGCCGCGGCGCGGCGCAGGCGCTCGATGTCGTCTGCTCGATCTGCAACCTGACGAGTTGCAGTCCGCGACGGCTCGGTGGAGGCGCGGCTAAACGCAGTTGGGGGAGGGGGAGTATCGCGCATCCTATTGCTGCGCTAGAAGCTGTATGGGAACTGTCTGGCGGGCAACGGCACCCCCATCACACGCGCGCCGTTTATGTTCATGCTCGCGCATCGCCTAACCTCATGAGCACGTCAGCAAAGCCCGAAAACCCGTCAGGCAAGCCTGACAAGAAGAAGCAGATCAACTTTTCTCGTGCGTGGGCCGAATCGCGCGAGTTGATATGGGCGCACAGGCGATCGCTCGCCATTGGATTCGCCTTAATGCTCGTCAACCGGCTTAGCGGACTCGTCTTGCCGGGAAGCTCGAAGTACCTGATCGATGACGTGATTGGCAAAGGGCGCGCTGGGCTGCTCGTGCCGCTCGCTTTCGCTGCCGGCGGCGCGACGCTCATTCAGGCCATAACGGCGTTTTCGCTCTCGCAGGTCGTGAGCGTCGCCGCGCAGCGCGCCATCACCGACATGCGCCGCGCCGTGCAGGCGCACGTGCTGACGCTCCCGGTTGGATACTTCGACAACACGAAAACGGGCGCGCTGATCCAGCGCATCATGAGCGACGCCGAAGGCATTCGAAACCTCGTCGGCACTGGCTTGATCCAGTTGTGCGGCGGTGCCATGACGGCCATCATCGCGTTAGGCGTCTTGTTCTATCTCAACTGGCGCCTGACGACGTTCACAATCGTCGTCTTGTTAGGCTTCGGTGCGATGATGGCGTATGCCTTCAAGCGGCTGCGTCCGGTGTTTCGCGAGCGCTCGGTCATCAATGCCGAGGTGTCCGGTCGTCTCGCCGAGACGATCGGCGGGATTCGCATTGTGAAGGTCTATACGTCGGAGGAACGCGAGAAGGGGATCTTCACTGAAGGCGTGGAACGCCTGTTCAAGAACATCGCGAAGACGATCACGGCGACGTCGCTCGTGGGGGCCGCGACGACCGTGATCGCGGGCGCCATCGGCGTGTTGCTCATCGTCTTCGGCGGTCGGGCGATTCTGGCCGGGACGATGACGTTAGGCGATCTCGTGATGTACATCTTCTTCATCGGACTCGTGGCCGCGCCGCTCGTGCAGATCGCGTCGATTGGCACGCAGATCACGGAAGCGTTTGCTGGGCTGGATCGCATACGAGAGATTCGCGACACGATCCCGGAAACGTCGGACACCGCGACGCGCGAGAGCCTGCAGGAGGTGCAGGGCGATGTCGCCTTCGAAGATGTTTCCTTCGAATACGTCGAGAACACGCTGGTGCTGCGCCGCGTCTCGTTTCATGCGCGACCGGGGACGACGACGGCGTTGGTGGGATCCAGCGGGGGAGGCAAGAGCACGCTCATCGGTCTCGTCATGGCGTTCAACAAGCCGACAACCGGACGCGTCAAGATCGATGGACGCGATCTCACGTCACTGCGCTTGCCGGACTACCGGCGCAACCTCGGCGTCGTTATGCAGGACAACTTTCTGTTCGATGGTACCATTCGCGAGAACATCGCGTACTCGCGACCCGCCGCAACCGACGCGGAGATCCGCGAGGTCGCGCGCGTCGCGCATGCGGATGAGTTCATCGAGAAATTCGAGAAGAGCTACGACACGGTCGTGGGCGAGCGCGGCGTCAAGCTGTCGGGCGGTCAGCGCCAGCGCGTGGCGATCGCGCGCGCGATTTTGGCTGATCCGCGCATTCTCATTCTGGACGAAGCGACGTCGAGCCTGGACAGCGAGAGCGAAGCGATGATCCGCGATGGTTTGCGCTCGCTGCGGCACGGCCGTACCACGTTCGTGATCGCGCACCGTCTTTCGACGATCGAGAGTGCGGATCAGATCCTCGTGCTCGAGGCCGGAGAGATCGTTGAGCGCGGCACGCATCGCGATCTGCTCGCGTTAGGTGGCCGCTACCGTCAGCTGTACGATCGGCAGTACGGGCTGGAGCACGATCGCTTCATCAATCCGGGCGAGGACTTTACTCCCGAGGCGCCATCGGTGCGCGAGGAAGTGCCGGCCGTACCAACAAGCCGAGCGTTGTAGCGGCAATTCTTTGATCCTTCGGGCGGCGCCAGTATCGCCTAACGTTCGATCGGTACGGCCTCGTCGAACGGGACTTCGACCGCCTCGTTCTCGCGCATCAGCTGGACGAAGACTCTGGCCGCGTCGGCGTCGAGCTCCGTCCCCATCCGCTCCTCGATGTAGCGCAGCACCTTTTCAGAGGGCCACGCTGGACGATACGGGCGGTTCGTGCGCAGCGCGTCATACAGATCGCAGACGTGCACGATCTTGCTGATCGTGTGACAATCGCACGGTTTGCGACGATGCGGGTAGCCCCCGCCGTCGAGCATGATATGGTGCTCGAAGGCGACGATAGCGGCGAGCTCCGGGATCGCTTCGTTCGCGAGAATCAGTCGCGCGCCATCCTCGGGATGACGCCGCATGACTTCCCATTCCATTTCGGTGAGACGCCCGGGCTTCTGCAGAATCTCCGGCGGGATACGCACCTTGCCCAGGTCGTGCAGTAGTCCGGAAACGCCGATCGCACGCACTTCGTTTCGCGCGAGCCCGAGCCGCTCGCCTAACGCCATGGCGAGCACCGAGACGTTGAGCGAGTGCGTCGTCGTGTATTGGTCGTAGCGAGTGAGCTGCAGCAGCGGGATCTTGAGTCCTTGATTCGCGTGCATCGCGAGCGCGAGTGAACGCACGACCGCGTCCGCCTCGCCTGCCTCGACGTGCTGGCCGTGCAGCACCTCCTGATGCAGCCACTCGACTGTCTCGATCTCCTCGGACAACGAGTACGGCGCGTCGCCCAGCGTGGTGACCGCTTCGTGCACGCCGGTCGTCGACACGGCTGTGCCACGCACGCTCAGCATTCCGAAGCGCACGCCGGATGGCCGCTCGATGCGCGCCGCAGCCGACATGACGTCCGGCGTGCTGCCTAGCCCGAGGCGAGCCAACGCGACCACGAGAAAGTCCTCGAAGTCCTCGCGTGAGACGGCCGTGGAGAACTCGAGCCGCTGTATGCCGACACCCGCGAGGCGCGCCGACCATTCCCAGTCGCGCAATTCGCGTAACGTGCGCGAGCCAAATACAACGTCCGAGCTCAGGAACGAGAAGCGCGGAGTCGCGTCTTCCTCGCAAAGCCGCTGCAGCTGTGCATATGCATCGTCGACGGCACGTTCGCGCGACGGATGCCCCGGCGAATACAGCCCCATCTTGGACAGGGTCTGCGCCAGCGCGGAGAGGAAGCGGACCGGAGCGCTCATCGTTAGGCGGCGATGTGAACGGCCGCGCGGATCTCGCCGTCGCGGTGCTTCGACGCGAGCGCCAGGATGTCGGCGACCGACCGGTCGTCGCGCCAAGCAACTGCCAGCGCGCGCAACGCAGTCAGCATGTCCGGCGATTTTTCGGCCAGCTTGCGGCCACCGAAGAACTTCTTGCGCACGAGGGCGCGCGCCAGCCAGTCGCGCACCGCCGGGACGCGGCACGTGGCGAGGACCTGGATTGCGATGGCGCGCTCTTCTAGCGCGAGCCCTGAGCCCTGACGGTCGACACGCTGCATAACGAGATGCGCCAGCGCCGGCGGCATCGGCCGCGGTGCCGCGCGCAGTCCGTCGCGCAGTATGCGCGGATCACTGTCCTGCATGGCGAGCGCCACGGCTTTGTCGCGGTGCTCTTCGATCGTGAGTAGCAGCCGGATCGCTTCGCGGCGCACGTCGCCCATGGCATGCCGCGCGAGCGCCCAGACGTCCACGTTTGACGGAGCGATGCCGACGCCGGCGAGCACTGCGAGAAGATGCGCCTGCACTTGTGGACGCTCATTCGCGATTCGGCTCGCGATCCCCGGCACAGCCGCCACGCCCAGGCGCCCGAGGAGGCCGACGCATCCCTCGGGATCCTTGAGACTCGGCTCGCCTAACGCGTCGATGATCGGCGCAACCGCGGCGGGCCCCAATCGCACGACGAGTCGCTCGGCGACTTCGCGTGATTTCGGCAGGCGCGGAAGCACGCGGCCCAGCTGGCGCGGCGTCACGAGCTCCTGAAGGAGCATGTCTCTCGCGCGCGATGGCTCGGCGGCTTCGACGTCGGCCAGCGTCTCCGTCCAGTCACCGCGCGCGGCCAGGGCGCGCGCGGCGCGAGTCAGCGACGGACCGCCTTCACCGACGTGCAGCGCGATGCCTATCAAGCGCTCGGGCTCGAGGCGCGAGCGGCCACGATCGTCGTCCAAGTTCGCAGCAGGAGTGTTCGTGCGCGCCAGCGCGTTGAGTGCCGCGTTGTATTCCTCGGGGTTGGGATCAGCGAGTGTCCACTTCGTGACGATGTCGCGCACGTGATCGCGCAACTCTTGGTCGAATCCCTCGCCCTGGGTCCCTTGCTGTGCGTAGCGTGCCAGCTTCGACAGCAAGCGCAGCATCGAGTCGGAGATGCCGCGACCCGCGGCTGTGCTCGCGCAGCGCAAGAGGTCCACGACCGCGGGGGCGGCCATGATCGACGTCGCGTGCCGCACGAATTCGACGCGTTTGCGCGCGTCGCCGCCCATCGAGAGCAGGCGTTCCAGCGTTTCGCCGTGAAGCGTGCCTAACAAGTTCGAGAGACGCTCGCGGACTTGTGAGTGGCGACGTGGCCCTGCCAGGTCCAACTCAGCGGCGAGCTGCTGAAAGTATCCGGCGATTACGTGCTCGTAGGCGTAGTCGCCGCGCTTGGCGTCGATCGCGCCGGCGATGTGGTTCGCATCACTCAAGATGCGGCCGCTGTCCTCGGCGACCTCGCCCGCCAGCGCGGCTCGCGCCAAGCCGATCCAGAGCTCGTTGACACGACTGACGTCGACGTCTTCCGCGGATGCCGCGCCATCGTTGCCTAGTTGGAGGCGATCGAACGACATGCGGAAGAACTGGACATGCGGCCAGCGCCCTTCGAGGGCCAGCATCCCCACTGTTCCATCGCCATCTGCGTGCTTCGCGGCGTCGGCACCTAACGTGGCGAGGACGTCGCTTAGCTCGTCGCGCTCGATGCCGTCGGTCAGTACAACGGCACCGATCTGCTGTCGGTGCAACAGCTGAGCGAAGTCACGCAGGATCGGATGTGTGTCGTCAGTACGCTCGCCCTCGATCAAGAGCTGCTGTTTCGCCACGCCGATCGAGAGCGTGCCCACCGCGAGTACTTCGCACAAGCGCGCGTGCAAACGCTCCGCAGACGCCATCACGATCGGATGGCCCTTCGGATAGAACGTGTGCTTCTGCAGCGATGTGGCGAAGTCCACGAGTAGGTTCTCGTGTTCGCTAATCGCCGGTTCGATGGCTGATACGGGATCGCGTTCGACCGACATCATTCTCCGCTGACTTACAGTGCGTGGCGCCGCCCTGCTCAACTCAACGGACGACTTTGTCCGACAAGGGGTTACGCCGATGGCGGTGTTCAGAATGCCGATCGGCGCGGGTCGTGGTTTCTTGCTAGTCGCAATGATTCGGTGAAGGCGATGTGCGGTGGCGTGTTATGAAGCAGCCAGTCAATGATCGCCGCCGTACAATCCGCCGCTGTCCTTGGGATCGAGGCCTACCGGGTTCTGGTGGAAGTCGATGCTGCACAAGGACTTCCTCAATGGACGATCGTGGGTCTCGCCGCCGGCGCTGTGAAGGAGAGTCGCGAGCGCGTCTCGGCGGCACTCGTGCACTCGGGCTTCGTCGTCCCTCCGAAGCGCCTGACGGTCAACCTCGCACCGGCCGATGTGCGCAAGGACGGCACGGCGTTCGACGTTCCAATCGCCTTGGCTGTCCTCGTCGCCACGGGGCAGCTCGCGCCCGAGGCGCTCCAGGGCGTTTTGGCCATCGGCGAGCTCGGTCTCGACGGCACGCTGCGACCAGTGCGAGGCGTGCTGCCGGTCGCGCGGCACAGTGCGCGCACGCCTGGCGTGAGCACCCTGGTGCTGCCGCCGGCAAACGTCGCCGAGGCGTCGCTCGTTAGGCCGACGCGCCTGGCACCGGTCGCGACGCTACGCACTCTCGTAGACGCGTTGCGCAGCGGCCAGTGGCCGAGCGACGCGAAGCCAGTGTTAGGCGCGCCGCCGATGCACAGCAGCTTGGATTTGTCGGATGTCGCCGGGCAGAACGACGCCAAGCGTGCCGCCGAAGTCGCCGCCGCCGGCGGGCACGCACTTCTACTCGTCGGTCCTCCAGGCAGCGGCAAGACGATGCTCGCGCGACGCCTGCCGACGATCCTCCCGTTGCTCACTGAAGAAGAGTCGCTCGATGTCATCGCCATTCAGTCTGTGGCTGGCCTGCTCGAGCCAGGGGCGGCGCTCAACGTGGAGCGGCCCTTTCGCGCGCCGCATCACACGCTTTCTTCGGCAGCCTTGATCGGCGGCGGGAGTCCGCCGCGTCCGGGCGAAGTGAGCCTGGCGCACCATGGCGTGTTGTTTCTGGATGAGCTGCAGGAGATTCCACGCCTAACGTTGGACGGCATGCGCCAGCCGCTGGAGGACGGCCGCGTCATGATCGCGCGCGCGGCCGGGACCGTGACGTTTCCGGCGCGCTTCACGCTCGTCGCCGCGATGAACCCGTG
>DASYRX010000297.1:0-4537 GCA_036003845.1 Gemmatimonadaceae bacterium | reverse complement strand
ATCGCTTCGCGCTCAGCGCAGCACAGCCTATGACAGCAACTTCACGGTACAGAAATCGAGCCTCGCGACGCCCGTTGCGATGCTGACCGCACACGCGGCGCCTCCAGCGGGTCGCGTTCCGGTCGGTATCACCAGGCGGCAGGCCGATGCTCTTGGCCTTGGTGACCCGCAGGGTCAAGGCGCCCACATTGGCGCCGGTTCCAATTTGGCACTGATGGGCACGGGTGGCGCAGGTGTCGTCGTTGGCTTGCTCGTCGGTGGCAGCGGTGGAACAGCTATCGCGTTAGGCGGCGGCATCCTTGGACTCGTCGGGCTGTATCGCTACCTGCGGTAGCGTCGCTGTACGGCACTAGGTCGTTTTCGTTCGTTCACTCTGGAGGTTGTATGTCGCTCGTGATATGGCTCGTCGTGGGACTCGTCGCTGGCCTGCTTGCGTCTGCGCTCATGGGCGGCATCGGCTATGGCCTGCTCGGTGACGTCGTCGTAGGGATGGTGGGGGCCGTTCTCGGAGGCTGGCTATTTACGGCGCTGAGTATCCGGGTTCCGTTGGAGGGTTTGCCGGGCACTATCCTGGTGGCGTTTGTTGGCTCGGTGGTGCTGCTGGGCCTCATCAAGGCATTACGACCTCGGCGAAGTCCCGCATAAAAGCAAACACGCCCGCGGCCTAACGAGCACTCCCGGCGTCATCGGTCAGCAGACAATCGTCGATCACTCTTAATCGGAAAGCCTCCATGCGTCCCACACTAATTGCTGGTATCCTGCTCGTTACTCTCGGCGTCGTCGTGCTCATCAGCGGACGCTTTGGCAATGAGCGTGCCGTGCTCAAGGTGGGCGACCTCACGGTGAGCGCCACCGAGCGGCCGTCGTCCCCTACTCCGTGGGTGAGTGGGCTCATCATCGCCGCGGGGGCAGTTCTGGTCGTATCGGCCGCGCGACGGCGGCGGGCTGCCTAACGAGCATCATTGGCGTTTCACTCACTCCTGGTCCATGCGAAGTGGCGCGCCGTCGAAACGCCAGGAGATCACAGGTTCCTAATAAGGAGCTCGTCATGTGGTTCACGATCGCGGCAGTGCTGCTGACGATGTGGTTGTACGGAGTCGGCCTCGTTCATGCACGCGGGAACGCCGTCCATCTCCTCGCTGTTCTCGCGCTGCTCTCCTTCGGGCTGCATGTATTGCGGTGGCGACGCCGAAAGGTCGCGTGACCCCGAGCTCTCGAGTGAGCATGACGCAGGTTTCAGGCAAGGCCTAATACTCGTTAGGCGGTGTTGTAGCTTGAGATCTGTTCTACCTTGGCAGGGCGAGAAGGAGACAGTTAAACGCCGGACGACGGCGTCAATAACCGAACAGAGGCTCCCATGCTCCAACGCGATGGCGTTTCAACCGAATGGTGTCACGTCATTCTCGCCAGCATTGTCGATGGGGTTATTACGACCGGCACCGATGGTGCGATCACATTCTTAAACTCGGTCGCCGAATCTCGCACCGGCTGGACGCTGAACGAGGCGGTAGGCCAGCCGCTCGAGCGTGTATTCCGCATCGTCAATGCACAAACACGGCTGTCTGTCGCGAGTCCCGCGCCCCAGGCACCGCGAGATGGACTAGTCATAGCACCTGCGAATCACACCCTCCTCATCGCCAAGGACGGCACGGAACGTCCCATCGACGAAACTGCGGCGCCGATCCGCAACGACCAGGGCGAAGTGGTCGGGGCCGTACTTGTCTTTCGTGACATCAGCGAACGACTGGCCGAACAGCGAGTACAAGACGCACTCACTTACGCCGACAATATCACTTCCACACTGCGAGACCCATTCGTCGTACTCGACAAAGACCTTCACGTTCGAACGGCGAACGCCGCTTTCTACAGTACCTTCAACGTCTCCAGGGAGGACACCGAAGGCTGCTACATATACGAGTTAGGCAACCACCAGTGGGACATCCCGCAGCTACGCAATTTGTTGGAAGACGTCCTTCCGCAGAATCATGCGTTCAATGACTTCAGCGTTGAGCATAACTTCCCGTCGATAGGCGAGAAGATCATGCTTCTCAACGCGCGCCGTCTCGCGACGGCGAACGGCCAGTCGGAGCTGATCCTGCTCGCGATCGAGGATGTTACCGAGCAAAGGCGCGCAGAACTTACGATGCGGACGTCAGAAGCCCGGTATCGGCGGCTATTCGAAACAGCGAAAGACGGCATCCTCATCCTCGACGCAGACTCGGGGAGAATCGTCGACGCCAACCCGTTCATGACGCAATTGTTAGGCTACACGCACGCTGACTTTCAGGGGAAAGAGCTGTGGGAAATTGGCGTGTTCAGCGACAGGTCGGAAAACGAAGCTGCGTTTCGACGGCTGCAACAGAACGGGTATGTGCGCTACGAGCACTTGGCGCTAGAGACGAAAAAGGGTGAGCGCGCCGAAGTCGAATTCGTGAGCAACGTTTATCAGGTCGGCCCGCGGCGCGTCGCGCAGTGCAACATCCGCGACACCAGCGAGCGGATGCGCTTACAACGGCAAACGCAGGAGCAAGCGACTGAGTTGTCCGATCTCCACCGCCGCAAGGACGAGTTCCTCGCGACGCTCAGCCACGAGCTGCGAAATCCGCTGGCGCCTATTCTGAACGCCGTGCAGCTGCTGCGTCTCCAGCAAGCGAACGAGAATCCGGTTCAGCTGCACGCTCGCGCGATCATCGAACGGCAGGTGGCACAACTGGCACACCTCGTCGATGATCTATTAGAGGTCGCGCGCATCACGACCGGCAGGGTTAGGCTGCAACTAGAACAAGTGGTCGCGAGCGGCATCGTCGCTAACGCAGTTGAAACGACGCGACCTCTCATCGACCAGCGCAACCAACAACTCACGATCTCGGTCCCTCCGGAGCCGATCTGGTTGCATGCCGATGCCGCGCGCTTGGAGCAAATACTGGTGAATCTTCTCACAAACGCTTGCAGGTACACGGACGAAGGCGGTCGCATTTGGCTGACAGTGCTAGCAGACGGCGACGCCTGCTTGATACGAGTGCGCGACACAGGCGTCGGCATCGCACCTGAGTTGCTCCCGCGCATTTTTGATCTTTTTACCCAGGCCAATCGCCACATCGATCGTGCGCATGGCGGACTCGGTATCGGACTAACCTTGGTCAAGCGGCTCACCGAGCTGCACGGCGGCACGGTCCATGTAAGCAGCGCTATCGGAAAAGGCAGCAAGTTTTCAGTGCGCCTCCCGAAATTGAAAGAATTAGGAACGCAGTTACCCCTGGCTCTTGGAGAAGCGGATCGGCCGACCGCCCTCTCGTTTCGCGTACTCATCGTGGAGGACAACATCGATGCGGCCGAGAGCCTGGCGATGCTCGTGAAGTCGGCGGGATATGACGTTCGCACGATTCACAACGGCCAAGCCGCGCTAAGAGTGGTGTTGGACTACCGGCCACACGCTGTGCTCCTGGACATCGGCTTGCCGGGATTGAACGGATATGAAGTGGCCAAATGGATCCGGTCGCAACCAGATCTCGAGGGCACGATGCTGATCGCCCTCACTGGCTATGGTCAGGATGGGGATCGGCAGACGTCGTTGGCGGCGGGTTTCAATCACCACCTGGTCAAACCTGCTAGTTTCAAAACCATTCGGCAGGTCTTGGCGACCTTATCGCCGCCGACCGATGTGAAACCCACAGCAGCCTAACGAGAAGCAGCTAGCCGCCTAGGTACGTGCACGAAACCATTTCCATCGTCCTCATCGAGGACAACCGGATGCTGCGCGAGGGTCTGGCGAACCTTATCCGAGAGGAGCCTGGCTTTCAGGTTCTCGCAGCTTCGGCCAATATCCTCGAGGCGCTGCAAAAAGTGCGGGACGCGAAGCCGCGCATCGTGCTCGTGGATTTTGGACTGCAGAACCACGACAGTCTGCGCCTCACGGCGACACTTCGGGGCGAGGTCCCGGAGGCCAAAGTCATCGTCATGGGTTTGCTCCCTCTGCACGAGGACATTGCCGACTTTGTGAGAGCAGGCGCCTCGGGCTTTGTCATGAAGGATGCGTCGCTCGACGATTTTTTCGGGACAATCCGGAAAGTCGCCAATGGCACCGATGTGCTTCCTCCCCAGCTGACCGGATCGTTATTCACGCAGATCGCTGAGCGCGCTATAAAAGGCGGCAAGAGTCCCGTGCTCGAGGCGGTGAAGTTGACGCAGCGGGAGCGACAGGTCGTGGAGCTGATTGGTGATGGGTTGAGCAACAAAGAGATCGCAGCGCGGTTGCACGTCGCGATTCACACCGTGAAAAGCCATGTGCATAACGTGTTAGAGAAGCTCGCCCTTCACACACGTCTCGAGGTCGCGGCCTTCACGCGCGGTGATGCCAGGAACACCAAACCTCGTTAGGCGAGCGCTCTGCATCGCGTGGTGAACGCGATGACGCGACAGCAGCTAGCCGCTCAAAGTCCGGCGCTCGGTTCACGGGCGACAGCGGCAGCAGTGCGGGGCAGGCGAACGCGGAAGATCGTTCCTTCGCCTTCTGACGAGGTGACGCCGATTGAGCCTC
>DASYRX010000296.1:0-9975 GCA_036003845.1 Gemmatimonadaceae bacterium | reverse complement strand
GGCAGGAGGCGGCGTGCGCCGGCGACTCACTCAGGCGGCGACGCTGCGCGTGGTCGAAGACTGGAGTGACGCGCCATCGCTGTTCGACGCGGCCGTGTATCCATCCTTTGTCGTCGCGACGCGCGGCACCGCGCCTAACGTGGTTCGCGCCACGGTTCAGCGACGCGATCTGGCCGTTCGCTGGCCCACGACCACGACAGCTCTTCCATTCGACGATTCGGCCGGCAGTCCCTGGCTCATTCTGCCGCCCGACGCACGCGCAGCATTCGATCGCCTGAACAAAGTCGGCCGCCCGCTGCACGCGAGCGGACTTGGGCGTGTCACGCTAGGTGTCAAGACTGGCTGCAACGGCGCATTTGTCGTCGGCGTGGATAGCGATCCTGTGGAGCCCTCGCTGCTGCGACCGGCGTTACGCGGCGAAGATGTGCGAGCGTGGCACAATGGGCCGCCGCGCCGGCGCATCATTTGGACGCACGGAAGGAACGGAAAGGCATTGGATCGGCTGCCTCCGCTGGCGCACATGCACCTCAGCGCGCATCGCTACGAATTGGAGCAGCGCAGCGATGGCCGAGGGGGCAAATGGTGGGCGTTGTTCCGTACGGACGCAGCGGTCTCAAGCACGCCGCGTGTCGTGTGGGCTGATCTCGCGCGCGTGCCTCGAGCGGCAGTCCTGCACGCTGGCGATCCGACGGTGCCGCTGAATACGTGTTATGCGTTGCGTTGTCGAGACGAGCTCGATGCGCTGACGCTCGCGGCGCTGATCAATTCGCCGCTGGCGGCGGCGTGGCTTCGCGCGCTCGCCGAGCCGGCCCGCGGCGGATATCGCCGGCTCCTGGCGTGGACGATGGCGCTCTTGCCGGTGCCTGACGACTGGGCGCGCGCGCGCACTGTGCTTGGCTCGTTAGGCTGTCAAGCCATACAGGGTAATGACGTCGCGCCCCGCGACCTCTTCGAGGCCGCGTGCGTTGCGTATCGCGTGCGCGCGGCGAGCGTGGCGCCCTTGTGCGATTGGATGGCCGCGCAATAAGCTCGCTCTTTGTTAGCGTCGAGGAGTCGCCAACGCAGACGCAGGTACTTGTAGACGGGACGCCAATACGCCTCGACCAGCGCGCCGAACGCGCGTTGGCGCAGCGCGGAATCATCGGCCTTGAGCGCCTCGACGACAGAGGACCGCGTGAGTGGAAAAGCAGCATCGCTCACTCCTCCAAATATGGCACTCGAATTGTCGGCTGCGCATCGATTCGCCACGGAGCGCCGTAACAAACTCAGTAGCGTGCATCATGGCCTCTCGCTCGGCCGTCCATTGCCATTACGTAATTCGGCCCGCAGCGGCCGTCCGGGCGCACATAGCCCGTGTGCTACTTCCGCCACCTAACGAGCATTCCCCGCTCCTTGGCCAACTAACACTGCAGCCGCATCAATTGCTCGGTGTGCACCGCCTGCTGGACGTGATAAAGCGACATGGCGGTGCGTTGCTCGCCGACGAGGTTGGGCTCGGGAAGACCTACACTGCGCTGGCAGTTGCGCGCCACTTCAATCGCGTAGACATCGCTGCACCCGCGACGCTGCGTGCGATGTGGCATGAGGCGGCGTCGCGCGCCGACATTCCAATGGAGTTCGTGTCCTGCGAGTCCCTCAGTCGTTCCGCGAGTGACGAGAGCGAAGCGGATCTCGTGATCGTGGACGAAGCGCACTGGTTCCGGAATCGAGGTACCAATCGCTATCGCCGGCTCGCGCAACGCTACCGCAAGGCAGCCTTCCTGCTGCTGTCGGCGACGCCGTTGCACAACCGTCCGGCCGATCTCACCGCGCTCTTCGCACTATTTCTGGGCCGGCGCGCCGATCGCCTAACGCCGCACGATGTCGCGTCGATGACCGTTCGGCGCGGGCGCAGCGACGTGCCTGCCGAAGCATTGCCGCCGCGCGTGATGCCAACCGAGTGGCGACGCATCCGCTCCTGTGCGCGCCTTGTCGATGCGCTGCGAGCCGTGGAACCCCCCATACCGGTGCGCGAGGGGGCGGTAGCGATGGCGTTGCTTCGGCTCACGTGGCTACATCGCCTGAGCTCGAGCCATGCAGCGCTTCGGGCGACGCTCAAACGCTTGCTGTCTCGCGCCCTCGCGTTGCTCGATGCCGTGAATGCAGGTCGCTATCCGACAGCAGGCGAGCTGCGCGCGTGGCTCGTCGCTGACGACACGATTCAACTCGCGTTCCCCGAACTTGTCGTGCACGCGTCGAATCCTGACCACGCGATTTCGCGCGTGTCGATCGAAGCACATATCGCATCTGTTCGTGCTGCGATCACAGTCCTGGATTCCGTGCCTAACCAGGATGACAAACGCGCCACATTCCTCGTACGGTTGATGCGGCGCTTCGCTGAGGCTCGCATCGTCGCCTTTTCACAGTACGACGCGACAGTGACGGCGCTCTCGCGCAGACTCCGTCGCTTCGCTGGAGTTGCGGTACTCAGCGCGAAAGGCGGCCGCATCGCGAGTGGCCGCATCTCGCGACGGGAGGTGCTACAGCAATTCGATGCCGCGACAGCCGGGAGAAGTGTCAGCGAGGCAACACGGATTCGTATCTTGCTCACGACGGATCTGCTGAGTGAGGGCGTTAACCTGCATAACGCGCAGGTCGTCGTGCACCTCGATATTCCGTGGACGGTGGCTCGTCTCGAGCAGCGCGTGGGCCGGCTCAGTCGCATCGGCTCGCCGCACGAGAGCGTGCACGTCTTCGGATTCGCGCCACCGCGAGCACTGGAGCTAGCGCAACGCACGCTAACTCGGCTGCGACTCAAATGGCGCGCCAGTCGACGACGCTTTGGCGAGAGCGCGCTCCTCCTCGACGAGGCTATCGTCAAATCGCGCGGAGCCAAAGGCAACAGATCGCACGCTGAGGCGGCCGAAGAACTGCGCCGGCTGCTCGTGGACTGGTTAGGCAGCGCGCGTTCCGATTCACCGGGGCCACACGCTGCAGCGATCGTCGCCTACGTTAAGTGCGTCGATCTCTCGCACCCAATCGCACTCGCGCTTCTTCGAACGCCGAGCGGTCCGGCGTTGCTTGCCCTCGACGGCGCGCATGAGATGACCACGCACCCGCACGTCGTTTTGCGCGTCGCTCAGCACCTCTCGCGTGGCAAGGATGCAACCTCGGAACACGGCACAGTGGCTGTAGCCGTGCAGCGCGTGCGACGCTACCTCGCGCGACGGCGCGGAGAGGAAGCAGCGGGAGCGGACGTTGCTGGTGCTGCGAACGGCGCGCTGCTGGCGCGGATCGCACAATCCATCACTCGATTGCCACGCAGCAGGCGTCCTGATGCCGTGCGCCAAGCGGCGTCGCTGCGGGCCTTGATTGGCAACGCTCGATCGGCCGGTGATCACGCACTTCTGGCAGAGAAAGCGGGACGGCTACTCGAAATAGAGGCCTCAGATCCGATGCGCTGGCTGGACATCGCGCGCAGCGAGATGGCGTCCTTCGACTATCAGTCGCTGATGCTCGATAGAGGGGCGCAGTCTTGGGGCCTGGACGCCATCCTCATCGGCATATGAAGCGCTATTATTGCCACTCGTGTATACGTCCTCGCTTCCAGCTTCGTCGTTCGCGGTCCTGTTCGATCTCGACGGCACGCTCATCGACACCGTCGAGCTGATTCTCACGTCCGCTCGTTATGCGTTCTCCGATCGCGACGGCCCGCGTCCGACCGATGCCGAATGGGTTGTCGGACTCGGGACGCCCCTGATCACGCAATTCCGCGAGTGGGCCCGCGACGAGGACGAGGTGAAGCATCTGGTCGCGCGCTATCGCGAATACCAGATGGCGCACCACGACAGCCTAACGAGACCGTACGCCGGCATGCGCGAAGCGCTGGACGAGCTGCGCGCCACGGGTTTTCAGCTGGGTATCGTCACGAGCAAGCTCAACGCGCTCGCGCGGCGCGGGCTCGCCTGCACCGGAATCGATGGCTGCATCGAGTGCATCGTGGGCTGCGACGATACGACGAAGCACAAACCCGATCCCGAACCCGTATTCGTCGCGCTCGCCAAGCTGGGAATCCAGCCCGAGCGGGCCGCTTTTGTAGGCGACTCACCCTTCGATATCTCAGCCGGAAACGCCGCCGGAGTGTATTCCGTAGGCGCCTTGTGGGGTCCCTTCCCCCGGAGCGACCTCGAGCAGGCGAACGGAGGGGCGCGGGCCTTCGCAGCGCGGCCTCAGGATGTGCCGAGTGTGGTGGCAGAATGGGTCCGCGGACTGGCCTCGGCGCCCCGGGCGACTCAAACCATTTAGCACCGGCTGGCATCTTATCCCGTGAGCATTCGGGAACCGGCCGTACGGATGACGGTGGCACCTCTGGCACGGGACGACGTTTCGCAGGACGAATTCGATTCGACCACGGACGTCGCGCTCGCGGCGGCGGGCGATCGTCAAGCGTTCGAGCGCATGTACCGGACACACGTGAATCGAGTGTTCTCGGTTTGTGTCCGTATGAGCGGCGACCGAGTGCTCGCTGAAGAGCTCACGCAGGATGTGTTCGTACGAGCTTGGGCGAAGCTGACTCTGTATCGCGGTGAGAGCGCGTTCTCCACCTGGTTGCATCGGTTAGCCGTCAATGTGGTCCTCAACGCACGCAAGACCGAAGGACGTCGGAGAGGACGCTTTGCGGCGACGGCAGAAGGTGAAGATCCAGACGACGCGATGCCCGCACTCGCACGAACGGCACCAGCCGGAATCTCGATCGATTTGGAAGCAGCGATAGCATCACTGCCACCAGGCGCACGTCGAGTCTTCGTCCTGCATGACGTTGAGGGCTACAAGCACGAGGAGATTGCAACGATGCTCGAAATCACGTCGGGCGGAAGCAAGGCGCAACTTCACCGTGCACGAATGCTGTTGCGGGAGGCACTGGAACGATGAGCGTAGCAACGATTGACTGCCGACGGTTCGATGATCTGCTCTCCGATTATTTGGAGAACACGATCGCGCTGCCGTTGCGCGCAGCTGTGGACGGCCACGTCGCGTCGTGTGCGCGATGCGCGGCTGTTCTCGCCGACGTGCGTTCGATCGTAGACCGAGCTGCGGCTCTTCCGGAGCTCGAGCCGTCACATGACCTCTGGTCGGGCATCGAAGCGCGGCTGGATTCGCCCGTCGTGCCGATTAGTGCGGCAGCGAGCTCGGGCCGATTCCGTGTGCCAACGTGGATAGGACTGGCCGCGGCCGCCGCCGTACTCATAGTGATCACGTCAGTCGTGACCCGTCAGTGGGTGTCGAATGGTGAGAAAACGACGCCGAGCGTGGCAACCGCCCCGACTCTGCCGGCGGCCCGTGCCGATTCGTTAGGCACCGAGTCTACCGCTGTGGCGCGTGTCACGCCTGTCACCGTTACGAACCGCGAGCGGGTGAGCGCGGCCGTCACGTACGGCCGCGAAATCGCGCGGCTCGAGGCGTTCGTGCGGCAACGCGGCGAATCGCTCGATCCGACGACGAAAGCAATCATCGAAAACAGCATGCGCATCATCGATAGCGCGCTCGTCGAGGCGCGCGCGGCACTCGCGCGGGACCCGGCGAGTCGCTTCCTGACCGATCAAGTCGACCAGACACTGCAAAAGAAGATGGAGCTGCTGCGCACCGTAACTCTGCTCGCTGCGCGCACCTAAAGGAAAGAGCCCCCATGACCGCACCTACGCGATCGCTGTTGACGGCTGCCGTACTCCTCGTCGCCATCCCTGTATGCGGGCCGGCGCAGTCGACCGAGCGACGCATCGAACGAAGTGTTGAACGCATTGTCGAACAGGCGACGCGAGTTGCCGAACGCATCGGCGACCAAGTGGCCCGTCAGTTCGAGGATTGGGATCGGGATGACCGGCGGAGCCGGCGCTCGCACGATGACCGCTGGGGCGACGCGCAGGATTTCAGCACGCGCATCGACACCACGGTCGCTTTCTCGCCTAACGGCACGGTCGACCTATCGACGATCTCCGGCGACATCATCGTCACCGGCTGGTCGCGCAACGAGGCGCGCATCAAGGCATCCAGCGAGCGTGGTCAGCTGCGCTTCTCGGCGTCCTCGTCGCGTATCACGATCGAGGTTGAATCTCGACGCGGGCGCATGGGTGAGACGCGCTACGAGCTGAGCATACCGCAGGGTGCGCGCGTCATTCTGCAGTCGACGAGTGGCGACATCAGCTCGAAGGACGTGAATGGGCCCGCCGATGTGCGAACGACGAGCGGTGACATCACGCTCCAGGGCGCGAGCGGTCACGTGCAGATCTCCACGACATCGGGCGACATTCAGGCGTCGCGTTTGAAAGGCGACATAGAAGTCGACGCCGTGAGCGGCGAGTTCGACGTCGAAGACGTGGAGGGATCGATTCGCGTAGAGACCGTGAGCAGCGACATCGTTCTGCGCAATATCAAAGTCCGCGAAGCGACTGCGTCCACAGTCAGCGGCGAAGTCGTCTACGACGGTGCAGTGGCGAAGGATGGGCGTTACGATTTCCGATCGCACTCGGGCAACGTCACCGTGCGCATTCCGGCTAATGCCAACGCACATTTCTCGGTCGAGACGTACAGTGGTGAGCTCGATTCCGACTTCCCGATTACGCTGATGCCAGGAGATCGCAGCCGTCAGCGGCCGCGTCGCTTCGAGTTCAATATCGGGAGCGGCGACGCACGCATCATGGCCGAGACGTTCAGCGGCGACATCCTTCTCGAACGCGCGGGCACTTCTCGTTAGGGACAATGCTCATGCACACAACAATTCGTCTGAAATCCATGCGCGCAGTTGCGCCTCTTCTTGGACTGATGCTCGTTGCATCGGTTGCCGGTGCACAGCGTCGTTCTTCTCAGGATTTCTCCTGGGAGGGAACGATCCCGACTGGCCGGCGCCTCTACGTGCGCAATCTGAACGGCGCGATCAACGTGCAGCGCGCGACAGGCAACAAGGCCGAGGTGACGGCGGTGAAGCGCTGGCGCCGCGGCGACCCGGAAGATGTGAAGATCGCGGCGACGAAAGTCGGCTCCAATGATCAGGACGTGCTTGTCTGCGCCGTGTGGACAGAGCGCACGCGCTGCGACGAAGACGGCTACGACATGCGCAACGACCACGACAGGTGGCGCGGCGATCGCGACAACCGCAACGACGTCTCGGTCGAGTTTACCGTTAGGCTGCCGGCCGGCGTCAAGTTGGTCACGAGCACAATCAACGGCAGTCTCGAGATTGAGGGCGCGACCTCTACCGTGGAAGCGTCTACGGTGAATGGTGAGATTCACGCGGCGTCGACGGGCGGCCCCGTAATGGCGTCCACAGTCAACGGCAGCATCGAAGTGCGCATGCGCGAGATGGGCACCGAGCAGCTCGAGTTCTCGACGGTGAACGGGTCGATCACGGTTTATGTGCCGGATGACATCAACGCCGAGCTGGACATGCGGACCGTGAATGGCCGCGTTAGCTCCGATTTCCCCCTGACGATCAGTGGGCGCATCAACCCAAGGCACTTGCGAGCGACGCTCGGCAAGGGCGGGCAGAGGCTCGAGTTCAGCACGGTGAACGGGTCGGTGGAATTGCGGAAGAATTAGGGGTTAGGTGATGGGGGACTAGAGGACTTCGGTATATTCCGAGGTCCTCTTTTCACGTTCGGAGCATTTGCAACATGGGAATTAGCTATCGCCCGATGACTGGAGTTGCCGTCCGCACAGGCGCTGAGCGGGCGACGTTGGTCAGGCGGACGTACTTGTTGGTGCTGGCGTCGGTTGTCATCACGATGCTCGGTGCGGGTTTCGGATTGTCGCAACCGCAGATCATGGGCGCGGTTGCGCAGCATCCGTTCATCTCGTTCATCCTTCTTCTCGCGCCGCTCTTCGCCGCGATGAAGTTCCGCAACGCCTTCCCGGCGAACATCGGACTGGTAGGCGTCTTCGCGTTCGTCGAAGGCGTGATCCTGTCGCCGATTCTGTTCATCTATGGCAGAGCCAATCCTGGCGCGATCGGACAGGCGGCGATCCTGACGCTGAGCACGTTCGGTGTGCTGACGCTATACGCGTTCGTGAGCCGTCGCGACTTCAGCGCGTGGGGATCGTTCTTTACGGTCGGTTTGTGGGTGCTGATCGCGACCTCGCTGATCAATCTGTTCGTGCGCAACGCGACGGCATCGATCTGGATCGCGGGCGCGACCGTGCTGGTCTTCAGCGGACTCTTGGTGTTCGACACGTGGCGGCTGCGGAACGTGTATGGACCTAACGACTACGTTCCAGCCGCGGTGAACATATACCTCGACCTACTGAACCTTTTCCTGGCGCTGCTTCAGCTGGTCGGCGGACGACGAGATTAGCGACAACAACGTCGACAGCGGCATGGGTTAAGAAGCAAACGCGTTAAGCGGCACGTAGTTCGCGTGCGTAAAGGTTCGTCAACTCCGTTAAACAGTTGACGCAATTGACGACCTTAACGCCCCCGCGTTAGGCCCAGTTTAACGTCATTTTTCTTAGCCCATGACGCCGTCGACGCTCTGGCGGGGCCATGGGAGGATCTTCAGCCCCGCACGTCCTCGTACAGCCGCTCTATTCCCCGCGCCAGATTCACATCGTTCTCCGTCACTCCGCCCGAGTCGTGCGTGCTGAGCGTGCACTGCACCTTGGTATAGCGGATGTCGATGTCGGGGTGATGGTTCATGTTCTCCGCGAGATCGGCCACGCGATTCACGAACGCGATCCCCTGCGGGAACGAGCGAAAGACATACGTCTTGATGAGCGAGTCGCCCTTGCGGGCCCAACCCGTTAGGCTGCCCAGCTCGCGCTGGATCGCGATGTCGGAGAGTTTGTCGCGTGGCATTTCGTTGAGCAGTGTTAGGCCAAGGAGAATAACGTGTTCCGATTCGGCCTGCGACTAGAGTGCGTTATCTGAGGCCGACCTGTCCCGCGGCGGCACGCAGCAATTTCGCCGAGTCGTAGCCGACTCCGCGCTTGAACGTCATCTCGACTTCATAGATGTCGGCCGCTTTGCGAACTGGATCGCCCCTGATGACGGCAAGATCCGCGTACTTGCCGGGCTCGATGCTCCCGAACTGCTCGTACTCGCCAAGGATTTTTGCACCGTTCGCGGTCAGCACCTGGATCGCCTCTTCCGGCTTGAAGCCGGCTTCGACGAGGATTTCGTAGTTGCGCAGATTACCGATTCCGGGCAGCGAGCCGTTCCCCCACGGATCGACGCCCGCACCGATCGTTCCGCCGGCGCGATAGAACAGGAGATCGAACGCCATCATCTTCTCGAAGAGCTTGAGCGGAACGGAGAACATCTGGCCGGCACCTAACGCTTTGAACTCTCCTTCCACTTCGGCCTTCGTTTCCGGGGCAAGCAACTCCAGCGCACGTGGATCCAGCTTCGCGCGTTCGCGCACGAACAGCTCGTAAACCGAGAGCGTCGAAGTGAGCGCCGTCTTGTGCGCCAGCAGATCGCGGATTGTCGCCTGTACTTCGGGACCGCGCACGTCGACGTTGACCTGATACATCATGTTCTCGCGTGGGCACAGATCCGGGCGCTTGTTCGGCACGTAGTCGCTATTCGTGATGAAGCCGTGCTCCAGGTTGTCGATGCCTAACGCTGCCGCTTCACGGAACGTAACCGAACAGAGATGCCCGGTCACCTTCATGCCATGTTTGTGCGCCTCGTCGATCCCGGCGCCCAAAACCTCGCGCGTGATGGAGCCGGAGAACTTGAGCCACGTCGCCCCTTCCTCGGCCCAGTACGAAATCACGCGGCGCGCTTCCTCGGGCGTACGCAGCGCGCGGTTCATGCCGTCTTCGTTGGCCGAGCCGTTGAGGTAAGGTCCGGTGATGTGCATGCGCGGGCCTGGCACGTTCCCCTGATCGATCGCGCGCTTGAGGTTGATCTCGTTGTACGGGAACATGCTTCCCGCGGTGCGGATCGTGGTTACTCCGTAGCCTAACCAGATGCGTGGTGCCGAAAACGACATCTGCGTCGTG
>DASYRX010000295.1:0-1707 GCA_036003845.1 Gemmatimonadaceae bacterium | reverse complement strand
GTACTTTGTCTGGCAGCAGAACCGCGAGGACGAAGTAGCTGTAGCAGACCTTGCCGCGGCGCGGCGTCCAGCCGACGCCTTCCGCGTCGCAGCGCATAACTTCTTTCTCATTAAGGCGTCGTATTGGCTTGGCCGCTGAGGTGACCGCGGCGTGGCGCTGGACCTAACGATTCGAGTGTCGATCCTGCGTGACGTTTGCGGCCGCCGCTGACCGCAGTGCGATCCTCGTCGGCGGCTCCGCTGGCCTCGCTGCCCGCTTGACCTCGCGCGCTGGCACGTAGCCCGCGACACCATCGTCGAGTTGCACGCGGTACCAGCGTCCAGTCGCACCCACGATTTGCAACGAGGTGTTTCTCGTCAGGCGTCGCACGGTGTCGCCGGATCCCGGCGCAATGAGCAGCGCAGTCCGTTGAACGCTCGTCACACCTAACGCGCCGAGTCTGCTGGTGTCCGCAGCCAGGGCAGCCGGCTGCGCATTGATGAGACGAACGAAGGGATACGGATCCACCGGGCCTTCTCCGCGGCGATAGATGCCGAAGTGCAAATGCGGCCGCGTGCTGCGCGCGTTCCCAGTGTTGCCCACAAAGCCGAGCGTGTCTCCGATCCGCACGCGCTGCCCCTCGTGGACCGCGTGTCGGTCGAGGTGCGCGTAGTACAGCGTCTGCGGACGGCGCTCGTCACGCAACCAGACGACGTTGCCTCCCAGTTCGTTAGGTGAGATCGAGCGCACCACTCCGTCAGTAGCCGCGAGCGCGGGCGTACCGCGCGGCGCGAAGATATCGATTCCATGATGCTCGCGGCGCCCAGCGTCGCGCTCGGCGCCATAGAAACTCAGCACCGACCGATTGTTGGCGCCTTGCACCGGGAATGCGAGCGATGGTTCAGCACGAAGCACCAGGTCATAGCGCCCGCTGCGCAGCAACTCGGCCTGGATACGCAGAACATAGGCGGCCGAGCGCTGCGCCTCGTACTCGAGGCGGAGATCCGGCGTCGTCGCGCTGTCAAATCCTTTTACGGAATCGGCGCTCGCCCGATGAATGAAGCGGTTTGTCGTGTCGCTTGTCTCTTCGTACAGATCGACGAAGAGTTGCGTCGGCAGACCGACGCTCTCCAGCGTCGCTACAACGCGCTGACCATCCGTGAGATTGAATCGGTAGGCTACGGCACGTGCCTCACTGCGCGAATAGAACCCGGCTTCGCGCAATGGAAGTGCGATGACGAGCGGCGCCCGGAGAGCGCTGTCGCTCGCCGCCAGCCACTCGCGACCGAGCCCAGTGTTGGCAAGTCCGGCTTCGGTGAGCGACCGCGCGTAGCGCTGGTGCGCAGTCTCGCGCGGACGGCCGAAGTCGCGCACGGCCTCGCCGAGGTCGCACGCGAGAGTGGCGATAGGCAGAACGCAGAGGAGGACGCGATGGCGCATGATATCGAAGTACGCAGAGAGCCCCGCCCTGTTCCGCCCGCACAGGACTCTAGCCGGGCGCGACCGACAGCCGTAACATGGGCGGTCGCGTGCCATCATGCCGTCGGCGTCGCTTCAGGAGACGCAAGGCGAGCTCCCGCAGAACCTCGCCGCGTTAGGCGGCAGAGCCCAACCCAGGAGGCTGCAATGGTTCCGCTCATGTCTTTGTGGATGCCCATCCTGCTTTCCGCAGTAATCGTATTCGTGGCAAGCTCCATCGTTCATATGGTGCTCAAGTACCACCAAAA
>DASYRX010000294.1:0-7417 GCA_036003845.1 Gemmatimonadaceae bacterium | reverse complement strand
AGGTTTTCGCTTCTCGGTCGTCGAGAGCATCCCCGTGCACGAGGACATCAAGCTCGGGCGCCCAACTCGCGATCGGTATATCGAGAATTACTGCCGCAGCGTGCAGCATATGGGGGAGCTGGGCATCCCAGTGCTGTGCTACAACTTCATGCCGGTCTTCGACTGGATGCGTACGGAGCTGACGCAGCGTCTGCCGGACGGCTCGATCACCATGTCGTACGACCACGGCGCCCTAACGCGCATCGACCTTTCCGGCGGCCTCACTGCGCTTCCTGCCTGGGCGGGAGCCTACGACGGCGTTTCGTTAGGTGCGCTCCTCGCCGCCTATCGAGACGTGGATGCCGAGCGGCTCTGGGAGAACCTGGCGTACTTTCTGGAGCGGGTGGCTCCGGCCGCTGCCGCAGCCGGCGTAAAGCTGGCCATTCATCCGGACGATCCGCCGTGGCCGATCTTTGGCTTACCGCGCATTATCACGGACGGCCCCGCGCTCGAACGGCTCGTAGGAATCGTCGACAGCCCAGCCAACGGCGTAACGTTCTGCACAGGTTCGTTAGGTGCCTTGCCGAGCAATAACCTTCCAGCGATGATCCGGCGGCTCGGCTCGCGCGTGCACTTCATGCATTGCCGCAACGTTCGCGTGACGGCGGACCGACAGTTCCATGAGACGGCTCATCCTTCGCGATTCGGGAGCGTCGATATGCTAGAGGTGCTGCGAGCCCTGCACGACTTCGGCTACACTGGCCCCATGCGTCCCGATCACGGCCGCATGATCTGGGGTGAACAAGGACGCCCAGGCTACGGCCTGCACGATCGCGCGCTCGGCGCGATGTACCTGCAGGGTCTCTGGGAAGCGTTAGGTACGCCGTCCAACGGGGGCACCGGATCGTGAACGACGTCACGCAGGCGCTGGCTGCGATCCGAATAATCCCCATCATTGTCATCGACGATCCGGCGAACGCAATTCCGCTTGCGCGCGCTTTGCGCGAAGGCGGCATCTCCTGCGTCGAGATCACGTTCCGCACATCGACGGCCGCAGAGGCGCTGCGCTGCATTACTGGTGAGTTTCCCGATTTGCTCGTCGGCGCGGGGACCGTGTTGACGCCGGAACAAGCGACGTGGGCCAAAGCCGCCGGAGCCAAGTTCGTCGTCTCGCCTGGCTTTAACCCACGTGTCGTGGACTACTGCCTAACGCACGATCTGCCTGTCTACCCCGGTGTCTGCACGCCAACGGAGATCGAAACAGCGCTGAGCCGCGGCCTGCGCGTGGTGAAGTTCTTCCCCGCCGAGCCGATCGGCGGCCTGGCGTACCTCAAGGCGATCGCAGCTCCCTATCGAGATATCGACTTCATTCCGACTGGAGGGGTCAACGCAAGCAACCTCGCCTCCTACCTCGCTTTCAAGCGGGTGATCGCGTGCGGCGGGTCCTGGATGGCGCCTGCAGAATGGATCGCGCAGCAACGCTTCGACCGCATCAAGGATGAGTCACTCGTAGCCAGTGCCATCGCGCGCGCCTCGCGCGGAGCGACGGCATGACACGCGTCGTCACGTTAGGCGAGATCATGTTGCGTCTCAAGGCGCCCGGCTTTGAGCGCCTCTTCCAGAGTCCGCTCCTCGAAGCCACGTTCGGCGGCGCCGAGGCGAACGTCGCCGTGTCGCTGGCGCACTTCGGCGTTGACGCTTGTTTCGTATCAGCCGTTCCCGCCAACCCTATCGGCGACGCCTGCGTGGCGGAGCTTCGTCGTTTCGGTGTGGACACCGGCGCTATTCGTCGTCAAGGCGACCGCCTCGGCATCTACTTCCTCGAGAGTGGCGCGAATCAGCGAGCTTCCAAGGTCACCTACGACCGCAGCGGCTCGGCCATGGCCCTGGCCAGGCCTAACGACTTCGCATGGGACGGTATCTTCGCCGACGCAGATTGGTTTCACATCAGCGGGGTCACGCCCGCCATCAGCGCACAAGCCGCAGAAATTGCCCTCGCCGCGGCAGGAGCCGCGCGTGCAAAGGGCCTAACGGTGTCTTGCGACTATAACTACCGAAAGAACCTCTGGCGCTACGGCAAGTCTGCCCCCGAGGTCATGCGCAACCTGGTCGCTCTTGCCACCATAGGCATTGCGAACGAGGAGGACTGCCAAAAGGCGCTCGGAATCGAAGCAGACGTCGACGTCACGAGCGGCAATCTCGCTGAAGAGAAATACCGCGTCTTGGCGGCGCGCGTCCTCGAGGCCTTCCCTAACCTCGAGCGGCAGGCGATCACACTGCGCCAGAGTCATAGCGCGAACCGCAACGGCTGGTCCGCTGTGCTCGCGACGAGATCGGGCTTCATTCGCAGCAAGTCGTACGATATCGACGACATCGTCGATCGTGTTGGCGCCGGCGATGCGTTCGCGGCCGGACTCATTTACGGTCTGCGGACCTTCAAGGACGATCAGCGAGCGCTCGAGTTCGCGACAGCCGCGTCGTGCCTCAAGCACTCGATCCTCGGCGACTTCAATCGCGTCACGGTGGCCGAAGTCGAAGCGCTCATGCAGGGCGAGGCGAGTGGCAGAGTCCAGCGTTAGGCGAGCCATCGGCTATCGCTGGACAATCGTGGCACTGCTTTTCGCCGCCACGACCATCAACTACATCGACAGACAAGTCCTCGGGATTCTGGCGCCGACGCTGCAGCAGGAGTTGCGCTGGAGCGAGACGGACTATGGCGGCATTGTTTCCTGGTTCAGTCTCGCCTACGGCGTCGGCTTGTTAGGCATGGGCCGCGTCCTCGACTGGATCGGGGTGCGGCGCGGTTTCTCGCTCGCGATCGTCGTCTGGAGCGTGGCTGCAATGGGGCACGCGCTGGCGCGCAGTGTGTCTGGCTTCTCCTTCGCCCGCGCGCTGCTCGGCGCCGGAGAGGCGGGAAACTTCCCCGGCGCCGTGAAGGCCCTCGCCGAGTGGTTCCCAAAGAAGGAACGCGCACTATCGATGGGTATCATCAACGCGGGGACAAATGTCGGCGCGGTGATCGCGCCGCTCGTCGTGCCGTGGATCGCGCTCTCCTGGGGCTGGCGTTGGGCCTTCATCGCGACTGGCGCAATCGGTTTCGTCTGGCTAGTCGCGTGGCTTCGCCTCTATCGCGAACCCGAACGACATCCACGCGTCACGCCAGCGGAGCTCGAGTTCATACGAAGCGATCCTCCGGAACCGGCGGACTCGATTCCTTGGAGCAGCCTCCTAACGAAGCGACAGACATGGGCCTTCGTCGTTGGCAAGGCGATGACCGACCCAGTCTGGTACTTCTATCTCTTCTGGCTTCCCAAGTTTCTCGACGCGAATTGGGGCGTGAAGCTCTCCGGTCTCGCAGCGCCGCTCGTGGCGATCTACATCTTCGCTGATGTTGGATCGGTCGGTGGCGGATGGATGTCGAGTGCGTTGATCAAACGCGGTTGGACTGTGAATCGCGCGCGCAAAACGGCGCTGCTCGTCGCCGCGCTCGTGATCGTCCCGACCATGTTCGCCCCGTCGGTCAAGAGCATGTGGGCGGCGGTAGCGCTCGTGAGCATCGCCGCGGCCGCACATCAATGGTGGTCGTGCAATCTGTTCACGACGGTCAGCGACATGTTCCCGAGACGTGCAGTTGGATCCGTGGTCGGCATCGGCGGTTTCGCCGGAGCGATGGGAGGAATGCTCGCTCAGCGCGCGACGGGTCGTTTACTCGATGCAACCCAGGGCGATTACACGAGGATCTTTGCCGTCTGCGGGGTCACTTATCTAGTTGCCTTGTTGCTGATCCATCTTTTGGCGCCGCGACTCAACACTGCCTCGGTTACAGCCGCACGAGTTTCATCACCGCAAGCTGCTCAAAGGCGGGAACGCAGATAAGCGCAGAAACTGACGCAGATTTACGCCGATGACGACTCTAGATAACAATCGTTAGGCTCCGTGCGCACGACGGGGGTGGGGCGGGGCAAGTCGAATCTTTCTGTCTTCACCTGCGATTGTTTCTGCGTCCATCTGCGTTCCCGCTTTTGATCTTGAGATGCACGCAGAAAGTTCCGTTTGATCTTAAACGAAATCCGCGGGCCTTTCCCAGCGCTTCGTCTGGGCCGATTGAAACAGCGCGTCGATCACGGCCATGTTCGCGATGGCGTCGTTCAGTCCGACCGGGACGCTTCCCCAGCCGCGCACGGCCTGCGAAAAACGGTCGCCTTGAATCGTGTACTGATCCACGACAGGAAACTCGATCGTCTGAACGCTGCCGCCGGATAGATCTCGGCCCGAATCGACGAAGACGCGGCACGGCCGATCCGGCGGAGCATTGAAGGGAATCTCGACTTCGATCCGCGCACGAGTCCCGAAGATCTGCATCCTTTGATGAGGAACGAGCTGGCCGCCGCAGGCGAACGTCGCCTGGCCATTCGGGAAGCGCAGCATCGCCGACGTTAGGCGGTCCACCTGCATGTCCGGATCGCGCTCGATGAGCCCGACGACTTCCTCAGGTTCGCTGTTGAAGAGCCAGCGCGAGAGCGTGATTGGATAACATCCGATATCCATCAGCGCGCCGCCGCCGTACTCCACGTGACTGCGGATGTCTTCCGGATCTCGCTTGAAGTAACTGAAGTGGCCTGTGACGAGCTTCAACTCGCCGATTTCGTCCGCGTGAACGAGCTCCAGTACCTTGAGCCACTGCGGATGCGAGCGAATCATGAACGCTTCGCCGATCTGCACTCCGGTGCGCTGGCAGGCAGCGAGCAGCTCGTGCGCTTGCGTGGCAGAGAGCGCGAGCGGCTTCTCGCACAGCACATGCTTTCCTGCGTCCGCCGCGCGGATCGACCACGGCACGTGCAGGTGATTGGGCAGGGGGTTGTATATCGCCTCGATCTCGTCGTCCGCGAGCAGATCGTCGTACGAGCCATACGCGCGCGGGACACCTAACGCCACGGCGACCTCCTGCGCTCTATGCGAGTCGCGCGATGCGATTCCCACCACTTGCGTGAGCGGGCTGCGCTGCATGGCGGGAATCACCTTCTTGACGGCGATGTTCGCCGTGCTCAGGATGCCCCAGCGTACTGGTACGAATGGCTCGGTCATCAGTGGTTATCTCCGCTGTTTTTTTGCGCTGCCCGTGCCGCCGATGTCGCGCGCGAGTAGATCATAGTAGCCCACCGCATCACTCACTGCACCATGGAGGCATCATGAAGCAGCTCCTAGCTTCCCTGCTCGTCCTCTCCGCTGCTCCATTTCCGATGCTCGCGCAATGCAGCGACTCGGACAAGAAGGCACTCGAAGCCTTCGACAAGGCGTGGTCCGAGGCGACGACGAGTGGCAATCGTGCGCAGTTGCAGACCATCCTCGCCGATGACTTCGCGAGCGCCACTCCAACCGGGACTGTGAACAAGGCTGCGACGATCGACGGCGCCGTGGCCACTGCCGAACGCACACGCGCCAACCCGCAAAGCGCGTCGCGAACGATTTACGACAACTACGTGATCACGTGTACCCCTGTCGTGGGAACGGTCACGCACCGCAATACGATCATGACGACGGTGAATGGCAAAGAGCAGACGACGTATTCACGTAGCGTGCATGTCATGGAGAAGCGCGCGGGGCGCTGGCAGGTCGTGAGCAACGCCGGTCATCCGCTCACCGACGCGCAGATCGTTCTGTACCTGGAGAACGATTGGAACGACGCGATCAAGAAGCACGATGCCGCCTGGATCGAGCGGAACTATGCTGACGACGCGACTGATGTTTCTTCGCGCACCGGAGCGTTGATGTCCAAAGCCGCCGCGATTGCGGACGCGCGCAATGACAAGTCCGTCGTCGAGTCGATCGAGTTCATCGAGGCAAATGCGCGCGTCGACGGCAACACTGCTGTTGTCACCGGCATCTTTCGCGACCGCGGTCGAGACGATTCAGGAAAGCCTTACGAGCGGCGCGTGCGCTTCACAGATACGTGGATCAAGCGCGATGGCCGCTGGCAAGTCTGGGCGACCCAGGGTCTGGTTATGCCGTAGCGCTGTTGCCCGTTAGGCAAGGGCCAAAGAACTTTGCCACGGATTCTCGCGGGTTAGCGCCGAACTGCTTCTTAATTAGGTACAGACCCGCGCGTTTCCGCGTTTATCCGTGGCAAGCTCTTGACCTTTCGACCTAGCTGCGCTTAGGAGTGCCCGGAACCGCGGCGGCTGCGGCTGTGTCGCCCTTTGGCTTCGCGCCACGCGGACGCGGTCCTACGGGCATTCCCTCAGCCATCCGCTCGAGGCCACCGACAACGATCGGCTCACCTGCCTGCACGCCGCTTACGATCTCCACCACACCCTGCGAGCGTACGCCAAGCTGCACTACGCGACGGCTCGCCTTTCCGCCAGCGACAGCCCACACGACGTTCGCCGTGCGCAGTGGTTGCACGGCGTCCTCCGGCACGACGATCGCGTTGGAGCGCGTGGCGGTTGCCAGGCGCGCCTCGATGAACATCCCCGGCTTCAACAGACGATTCCCGTTAGGTGCGCGCGCTTTCACCATGATCGTGCGGTTTTCGTTCTGCACGACAGGATCGATGAAGTCGACATGCGCGCGGAACACGCGGTTCGGCTGCGCCGCGACAGTGAACTCGACGATCTGCCCCGGCTTGAGACTGACCGCGTAACGCTCGGGCACCTCGACCACCGCGCGCTGCGGATCCACCGTTTGCAGCGTGAGGAGTCGCGTGGACGTGGTGACGTAATCGCCTGTGCTCACGAAGCGCTGTCCGACGACGCCGGCAAACGGTGCGCGAACTGTCGAACGTTCGATTTGCAGTTGCAGCATCGCCAACGCCGCTTCACCGCTCCTCGCGGCAGCCTCGGCGCGCTCCAGATCGGCCGGCGATGTAGCGTTTTGCTCGCGCAGGCGTCGCACACGATCCAACTGCTGGCGCGCGAGGTCGCGGTCTGCCGTCGCGCGTTCAGCCTGCGCGCGCAGCATCGCGTCGTCGACGCGGACAAGCGGAGTGCCGGCAGCAACGTACTGGCCCTCCTGAAACAGCAGGCCCGTTATGCGCCCCTGCTCGTCAGGCCGCAGCTCGATCGCCTGCACCGCCTCGATGCGCCCCGTCGCACGAACGGCGTCGACGACGGTTTGACGGCGCGCCGTATCGACGTCGACGGGCATGGGCGGCATGGCGCCAGGGCCAGCGCCTTTACCTGCGGCGGCACCCTGCGCCGGCGTTGCTCCACCTTGGCTTCGCGTTAGGAAGAAGATCAACGCCAGGCCCGCGATGATGACGGCGCCAACGATGAAGGGCCGCCTATTGCTTCGACGTATGTCCGGCTCGTACCTGTTGCTCGTCATTTTCCTCTCTGTAATCAGTCTTGGGCCGCGCTGGTTTCGAACACCCGACGGCCTAACAATGATTCGATCTGCGCCAGCGCCAGCCACGTCGCGAAGCGGGACTGCACGAGCGTAG
>DASYRX010000293.1:0-5857 GCA_036003845.1 Gemmatimonadaceae bacterium | reverse complement strand
TCTGCAAAACCTCCACCCCCGGTTCAAATCCGGGCGGCGCCTCCAATTCCAACCCTAATGAACGATTGGACTTGCAGGCTGCGACTGATCTACGGCCGTTGACGACTTCAGTCCAAAACAGTCCATCTCGCTAAACAGCCGTTCTTCGACCGCTTCGACGGCCTTACGGTGCGACGCGTCGAGGACGTGCGTGTAGATGTTGAGCGTGGTCGAGATGCTGGCGTGCCCGAGCTGTTCCTGCGCGATCTTCACCGGCACGCGGAGATCGTTGAGCAGCGACGAGTGAATGTGGCGGAACTGATGCCACGTCACCCGACCGAGTCCCGCTTTTTCGGCGGCCGGCTGCAGCTCGTTGCGCAACACTTTTGACTCGCGAAGCGGCTTGCCGTTGCGGTTCCCGAATACGAGTTCGCCTGGCGCGGTCCGTGTCACGTGTTCGCGGTGTGATGTAAGCGCCGCAACCGCGTAACGTCCGAGCGGAATCGTCCTCACCGCCTTCAGCGTTTTGGGCGGCTGGAACTTCCCCTCGAACACCGATTCGCGCACTGCGAGAGCGCCGTCCTCCAGATCCAGGGCGGACCACCGCAGCGCGAGCAGCTCCCCGATGCGCAACCCCGTCGCCGCGATGAGACTCACCATCGTGCGATAAGGTTCATCGAGGTGCTTGAGCAGCCTCGCCAAGTCCTCGCCGGCAATGATTGCGGGTTTCTCTTTCAATCCCTTCTGCGGGAACTTCACGCCCCGCGCCGGGTTCGATTGGAGGTACCCGTATTCCATCGCCGTTTCGAGAATGCTGGAAAGCAGCACCCAAGCGTTCCGTACCGTCTGCCATCCAGTGCGTTGCCGGAACTTGTCGGCAACCCACTGCTGAATCGCGAGGCGTTCGATGTCGCGGAGCCGCCACTCTTTCCATGCTGGGAGGACGTGAACGTTCAGAACCGTCTTGTATCCGTGTTGCGTTGATGCCTTGAACGTCGGGAGCACCAGCGCCTTCCATTGCTCTTCGACGAACATGCCGAAAGCCATTGATGCCTCCGGTCGGCTCGTTCCCGCATTCAGCGGGCGTAGCCGGTCATCGAGCAACGTCTGCGCCTCACGTCGCGAGGGATAATCCGCGACGGTCCCGAGCACCTGCCACCGCCGAACCTGTCCGATCGCTCCGTGTTCGAGCACCACGTCTTCTCGCCACCTCCCGACCCACACCTTGCGGCGCCTGCCGCTCTTGAACAACTGACCTTTCTGAAATCTGCGACGAGCCACGTTGACCTCCTTTGCGTGCGGCTCGCCTTGCTCTCTGGTGCGTCTACGCTAACGCTGGCAAGGCGGAGTGGTCAACGTCTGCGGGGCTTGCGTCGAGATGCGGCGCGTTTTGCGTCGATGTACGCGCGGAGGTCGGCGCGGTCGAAGCGGAGATACTTTCCGAGCTTCACGAACGGAAGGCGGTCCTCGACGTCGTCGCGCGTGTGCTCGTACACCCAGGAAACTGAGACGTTCAGGAAACGCGCGGCGTCGTGGACAGTCAGGAGTTCATCGCCGATCGCGGAATCTGTATCCACGTGGCGTTCGGCGACGGTGAGACGTCCGTCGCCGACCGGTGTTTCGCGTGCGGCCTCAACGTGCATGGCGTCCTCCTTCGCTGCCGACGGAGGTGCCAGAAGAGATTCAGAAGTCCGTCGTTCGCGGTCTGACATACATGCCATTACTTGACATGCATGTGTAACGCTACTACCATTGCTGTGGGTTCGTCAAGAACCGAGGCCGATATGCCGCAAGATGAACGACCCACACCGAGTGATGCCGACGACCTGGCCAAGGCGGAGACGAGCGCGCACGTCATCGCGAAGTGGCGTCGTCTGACGCCCGGCGCCCGCAAGATGCTCGCGCAGGCGTCGGGTCGAGAGCCGCTCGCCACGAATCTGCGCAAGGCACGCGAAAACCGTGGCCTGAGCCAAGCCGCCGTGGCCAAGAAGCTCCGGTTGTCGCGGAGCCTCGTCGCCCAGATCGAACTCGCGAACCGACCGGTCACGGCTGACGAACTCGCGAAGTTCGCGGAGCTCTATGGCACGCCAGCGGTCGAACTGACGGGCATGCGCGTCGCCACCGACGATCCGGTCACGGTCTCGCTCCTCAATCTCGCGCCTGCGTTGATCAAGGAATTCGACATGCAGTCGCGGATTCACGGTGTGCTCGGCGAACTGATGTCGTCATCGGAGCTGGAACGGCTGCTGGAGCGTCCGCCTCGTACGGCCTCGCCGAAGTACCCCCTGCCGTTGCCGAAGACGTTGGCCGACACGATTCGGCAAGGTGAGGAGATCGCCGAGCATGAGCGGCAGCGGCTCGGCCTTCTCGATGCACCGCTTCCAGATTTGGCGGATCTCTGCGGCGTCCACGGAATTCCCGTTTTCGGACTCAAGCTGCCCGAGGATCTGTCGACGTTGTTCATCTCACATGCATCTGTCGGTCGCGCCATTGTGGTCAACGTCACCCAGGACACAGTTCGTCAACGACTGGCCATCGCGCACGGCTACGCGCATGCCGTGTGCGAGCCGATGGGGACGATCCGTGTGTGCATGAAGGCGAACACCAACGAGCTGATCGAACGTCGCGCGTCTGCGTTTGCAGCGGCCTTCCTCCTGCCCGCCTCAGGCATCGTCGAAACCGTGCGGGCTCTCGGCAAAGGCCAGGCGAGTCGTCAGGTGCAGTGGGTGTTCGATGCCGCAACGGAACGCGCGGTGCGAACGGAGGAGCGGTCGACACCGGGCTCGCAACTGATCACTTACCTCGACGTCGCATCGATCGCGCGACGATTCGGCGGCGCGTACCGGTTGACGGTGTCACGGCTGCTTGGTCAGGGAGTCATTACAGAAGCAGACAGCGCGCGTCTGTTGAAGCCGAAGTTCGTCGAGCTCGCGGCTGAGTGGTTGACCGTGTTCAGTGCGAGGGCCGCAACGCCTCAGCCGCGCTATCCGGTCTGGGCGCTCTCAGACTTGAGTGCTGAGCGTGCTCACATGGCCGTTGAGGCGTACCGGCGCGACCTGATCACAAAGGCCGATCTGCGCGAAGAAGCCGTGACGCTGTCGCTGCAGGTGCCTGGATTGTCTGAGCCGAAGCTGCTGGAGTTCGCGGAGGCCGCTCGGTAGCGAGCGAGTGCTTGCCGCGGTGCTGCGCACCGGCAGTTACGGGTGACACGTCACCCCGTTTCGGGTGCTGCACAGGAACGCCGGTTCCCCGATAGGAACCATACGATTTGTTCGAGGTTCGTAGTTCTTGCCCGATTCGGTTCCTCTATGGGAACCGCGGATAACCGTTCGCCGGTGCGCAGTCTCGCGCGCCACGCTGCAAGGAGTCGTCGCATGGCATCGCGACGGACGAAGTCTATCGGCACGAAAGTCACGCCCGAGGAGTACGCGCGGATTCAAACACTCGCGGGCGAACAGCCCGTCAGCGAATGGGTACGCGCCGCGCTGCTGAGAGCGGCCGAGGATACGCCAGCGACGGACTCGATCGTTCTCGCCGAACTCCTCGCCCTCCGGGCGATCCTTCTCAACGTTCACTTCCACCTGTGCAACGGCACGCCGCTCACCGCGGAGACCATGCAGCGGCTGATCGAGCGCGCCGATCAGGACAAACGACAGAAGGCTCAGGCTCGACTCGCTGCCGCAGATCGGAGCGAGCCATGAATTACGAATGGGGCCGCGCGCCCGAGGCGGGCCGATGGCAGCGGGCCGTGCCGGTCTGGCTGATGAGCGCGATGCTGATGGCCGTCGCGAGCGGTGGCGGCATGTGGTGGGTCCGTCAGACGTTCTTCTGGACGCCGCTGCAACAGTTCTACCTCTCCGCGTACGTGCGGAGCGCATTGGCGAGCTCGCTCGCGCTTCGGACCGGCCGATATCGTCTGCTCCTCATGGAGAACCGCCGCGGCACCAGGCTGGCCATCGACGACGAGGTCATCCCGATCTCGACATCGGCGGGCGACGCGACATTCGCGCTCTCCGAGCTCGCGCGTGAGGCCCGCACGGGCCGGCTCGTGTGGCGCGATTCCGTCGTGGATCACGCCCGTCTCCACACCGATTTGGAAGTGTGGATCTATGGCAACCAGACCCTGACGGACCTAGCGCGGCCGTCGCTGTTCACGTCGCTCGTGGTGGCGATCCTCGGCCTCCTGGTCGCGATCCCGAAGGACGTCCAGTGGTCACGCTCGCGTCGCCACGGTCGCCGCCTGAAGGGACCCGAGCTGGTGACCGCGCTTCGATTCAACCGGCGCACGCGCGCGAACGGCATCCGGTTTGCTCAGATGCCGCGGCTGCCGGCCAGGCTGCTCGGCGTCCAGCCCGTCCTCAAGATTCCACGCGCGATCGAGCCGAGCCATCTGCTTGTCATGGGCGACTCCGGGACCGGCAAGTCTGCGCTGATTCGACAGATCCTCCAGCAGTTGGAGCACCGCGGCGACACGGCCATCGTATACGACCCTGCACTGGAATACACACCGCAGTTCTACACGCCCAAACGTGGCGACGTGATCCTCAATCCGATCGACGCTCGGTCGCCGTATTGGAGTCCCGGCGACGAGCTCCGTCACGAAGCCGAAGCGCTCACGCTAGCCACGTCGCTCTTTCCCGATCGCGCCAACGAGAACCCGTTTTTCACCGAAGGCCCACGGCGTATCTTTGCGCACCTGCTCACGTTCCGGCCGACCGCCGAAGAATTGGCGGCCTGGCTGTGTCACGACGAGGAGCTCGATCGCCGCGTACAGGCGACACCGTACGCCTCGATCATCGACCGCCAAGCGCCCGCGCAGCGGAGCGGCGTCCTGGCCGCGCTCAACATGGTGGCCGACACGTTGAAGCTGCTGCCGCGCGAGTCGGAGACAAGCCGGCGATGGAGTGCGGCGTCGTGGGCCCGCGACCGTCGCGGATGGCTGTTTCTGACGAGCACGCCGGAGACGCGCACGCGTCTCGTCCCGCTCACGAGCCTGTGGCTCGACATGCTCGTGTTGCGGCTGATGAACCGCGGCCAACCCGGTCATCGACCGGTGTGGTTCGTCCTCGACGAGCTCGCCAGCTTGCAGCGGCTCCCGCAGCTCCACACGGCGGTGACCGAGAATCGGAAGTCGAACAATCCGGTGGTGCTCGGCTTCCAGGGACGGAGCCAGCTCGAAACGCGGTGCGGCCACGACGCCGAGGCGATGCTGTCGCAGCCCGCGACGAAGATCTTTCTTCGCACCAGCGAGCCGCACGCGGCGAAATGGATCTCCGACACGATCGGCGAGGTCGAGATCGAGCGCATGCGCGAGAGCCGGTCGAAAGGGAAGTACGGCCAACGGAGCTTCGGCCTGGAGCGGCAGGTCGAGCCGCTGGTCATGCCGAGTGAAATCAGCGGCTTGCCGTCATTGCGGGGCTACCTGAAACTGGAGAACCTGGTCGTCCGACTGAACTTTGCGTTTCTCGATCTGCCGCCGCGACATCCCGCGTTCGTCGAACGGTCCATCATCGAGACGAAGCCTCGGTCGACCGTCGCGACAATACCCGCGAGAGCACCCGCACCGGTCATTCAGTCGCCAGTCCCCGAGACGGTCATCGCTCACGAACGGCCGTCATCGCCGGCTACCGGGCAACAACCATTCTTCCAGTAGCGTACGGCCATGCTCACGATCTCGAAGCCGCTCAGCGCGGGACAAGCACGCCGCTATCACGCCGAAGAGTTTCAGAGCGCCCGCGATAACTACTACACCGAAGGCGATGTGATTCGCGGTGTCTGGCAGGGCCAGCTCGCCGAGCGATGGGGGCTCGCCGGCCACGTGCGTGAAGATCAGTTCGAACGGCTTGCGGAGGGCCAGCATCCGATCACCGGTGACCAG
>DASYRX010000292.1:0-20250 GCA_036003845.1 Gemmatimonadaceae bacterium | reverse complement strand
TGAGGAAGGACGGCGCAAACCCGACCATGCTGTACGGGTTTGGCGGGTTCGGTCTCTCTGACGTCCCGCAGTTCCGCCCCGAGGTGATTGCCTTTCTGGAGCGCGGCGGCGTCTACGCGACGGCAAACATCCGCGGCGGCGGCGAATACGGTCACACCTGGCACGAGGCGGGCATGTTCGAGAAGAAGCAGAACGTGTTCGACGATTTCATCGCCGGCGCGGAGTACTTGATCGCCGAGAAGTACACGTCGGCCGCCAATCTCGCGATCAACGGCGGATCCAACGGCGGCTTGCTCGTTGGAGCAGTGATGACGCAGCGCCCCGAGTTGTATGGCGTCGCGGTTCCTCAGGTCGGTGTGCTGGACATGCTGCGCTATCATCAGTTCACCGGCGGCGCCGCATGGGCTACTGAGTACGGCGCCGCGAGCGATCCCAAAGCATTCCAGTACCTCAAAGCCTACTCACCGCTGCACAATATCAAGCCTAACGTCTGCTATCCGGCGACGTTGGTGACCACGGCAGATCACGACGATCGCGTTGTGCCGAGCCACTCATTCAAGTTCACGGCGGCGATGCAGGAAGTGCAGACGGCGACGCCCGGCTGCACGCGGCCCGTATTGATCCGTGTCGAGGCACAGGGCAGTCACGGGTACAGGCCGCTCGACCGGCGCATCGCCGAGCTGGCGGACATCTGGGCCTTCGCCGCGCGGCACGCCGGCATGACGGTCAGGCCGCCTAACGTGGTGCAGTAGCGACTGACGGGCTAGCGCACGTACTTGTTGAAGAACGCAAGCGTGCGCTCCCAAGCCAACTTGGCCGCTGCCGCGTCGTAGCGCGGCGTTGTGTCGTTATGGAAGCCGTGCTGAGTGCCGGGATACAGGAAGCGCTCGTACGTGACCTTCGCTGCCTTGAGCGCCTCTTCGAACGCTGGCCAGCTCGCGTTGATGCGCTCATCAACTTCGGCTGACTGAATCAGGAGAGGAGCTTTGATCTTCGGCACGTCTGCCACGTTCGGGGAGGAACCGTAGAACGGGACGCCGGCAGCAAGGTCGCCGCCCAAACGCGTGGCAAGGTAGTTCACCATGCCACCACCGTAGCAGAACCCAACCGCTCCGATCTTGCCGGTGCACTCCGGACGCCCTTTTAGAAAAGCGGCACCCGCGACGAAGTCCTCCCGTGTTTTCGCTTGATCGAGCTGCGGGAATACCTCGCGTGCCTTGTCTTCGTTACCGGGATAGCCGCCCAGCGGAAAGAGTGCATCGGGAGCGAAGGCAACGAAGTTCTCGAGTCCGAATCGGCGCGCGACATCCTCGATGTGCGGATTGAGCCCACGGTTCTCGTGGATCACGAGGATACCAGGCAGTTTCCCGGTAGCCCCGTCCGGGCGCACAAAGTATCCGCGCGCTTTTCCGTAGCCGTTAGGCGAGTCGTATTCGACATACTCGGCCGCGATGCGTGCGTCGTCTGTCCGCACCACTTCGGCCTCGGCGAACTTCGGGCTCAACTGCTCGAGGAGCATCGCAGCTGTCACACCACCCACGGCGTACTTGGACGCCTGTTCGAGAAACCCGCGTCTGTCGAGCGCACCATGGACATACGCGTCGAACAGAATGAGCAGGTCCTGATCGAAATCGTGCGCAGTCTTTCGTTCCATGGGAGCAATCTCTGAAGACATGTGGCGCTCGCGGTTGATCAGTGGAAATGTTGCTGGTGGATGACCGCGTGGCCGCGCGCGATCAACCAACGCACAGCGGGGAAGGTGGCCACAGCGGCGACCAATAGCGAGAGCGCGAGACTATCCCAGAACAGGAGCTGATCGAGTCCGGCGTTCATCGCTCCGGGAACGACCAACATGATGGCGTTGTCCACGAGGCGTTTTGCGCGGTGTGCGCTGGCATACCGCCCATGGAGTTCACTTCGCTGATCCCTAACGGCGCTTTGATCAGAAGCGGCCGCGGTCGATCAGCGCAGCGCGACTCGACGGCGGCAATGCTGCTGCCTTGTTAGGCGGCTCCGCGACCGCATCCAACTCAGCGACGAGATCGCCGTGTGGAACATCCGGCTGCCCGTCCTGCACACGGAAGAGTGACCATTCCACGCGACGCTCGGTGATCGCGGCCTTGACTCGTCGCTCGTTTCCATTCAGCTCTCCCAAACCTGTCTTCACCTCGACAAACACAACGTTGCGCACGTTCCCCTCGCTCAGTCCGTCGAAGACGACGAAGTCCACTGGGTCGCCGACGAAGCGCACGTCGCGCGGATTGTACCCGAAACCCGGCAAGTACGGCGCGACGCGTTCGAAGACGCGACCAGCCACGGCTGCCTGACTTCCAGTGATCGCTTCACGGCGGATCTGTTTCGAATACGCGATCTTCCATTGCTCGAACTTGAGGTTGGCTCGGACCTCGATCAGCCGATAGCCGGTGTAGAGGAGCACTGCGCTGGCAAGCACGACGACGAATACGAACGCGATTCCCATGACCTCGCTCCTTGACCGCAGGGTGACATAGCTGTGCGCCTAACGCGCAGGAATCCAACGCTGCGCGTCACGCTGGCGCGCGCCCGATCGCTCGGCGTACGCCCCAGGCCTGCCAGAGATGCCTTCTCTCGTGCGCCGTGATGACGTGGAGGCCAGTGGCAAGACTGAATCTGATGCCGCGAACGAACGGATTTGGAAAGTGAATACGCGCGAGATCGAGATCGCCGTGCGAACGCAAGAACGCGTGCACGTCGGCCTGCGACGCGATAAAGCTGGCGAATGCGTCAGCGAGCGGCGGTGCCTCGCGCGGCCGAATCTTTCGCGGGGCCCTAAGCCGTGACCACCACCTCGGCGGCGGCTCTTGCGAGAATATGAACAAACGGCCAGCAACACCCGGTGCCGCCGGCCGAGTGCGATGGCGTCCCCGTGCACGAGCCCGATCCGCCGGCTGCTGCATCGCGCGGAGATATACGCGATTAGCCGTCGCGAGGTGATCGAGACATTCAGCGACGCTCCACGCTCCGAGTTTGGGGCGACGCGTCCCCTGTTCCTCGCTCAGTCCGTCGACAATCGCTCGTGCGTCACGCATGGCGGCGTCGAGTTGCTCGTGCAGCGCATTGATGTCACTGGGAATCTGCGAACTCATCGATGCTTAACGCGGCACGTCGACACGTTTCTCGTCGATCCGGTACATCTCGGGGACCACCCAGTAGTGGTTCCCGTAGGCAATCGACTTGGGCCAGATCTCGTCGAGCGAATTCGCGTCGTAGAGGACTCCGCCCTTCATCACGTACTGAATGTTGGCTGTGTTACGAATGTTCGTGAGCGGGTTGCCGTTGAGCACCATCAAATCACCCAGCTTCCCGACGCTGAGCGACCCGAGATCGTCGTCCATCCCGAGAAAGGTCGCGCCGTGCATGCTCGCCACTTCGAGTGCGGCCATCGCGCCGGCGGCTTTCGCGAGCATCCACACGTCCCAATGAGAACCGAGTCCGTGCTGCTGACCGTGAGAGCCGATCGCCGAGTGACCGCCTAACGCTAGCAAGTCGGCGACGGTCTGTGCCACGATGTCCTTCGTATAGTCCGTTTCCGGGCGCATGATGAATCGCCGCGTATGCGGGATCAGCTCTCGCCACGGGATCCAGCGTTGCAGTTTCGTATCCTGCCAGAGTGGAGGCCCTTCCTGCCAGAAGTATTCCTCGTTCCAGGCGCTGGCGCCGCTGACGAGCGGCGTGTGCGAAAAGACATAGCGCGCCTTAGCCATGAAGTTCAGGACGTCACTGTAGAGCGGCGCCTGCACCGTTAGGTGTTCACCACCGGTATGTCCGTCCATCACCATGCTGAGTTTGTGGTACAGGTCTGCGCTCCCTTCGGCCGTTGTCCGAATGTTCAGCTGGCGCGCTGCCTCCACGACCCATTGTCTTTGGTACCTAGTCGGCTGAAGGTATTGCTTGAGCATCGGCGCGCCCCACGACTTTCGGCGGCCGACCTCGCTCATTGCGGCTTCGAGACTCGTTATGTCCCGCGTAGTGACATCATCTCCGTTAGTGAGTGTCTCGCCCGAGGTGAACATGCGCGGACCGAGCGTCTGACCGGTCTCGACGAGCTGACCCGACGCGAAAGGATCGATTGACGTTGGCGATGGGTCGAACGTCGTCGTGACGCCGTAAGCGAGATAGACGGAGCTTTCGAAGTTGTGCGCCGGTATCATCCCGAGGTGGCCGTGGTCATGGTGCGCATGAACGTCGACAAAACCCGGCATAATCGTCTTGCCTGACGCACTGATGACACGATCGACACCGCTCGTGGCGCACTGCCCGACGCAGGTGATGCGCCCTGCTCTCACGACGACAGTGCCGTTTTCGATCACCGGTTGGCCATTGAGCGGGATGATGCGAGCACCGGTGAGAGCTATGGCACCGCGAGCCAGGTCACGCGGTTGCGACAACCGCACGGTGATCGTGTCCGCTCGCGCCGTGGACGTGTTATACACGAAAACCCGGTTGCCACTTGTGAACTCGACGACATCGTTGTTGCGCCAGCGAGGATGGATTCCTCCCTCCGTCGTAAGCGGCGTCACGGGAAGCTCGCCGCCGCGGCGATCGATGCTCGGCACCGCGGCAGCGGCGCCGCTCGCGGGGAGGGGGACGAGATACGCATTCATCCCCTGAACAAATGTGACCCATTTGCCGTTAGGCGACACGGCCGCGTCGCCGGCGTTGGCAATGCGGGCGTGAATGACGCGATCTGAGCCATCGGGCCGAATGGAGAAGAGTTCCGTCGAGCTCTGCGGGCGTTCGCCTTCTCGCGCAGCCACCGGCTTCAGCTCCACAAAGTAAATGCGACCATTCGCGCCGACACTCGGCCGCACCAGCTCGCTCCGTCGTGTGTACGGCTCGACGCTGCGTCCGATCTGCACGACGAAGCGCGCCTCTCCTCCCTCGACCGGTATGCGCACCAGGTCGAAGTATGGATTACGCAGCATCGTCTGCCCTCGCGCCGTTGCCCCCGCGCCGCGCGCCACGATCAACTCGCGACCATCCGGCGTCCAGGCCGGATTGGCGAATTCGCCAGGCTCACGCGTTAGGCGTCGAGGAGTACCTCCTCGAGCACTCGTTACCCAGAGGGCGCCGCGCTGTTCGTCCTGCCACGTCGTGAAGGCAATGGACTGGCCATCGGGTGACCACGCCGGATGAAATTCGTGAGGCGCGAACGATTCGGCCGTCAAGCGTCGCGGTTGTCCGTTAGGCAGATCCATGAGCCAGACTCGTCCGACGGCCTGGAAGGCGAGCGTCTTCCCATCCGGCGACGAGGACGCCCAGCGGAGGAATCGAACGTCGACGGGTCCGTCCGTCAGTCGATTCTGGATCCAAGGTTGCTCGGAGATCGTGCGCTGGACGCGAGCCGAGAACGGAATGGTGGACACCGCCCCACTCGTTAGGTCGAGACGCCGGATCCTGCCGCCCTGGTGTATCACGATCGCTTTGGAATCCGGCGTCCACTTGTACGACGGGTACGTGCCGTCGAGAGGGAAGCTCGCTTCCGAGAGGTCCATCTCGACCGGATCCATCGCCAGCCGTTCGGCGCCGCTCACGAGATCCCGGATCCAGAGCGCGGATCGAGGCCCGTAGCGCTGTCCTTTGTAGTTCAGTGTGCCGCCTGGGACCTTGCGTATGAAGGAGAGGAGACGCCCGTCCGGACTGGGTTCTGCCGCGTATGCGCCGCCGCTGGACGGATGATCGGCGTTCCCCTGTTCCGTTTCCCCAGCCGTGATCGGCCGAACGACACCGGTCTCGAGATCGAGCCGATGCAGCTGAATAGCGCCGCGCAACGCGTCCGTGCGGCCGCGCGCCACGTTAGGCGCGCTCGTGTAGACGTCATAGTAGACGAAGCGTCCGTCCGCCGAGACGCTCGCACGATACGGATTGCGACCGTTCTCGCCTTTCAGAAGCTCGACGCCACTCCCGCCGCCGCGGCTCAGCAGGACGAGCGAGTTGAATCCGGTGACTGTGAACGGCGGCCGCTTGACCGCCACGACAAAGCGTCCGTCTGCGGACCATCCGGGCCAGCGGTACTCGTACTTGTTGTCCAGCAGCACGGACACCGGGTTCTTCCCGTCCGAGTCCATGACCCAAACGTTCATCTGACCTTTGCGGTCCGAGATGAACGCGATGTACTTCCCATCAGGCGAGATGCGCGGCTGCACGTTCATCGCGATGCCACTCGATTGCGTTAGGCACTCCGCCGTGCCGCCCGCGATCGGCATCCGATAGATGTGGCCTAACAAGTCGAATACGATCCACGTGCCGTCAGGAGAAACGTCGACAGAGGTCCACGTGCCCTCGCTCGCCGTGAATTCGATTTCCTTCGTGCGACCGCGTGGCTGCGTGACGTCCCAGCTAGCAGTCGCTGGCTGGACCTGAGCGCCTGCGGACGACAGCGCGCATGCCAGCAAGACTCCGAACCGCATCTGCGATCTCATTTCTTTGCAACCGCTGGCGCCAACATTGGCAAATCGGATGTGACGCTGACGCCGGCGACCTCCCATTTTCCTGTCGCCGAGCGACGAAACACGACGAGTTGTTTCGCGGTGCCTACGCGGGCTCCCTGAATCTTTCGTGCGATTACACTGCTGCCATACGCGAGGTTGCCGTCTCCAGTGACCTTCGCATCCGAGATATCGAATTGCTCAAGAGGCGGAAACGCTTCCCCCCAGGCCTGGATAGCAGCCCGGCCGTTCAGTGCTTTGCCATTAGACGGGTGGAAAACGGCGTCTTCAGCAAACTGACCGGCCCAGGCGGGCCAGTTCTTCGCGTGAACGCGACTTTCCGTGGAATCAAAAACGGCGCGTAGCGCCGCTTCGTCGGCTGCCGTGAACTCGGGCGCGGCTGATGAGGACGGGGACGACGGGTTACACGCAGTGAGCGCCAGCGTCGCGAGCGCGAGCGTCATCTCGCGCAGGGGGGTCTGCATCTGGCCTCCAGATTGTTGGATGACGGACCAACAAACTGATAATTCTCGGGCGCGCCCGCCAGAAGCGTCGTGATGTGGCCCCGGTGCAGCGCGATTCCTAACGAGAAGAAGGCCAGCTTGATGAGACGTCAGCGATCGTCCTTGCCCGCGCCTTGCAGAACCCGCACGATCGCGAGAATCGTGTTCCAATTCCGCGTCGTCGCCTTCCCACCGAATAGGCCGTCGAGCTGGCCGAGGTAGCCGATGGTTTTCATGTGCCGGCGGTACTCTCCGAAGATGAATCGGCCCTGCGACTTGTTGACTCGCACCAACCAGTGGCCATCGGGCGGAAGCGCGAGCGGAATGGACGGGAGGGCGCGGCCGGCTCTCGACAGGACGCTCACGAATCGCACAACGTCAGAGCGCGCGGACTCCGATCCAAATGGATTCTTCTTCGTTAGGCGAACGAGATCACGGCCGTCGCAAAGCGCGACCGCGGTCTCGAACGGCAGCTGCTTGAGCAATTCCGTACGGAACTTCGTTCGCGTTCCTGGTTTACGTACGACAAACGTGCCGGCAGCGCCCACGTTCACGACGTCATACTTGCTCAGCTTTTGCGCGAGCACGCTCGGGCGGAACGTCCTGTGTCCGCCAACATTGACGCCTCTTAAGAAGACAACTAGCGCCATATCTCGTTACGGCGAGCAGCGACGTTCTGGAGCACATTTGGGGTCAAGACCGCTATAGCCAGGCATGTGGAGCCTAACGACTCACTCGAAATCGGTTTGTTGATTCGGTATCACTGCAGGTGTTCCCATCGTCGTCGTCCGTTCGCGCGAGTTAGATGGTGCCGTTCGATGCTAAACGAGCTACGGTCGGACCGACAGGGTGTTGAAGGTTAGCTTCCAAGCGTCAATAGCGTGGAGCCTATCGTATGGACGAGACAATAGAAGCGGGCGTTGTACTGGTGCGCGGGAGCGCAGCTGCGTTCGCCCAGGAAATCAGAGCAGGTCGCCATCGTCTGGTGTCGGACGAGCCCGTTGCACAGGGCGGTACTGATACGGGCCCCAGCCCGTACGATCTGTTGCTTGCGGCGCTCGGTGCTTGAACATCGATGACGATCGCGCTGTATGCGCGACGGAAAGGCTGGCCACTAACCGAAGTAAGCGTGCATTTGCGGCACCATCGGGTGCACGCTCAAGATTGCGCAGATTGCGAGACGAAAGAAGGCATGCTGCTCGACGTCATCGAACGGGATGTGTCTCTAGTCGGCGAGCTTTCGCAGGATCAACGTGCGAGGATAATGGAAATCGCGGACCGCTGTCCCGTCCACCGCACGCTCACCTCGGAGGTCAAGATCCAGACTCGTCTCGTCTAATGCCTAACGGTTGGGCCGAGGCGCAATATCTCCGAGCAGCAGCGTGTCACCCACAGAAATCTGGTGGCGTTGAAAGAACCCAGCATTGACTTCGAGAGCATAACGATAAGGCCCATTCGGCACGTAGCTCGGACAGCCCTCTGGGATTGTGGTCTCGCAAGGCACCATGGCCAGAATACTTCGGATGACGCCCGCTGAGTCGATGAACGCAATGTCCAGCGGGATGCGGGTGCGATACATCCAAAAGCCGGCCTCTGGTCCTTGCGTCGAGTCGTAGACGAACAGCATGCCCGCATTCTCCGGCAATCGACGACGTTCCATCAGACCGAGCGTTTTCTGCTCTCGACTCAGCGCAAGTTCGACGCGGATGGTTGTCGTGTCGCGGGCGGACACCAACCGTACCTCGACGGAATCAAACGGCAGGATGCGTTCATCGCCCGAATAGGCGGCCTTTTCGTTGCAGGCGACCACGCCCAAAGCGAGGAGAATGGCTGAAAAGAAGGTACGCACAACTTGACGGTTAGCCGTGTTGCCTAACGAGCGGCCGCGCGCGGCGGTAAACCCAGCGACTGGCTTGACAGGTGAAGTGTGCATGTAGCTGCAGATACACGGTGTCGCCTGCCGGCTCAAAGCGTCAGGTCCGCTTGATTCAGGCTTACCTCGAGCCCCAAGCCTTGTTTCTCCAGGAGCGTTCGGTAGTGGCGCAAGAATATGACCACGAGCTGTTCTGGTTCCGCGTAGAGATCCACTCGGATCAGAACCGGCCGTCCGCCTGTGGCGACTGGGGACCTTGGCAATTCTCCGCTTTGCGCAAAGGCAGCGTAGTTGTCGAGCTTACGCTTGAGCGCCGGGATATCGTGGCCGGTCAAAGCGTCGGTTTCGGCAAGGACGAGTCGGATCGTCCCGTCCGGCGCCTTAGTGGTAAGATCAATGACGTCGGGGAAGCGAATGCCGTTGTGCGTCATGAGTCCGCGGCTGCCTAACGGTTAGCCTGTCATACGGTCCCCTCGGCGAGGACATCGAAGTAGAGCAAAAGAGCGGCGTGCGCCGTCGCGCACTTTGCGGTAAACTGTTGCAGGAAGAAATAGTGCTCGAGCACTTGCCCGAGTGGATCGAAGTCCTCCTCCCATGCCTGCCACGTGCCCGGGTAGATCTGCGCGGCATCGAGGGCGCTCGCATCATAATGCGCAAAGAGATCGTCCGGTTGAATGTGACGCAGCTCGGCGTCGAGGTCTTGAACCTGAGCAGGCGAAAGAACGCGCGCGCTCGGAACATCGCCAGTGGCAGCCAAGACGGTCGCGCCGGCAGCTAGCCACTTAGCCGCTGTACCGTCGGGCCGGTGCGCAGCGAGCAGATACTCGATAGCGTGCCAGTAGCGGTACACATCGCTGTAGATCGTCGCCGCACCAACGCGTGTTGTGAGCGTGGCAGGATTCGCCACGAGGCTCGCGGCCTCATCCGGCGATAGCTGAATCAAGCGACAGATCGTTGGCATGTAAAATCTGCTCCAGGCGAAAGTCGCCGCCTAACGGGCATGCGGCTCAGCTGCGCCGCATAACAATCGTTGGCCCCTGCCACATTATCGTGTGAATGTCCCTTCCGTCGGACCACGGATACTCTTGTCGATCTGCCGGATTGCGCCGAGGTGATAGGCTACGTGCGCTATCGTTGCAATCATGCCGCTAAGCTCAAGCGTCGTTACCTCGCGGTCAACATTGAGGCTCGCGAGCCACTGGAGGGCTTCGTCTCGCAAGTTCGTGCGGATCGCCACCCACTGGGAGTCATTCACGACCGACGTCTTCCAAGCCTCGTCCCATTTCGCGTCGGCGTACGGATTGCCGCCCTCGGACGCCCAGTGATTTATCAGCGACAAGCCGAACGCCAAATGCTGCGCATGTGCCGCGATCGATGCGCCGTCATTCACGGAGCGTGAGGCGTCTCGCGCGGACAGTCTGTCGAGCGAGCGTAGGAGGCCGATGTCGCCCGAGTTGAGGACGAAGGCGCCAACACCGCGTGGGCTCGCACCAGTGACAAGCTCGGCGAAGAGTGTCGTTAATGCGGCAGCCATCTCTCTTGTGTGCATCAATAGGTGATGTTCGGTTGTCCAGCGGCGTGCCGTTCTGCTGGCATGACGCCTAACGCTCCAGCTTGAACCCCACATCCACAGCCGGCCGCTTGGCTGCGTTTGCAACGTACCATCCCGTGAGATACATCCAGCGCGCCATTCGCGTGAGCTTGGCGTAGTCGATCCGCTCGGGGATGTCACCCGCCGTGTGGTAGTCGTCGTGCAAGTTGGTGGAGTACATGAGCGACGGAACGCCTAGGCGCGCGTAGGGCAGGTGGTCGCTGCGAAAGAACCATCCCTCCGAGTGGGTCGGTCGGTCCCACAGCGTGTCGATCACGAACCGACTCGTCGCCGCGTTGGCCTTGAGCGCCATGTCCACCAGTTCGCTGGAGCTGCGATGAGGCGGCTGCGCGCCGAGCAGCGCCGCGGTGTCAGAATGGTTGCGGCCGATCATGTCGCCATTGAGCACGGCCACGATCTGAGCGATCGGCACGACAGGATGCGCCGAGTGGTAACGAGAGCCGAGCAGGCCACGCTCCTCTGCGCCGTGGTGCACGAAGAGGAGCGAGCGCTTTGGGCGCTCGGCCACGAATGCGCGCGCCGCCGCAAACTCGGCGATACTAACCGACGCATTGTCGTCCGCACCCGCCAGCACCGAGTCGTTAGGCACGAGCAGACGCACACCATTGGCGTCCTGGTGCGAGCTGTACAGCACGTATTCGTTGTGCAGGACGGGATCAGTGCCGCGCAGCGCGCCGATGACGTTCACCGATGGCGTCTCGAAGCGTTCGAGGCGAATGGCGAGGACGGCCTCCGGTCCCGCCTGCAGGACGGCGGCCTTGTCGGCGCGCACAAGCAGCGCCGGCGTTAGGCCGGCACCGATTGCCGGTGGCGGCGATATACGGTCCGACTGTCCGGCCGCGCGTGGGGTTGCGCGGTCCACGTCGTAGTCGCCACGTATTCGCATGACCGCAACGGCCGCGAAGTTGCTGTCCACCGGCGCATTGGCCACGAGCAAGATGGCCGCGGCTCCGCGCCTCGTTAGGCTTGCCAGGCTCCCGGCGATGGCGGCGTTCGCGTAGCGGATCCCTATGGGATAGCTGGTGGGACGGATGGAACCCGCCGCGGGCGCACGCAGGAGGGTCGCAACAATTCGCCCGCGCACCTCGGTCGTGGTGTCGGCAGGATCGGGAAGCCAGAGCACTGACCCCGTTGCCTCCACCGGCACCGCGCTGAGCGGGATGACATCGCCGAATAGCGTGAGCTGCTGGCCGGCGATCGTCGCGCGGCTCGAGGTGACCGAGACGCGGGTGCGGACGATGTTGAACCACTGAAACCAAGTGCCCTCGTCCCCCGCCGGCGTTAGGCCGATGCGCCGGTACTGCTCCGCGACCCAAATGGATGCACGCATCTCGTCCAGCGTTCCGCCTTCGCGACCGCGCATCGCCGGGGACGCCATGGCGAAGAGATCGCGCCGGAGGTCGCCTTCCTTGATCTCGCGGATCGCGCGCGGGACCGGCGGCTGCGCGGACAATCCGATCGGCAGCGCGAGCAGGATCATGAGACGTGTCCGCATCCTATTCAGCTCCTCTCCGCTGCGAGGCATTTGTTGCGCACCACCTGAGCGAGGTACGACTACGAGTGTCCCAATCGCCATCCGCGCTTGACACAAAACAATGTCCGCCAGTATCCTTTCGGCTATACCTAGCTAGATAGGTAAAGATTTGGCGCGGACGAAGAACGATATACTGCAAGGCACTCTTGCCTTGCTTGTACTCCGAACGCTGGACGTCGCCGGTTCGATGCACGGCTACGCGATCACGTCGCACATCCAGGTGGTCTCGGCGGAGTTACTTCGTGTCGAAGAAGGCTCGCTCTACCCAGCCCTGCATCGCATGGAACAAGACGGCTGGGTGCGGTCGGCGTGGGGCGTGACAGAAAAAAATCGCGAGGCTCGTTTCTACAGCATCACAGCCAAAGGTCGCAAGCAGCTGGCGGAGGAAGAGGCCAGCTGGAGACGGCTGACCGATGGTGTATCCCGCGTCTTGAGCTATGCGTAATCAATAACTCTGAAGGTTTGCTCCATGGCGTGGCATCATCGCATCCTCAACATCTTCCGCTCCAACCGCATCTCGCGCGACATCCAGCGCGAGATCGACTTTCATATTGCCGAGCGCGTGGACTCTCTCGTCGCCGGCGGCATGAGCGAAGCGGAGGCACGCCTCGTCGCACGCCGGCAGTTCGGCAATGTGGGTGCACAACACGAGCAGACGCGCCGCATGGACATCGCCGACTGGCTGCAGTCGGTCGCCGGGGACGTTCGTTATGCAATCCGTGCGATGATCCACAGCCCGGTTTTTGCTGTCGTCACTATTTCCTCGTTAGGCTTGGGCATCGGCGCGAACACGACCATCTTTACTCTGCTCGACACCGTAGTGTTACGCCCTCTCGATGTCGATAGGCCGTCGGAGCTGGCGTACGTTGCCATCGACTCGCTCGGTGCGCCCGAGTCGAGCACAAGCGGGGACGTCTACTTCACGAATCCGATCTGGGAGCAGGTCCGCGATAGGCAAAATGCCTTTAGCGCCATCTCCGCGTTTGGCAAAACCTCGTTCGACCTCGCCGAGGGTGGAGAAGCTCATCGTGTGGCCGGGGCCTATGTGAGCGGCGATTTTTTCAGGACGTTTGGGGTAACCCCGGCCGCGGGACGACTTATCGCGAAGGCTGACGATGTTCGCGGTTGTCAGGGCCTGGCCGTTCTGGGCTACAGATTCTGGGAGCGCGAATATGGCTCGGCGCCTAACGTAGTCGGCCAGACCATTCGCCTCAACGGTCGTGCGGTCGACATCGCGGGCATCTCGGAGTCGTCGTTCCGCGGTCCGGATGTTGGATGGGAGGCGGACGTGTACCTGCCGATCTGTGCACTGCCGAACATGCGCGAAGGCTCCCGCGACCTCGACGCGAGGAGTACCTGGTGGCTGAGAGTGATCGGTCGGCAGGCTCCAGATGTAGACGTTAGGCAGGCGCGGGTGCGCATGGCCGCGATTGCGCGCGCAACCTTTGAGGAGACCATCCCGCAGCATTGGCGTGTAGAAGATCAGCGCGCGTATGTGACGCGCACGCTCAGAGTCGTCCCGGCGGAGCGAGGTTTCTCCGGCGTGCGCGCTGACTACAGCAAGGCGCTCGTCGCGCTGATGGCCGGCGTGGTGCTCATCCTGCTGATCGCGTGCGCCAACGTTGCGAACCTGTTGCTTTCTCGGGCCGAAGCGCGGCATCGTGAGTTGGCGATCCGCCTCGCGATCGGCGCTGGCCGCGGGCGCATGCTGAGGCAGCTCGTAACGGAAAGCATGGTGCTCGCCATAGCGGGGGCGCTGGTGGGGCTGTTCGTGGCGCGCGCCGGGACGTCCGCGCTTGTCACGATGATCGCGACTGGCCATCTGAGCAACACCGTTTCGCTCGATCTGACGCTCAACTGGCGACTGCTCGCGTTCACCGCTTTCGTTGCGTCCGTCACTGTCGCGTTATGCGGACTGTACCCGGCGTGGCGCGCGACGCGCGTGAGCGCGCAGTCGGCGATGAAGGCACAGGCGCGCGGCGTTGTCGAAGGACACTCTCGGTTCCGTCTCGGCAAGTCGCTCGTTGTCGCGCAAGTCGCGCTTTCACTTGTGCTTATCGTGTCAGCCGGCTTCCTCATGCGCACACTCAACAACTTGTCGCGCCTGGATCCGGGGTTCACGGCGGACGGCGTGCTTCTGGCGGGGATCGACCTGCGTCGTGCCGGGGTTCCTGCGGAGGCGGCGAGTACGCTGCAACGCCAGATCCTCGAGCGCATCCGCCTAACGCCAGGTGTCGTGGCGGCGAGCAGTTCCGAGCTCACCCCAATCGGAGGCTCGTACTGGAACGAGGAGATCGTGATCGACGGTTACACGCCCAAGTCGACGATGGACGCGGTGACGTGGTTCAACGAGGTCAGCGACGGCTATTTCGCAGCGCTGGGTACTCGGCTGCTCGGTGGACGGGATTTCGCGGCGACGGACGTGCCGGGCTCAGAGAAGGTCGTGATCGTGAACGATGCCTGGGCGCGTCACTTCGTCGCTAACCAGTCGCCGTTAGGCAGAAGCTTCCAGATTCGCGATAATCGATCGATCAAGGGCCCGTACACAATCGTGGGGCTGGTGGAGAACTCGAAGTACCGCGAGCTGCGGGACACGGCGGAGCCGATCGCCTATCTGCCGTCATCGCAGAGCGCGCAGGCCAGCCTGCGACGTACTGTGGAGGCGCGGACGCGCGGGCCTGCGGCCTCACTCATACCGGCAGTTCGACAGGCGCTGAACGACGTGAATCCACGGATCATCGTGGACTTTGAGACGTTGTCAGGACAGCTCGCCGCGTCGTTGCAACGAGAACGCATGCTCGCAGTCCTGTCGCTTCTCTTCGGATCCGTCGCGCTCGCGCTGGCTGTGCTCGGTCTTTATGGGGTGATGGCCTATTCGGTAGAACGGCGTCGCCAGGAGCTTGGTGTTCGGATCGCGTTAGGCGCTGTGCGTGCCCGCGTGGTGCGGCTCGTGTTGAGCGAGGTGGGTACGGTTCTCGTGATGGGACTCGTCATCGGTGTCGTTGGAGCGCGCGTGGCGTCGACGCAGGTAGCGCCGTTCCTCTATGGCGCGGCGCCGGCCGACCCAGGCGTGTACGTCAGCGCCGCAATTGTCCTCGCGACTGTCGCGTTGATCGCCGGGTTCATTCCGGCATGGCGTGCGGCTCGCGTAGACCCGATCGAAGCGCTGCGCCAAGACTAGGCTATGGCGAGCGCACGATGTGACGCGAGCCGCAAGAGGCAGCGGCCGTGCGTGTCCCCGATTACTTCGTCGCTTTTGCCAGCGCCTTGATCGCGCCCGCCATCGCCTTCACGCGCTCCGGGTCCTTCGCTCCCCCGACGTCCTTGTCCACTTGTTTCGCCAGCGCGTTGAGCGCATCTCGACGGGCCTTGCCGTTATGCTGCTCAGCGGCGTCGAGCGCGGTCCCAATTGCAGTTGTTCTCTCAGGAGCGAGGCCGTTCCAGCGCACGAGTTGATCGAGGTACGAGCGCACCACTGGAAATGCGGCCGGCCACTCGATCTTGGGCTGGCTCTGCGGATTGTACTCGGTGAACCTAACGAGTTTCGCTGCCTCGATCTCATTCTTCGACAGCTTGTCGCTAGGCGTCAGCTCGAGGATATCAAAGCCGCGATCGAGTTCTGACGAGTAGATCAATCCGTTCCAGTAGTACGCGCCCCAGGAACCACCGATCGTTCCGCGGTTGCCGCGACCACCGGGATTACCCGTCACGGGCACGTCGACGCCGGGTGGTGGATCGATCGAGCCACGATCGAAGTACGCCAGCTCCTCTGGCTTGTCAGAGTTGCTGAAGTCCATCACACTCACGCCGCCCTGATACCAACCTTGCACCATGATGTCGCGTCCCGGTACCGGAATGAGTCCACCGTTATGCGACACGCAGTTTTCTTGTGCCGTCTGAGCCGCGGGAATCTTGAAGTAAGCGTGCTGCGTGTACTTCTTCGTTTTGTCGACGGAAAGAATCGTGTTGCCGCCCATCTCCATCATCGAGTTGGCCTGACACATCGGCGACGTCCCGCCACCCCATTCATCCGTAAACACGACCTTCTTGCCATCGTTGCTGAATACGGCGGTGTGCCATAACGAGAAGTTCGTATCCGCTTTCGCATCGAGGCGCTTGGGCTTCTCCGGATTCGAGACATCGACGAGCAGTCCGTAACTCCCGCACGCGCCAGCGAGCAGCTTCGCGGCCGGATAGGCCGTCACGTCGTGGCAATTGCGTGGACCCGTCGATCGGGGCGGAGGCGCTGGCCGGGTCGAGTCCACAGGCCGACTAGCGATGGCAGCCTGACGAGCAGACGAGAGCGGGGCGGGATCGAGACCGGTGAAAATCCGCGCGCCGGTCACGACCTCGGCCTTCTCGGGTTGCCTAACGTCAACCTTGATGACGTCGAGCCGGAAGAGCGAGTTCGATTCGTCGGCCGGGTCGTCGCCGTTCTTGCACCCAGGGATCTCAGTCTCAGGTCTCGCCGCCTGGCTCCCCGAGACGTAGATGTAGATGACGTTCTTGTCCTTGTAGGACGGGACGATTGTGTGCGTATGCGATCCTTTGCATGTCTGCACGTTCTTCACGAGCCGAGGGTTGGCTGGATCCGAGACGTCATAGATACGCACTCCGGCCATGTGGTCCTTCGGGTCTTTCACGCCGCCCTTCGCGCAGTCATTGCGGTTGCCCGCACCCTCCGCGGAGAGGAAGAGCAGGTTGCCGTAGATGGACGGATCTCCCTGCGACGTTATGCAGGAGACGGCGGAGACGACCTTTGGCTTGGACGGATCGCTCACATCCCAGATCGTGAAGCCGGCGAAGTTGCCCTGGTAAACGTATTTGTCGCCGAAGGCCAGGTCGGAGTTGATAAACGTTAGGCCGCGCGCTGTGTCGAATGCTGCCGGTTTCTGCGAGAACGAGACGAGGCGCATGTTGCGGGCGGCGATTTCGGCGTCGAGGCGACCGGGCTTGAGCAAGCTGCGCGGATCCTTGGTGTCGGGATACGTCTGCGCGGCGATGATCGAAGGAATCGTTAGGGCCGCAATGAGCGCGAAGATCCTGCGGGTGTGGTGCATCTGATGGGATCCTTTGTGGAGGCTTAGCTGTTAGGCAGTTGAGCAAGCATCTGACGCATGGCGCCGATTTCGGCGGTCTGCACGGTGACGACGTCGTTGGCGAAGACGTTGACGTCGACTTCCTGGCCGGCGCCTGGCGTCGCAAGGAGGTCCTTCACCATTCGCAGCGCGCCTTCGTGGTGCAGGATCATGAGCTCGAGGAATATGTGATCGAAGTCGACGCCGCTGGCCGCATCGAGCGCCTTGAGCTGCTGCTCGCTGAGCATGCCGGGCATTGTCATGCTGCGCCAGGAAGATGTGTCCGGCGCGATCTGCTCGTTATCGCGCAGCCACTGCTGCATGATGCGGATCTCGGCCACCTGCGACTGGTCGATTTTCGTTGCGAGTTTGAGGAGGCGCGGGCTTGCCTTGTGCGCTTCAGCCATGCGGGACATGTAGATGGCTTGGGCGTGGTGGGCGATCATCCCCTGCATGAATTCGACGTCTGCCACTGTATAGATGGCGCCCGCGGGGATCTTGATCTGGGCGTGCCCGGCGTGCTGAGCCAGCGCCGTCGCTGGAACGGCCGCGAGGGCGTAGAGCGCGACGGCGACTACGGAGGGTCTGAAGGCAGTCACTGACACGTGATGCGTTGGTAGGAGCGGGACTGCTGTGGATACGCTATGCCATAGCGCGACGTTGCGCCAATTCAGCGCTGTGCCCACACAGTCGCCGATCCATCCGGTTTCTCTGGGGTTCGCATCGCTCGTTAGGCGTTCTGTTGACTACGGCGCGCGGCCGCCGCCGCTAGCAATTGCGCCATCCGCTCGTCGTGCGACCCGTAACGCGCCCAGCCCTCGGCGTTTGACTGATAGCGGTAGTCCTTGATCGTCAGGTCGGCACCGTGATCGATGAGGAACCTCACGGCGTCCTCGTTCCCCTGGATCGCCGCTTCATGCAGGATGCTCGCCGGCTCGTGCGTGGCCCAGTTGCTGTTGATGTTGGCGCCGCGCTCCAGGAGGAACGACGCGATCTCAAAGTGGTGATTCAGCACGGCCCATGCGAGCGCGATGTCCAGAACCTGCTGCGTCGTCGGGGGTCCCCAATGCAGGTCGGCGCGGGGGAAATGCGGATCGCTGCCAGGATAGTGGTGCGACAGCGATCCGAGAACCGGCCGGCCGGTTGCGTCGAACCAGTGCGCCACTGCCGCAGCGTCGCCCACGCCGGCTGCGTGCGGCAAGTCGTTCGGCAAAGGCCAGATGCGCGTCAGCAGTGGAACGAGGTGCGCATTGCCGTACGAGAGCGCCTGGGCGATGAGGGACAACCGCGGCGGTGGCGGCGGGTCGATATGAAGAAGCGCGGGATCGCGCTCCAACAGCGCCACGATGAATGCTTCGCGATCCTTCATATAGCACGCCGGCAGCATCAACCCCGTCTGGACGTGAATGAAAGCGCGTTGGAGCACCCACGGTTCGTCATCGAGCCACCGGCGGAACGTGGGCAGATCGTTGCGGTCGCGCGCGCTCGCCAGTTGAAAAACCACGAACGTTTCCCATGGCGTCGCCTCGGGTTCCTGCCACAGGATGCCCTTGTGCTGGATCAGGAACTCGACGAATGCCTGCCGGTCCTGCCAGCGATTGATGCGACGACCGAGATCCGGATCGAGTGCGATCGCGCGCTCGAGCAGCCGCAACGCTACACCCGCGTGCCGGAAGCGGCACGCGCTCATCAGCGCGCGGCCGACGACCATTCGCTCATCAGCTCCTTCTCCGTCGTCGCGCTTACGCGATTCGTCGAGCCACGCGCGAACCGCTTCGTCGTCGCTAAGCGCGGCAAGCACAAACAGGTTCCGTGGCAACGCGTTCTTTCGCGCGAGCAGGTTGAGCATCCCGGCTGCGCCCGTCTTGATCACGTGCTCCCACGTGTGGCGCTCGACCGTCGCGCCTGCGTCGATCAACATCTCGGCAGCAACCGGCCGCGTGTAAGTGCGCTCGCGCTCCGGGTCCGAACAGTCCATCGCGTAGGACGTGGTGGAGTCGAGCAACGTCTGCTCACCTTCGTGCCACGAGACGAGCGCTGGATATTCTGCCAACAGCGTTCGCAGCCGCTCGTTGTCCTGGTCGTGAATCGCGACTTTGGCCTGCGAGACGGCCCACTCGAGCGCGCGGCCCAAGCGTTTCTGAACCTCGGCCGTCAGATCCGGCCAGCCGGCAAACCCGTATTCGCGTGCGACGACGACCTGCGCATCGCGATTCGAGAGTGGGAGCGTCGCCTGCGGCAACTGCGCGTGAACGCGAGCGATGGCTTCGCCGTTTCCAGCAGCGGCTTCGCGTGCGAGTCTCTTCGCTTGCTTGCGAAGGGAGTCGAGCGACGGACGGGCGGGCAGATCTCTAGCAGTGGACATGGCGCCTCCTTTCATGAATCGCCTGGCCCCGCTGAGAAATCAGGCTGAAAGAAGGTGCAAGGCACCGCGCTTCAGACCATAACAGGTGGGAATGCTTCCCTTGCCGCGGGTGGTGGCGCCCTGTTAGGCGCGCTGCAGGCAAGTATTGCGGGAACAGGCGCGAGTGTCAAACTGCGCGCTGCCTATGAGGATTGACGCCCTGAGGCATTGGGCTACTTTGTATCTCAAAGTACTTGACGATCGTCAACCTTCGTCGCAGCCGTTCTCTCATTCCCTCGAAGCGGTTTACATGCTGAAGTCTGTGAGAATCCTTTCCGCCATCGGCGCGCTGGTCACGGTCACCGTTAGGCCCTCCATCTTCAAGCGGCAGTAAGCGCCGTGGAACTGAAGATCGAGGGCGTCTCCAAGACATACCCTAACGGCGTGCAGGCTCTGAAAGACGTGAGCCTAACGATTCCCGCTGGGATGTACGGCCTGCTTGGCCCTAACGGCGCTGGTAAGTCCACGCTGATGCGCATCATCGCCACGCTACAGGAGGCCGACGCAGGCAGCATCAGTCTTGGGGACATCGATGTGCTGAATCAGAAGGATGAAGTCCGCAAGACACTCGGCTATCTGCCGCAGGAGTTCGGCGTCTACCCGAAGGTGAGCGCCGAGGACCTTCTGGATCACTTCGCGCTGCTCAAGGGGATCGCGACGAAGGGCGAGCGGAAGGACGTGGCAGACGCGCTCCTCCAGCAGGTGAACCTGTGGGATGTGCGCAAGCAGAAGCTGGGGGGCTACTCGGGCGGTATGAAGCAGCGCTTCGGCGTCGCCGT
>DASYRX010000291.1:0-7980 GCA_036003845.1 Gemmatimonadaceae bacterium | reverse complement strand
CGAGAAGGAGCTGCAAGAGATCGCGGCGATCATCGAGTGCACGGACCGCGAATTTCTCCCGCCCGCGATGTACGCCCGCATCGAAAAGGCCGGTGGCCGCGCGGCGCTGCAGGAGCGCCTAACTGCAATCAAGCAGATCGTGGCTGCTCTCTGAGCCTAACGGCATAAGCTTTTGCCGCTGAAAGGGCAAAAACGCGCTGAAAAAAGCACAAGCAGTCAAAGATCCCTACTCGCGGAGTCGTACTGTTCCACGGAGCGACCCGCGCGTTTCGGCGTAAATCCGCGCTAAGCACTTTCTGAGGTCGGCAGTGCGCGAATCTTCGTCACGCTCGCGCCCGTAGGCGCAGCTTTACGCCACGAGGAGCGCCTCCGTGACCCTACTCCAGGACCTTCGTTACGCCGTGCGCACCCTCGCGCGGAGTCCCGGCTTCACCGCGATCGGTGTCCTCACTCTCGCGCTTGGCATTGGCCTGAACAGCGCCGTCTTCTCGGCTGCCGAGGCCCTGCTGCTCCGCCCACTTCCCGGCGTCCGCAATTCGGAAGAGGTCGTGCAGGTCTACCGTTCCTACACGGGCAGCATGGACTACGGCTCGAGCTCAGTGCCGCACTATCTGGATTTGCGCAGACGCATGACCGACGTTTTCTCGGGCGTCGCCACATGGACCTTCGTCCCACTGAGCCTCTCCGCCGGCGGGCAAAACGAACGCGTGCTCGCTCAAATCGTATCTGCGAATCTCTTTTCGGTTCTTGGAGTGAGCGCCGAGCGAGGGCGGGTTTTTGTGTCAGCCGAGGACGAGGGCGTCGGTGCACATCCGGTGACGGTGATCAGTCATCAGGCGTGGGCTACGCGATTCGGTGCCGACCCGCAGATCGTCGGCCGCACGATCGTGCTCAACGGCCGTACGTACACAATCGTGGGTGTCACGCCGCCAGAATTCCGCGGACCGCTCCCATTGGCGACGCCATCGCTCTGGATCCCGCTCATGCAGGCTGGTGACACGCGGCCAGGCGAGGACCGTACGCTGGAGAATCGCGGCCGCAACAACATGAACGTGGTCGCGCGACTCGCTCCCGGAGTCAGCATCGAACAGGCGCGCGATCGCCTAACGGTTGTTCAATCGGATCTGCTGAAGGAATTCCCCGACGAATATAAGCGCACGGGGGGTCTGCTTGTTCCGCAAACAGAGTCCGGCATTCATCCACAGTTCCGCAGCGCGCAGGTCGGGCTCACCGCGATGGTCATGGGCGTCGTTGCCCTGTTGCTGCTCATCGCCTGCGTCAACGTCGCGAATTTGTTCCTGGCACGCGCGCGCGGCCGCTGGCGTGAGATGTCGGTCCGTCTGAGCCTTGGGGCGCGCCGAGGCAGGCTCGTTAGGCAGCTGCTCACCGAGAGTGTGCTCTTCTCGCTGCTCGCCGGTGGTGCGGGACTCGCGCTCACCTGGGTCGTGGTCGGCATGGCCAACCGGATCCGTCTGCCGATGGACATACAGATCGACCCCGACCTCCGAATAAACGGAGCCGTACTCATCTTCACAACGGGAGTCGCGTTAGTCACGGGCATCATTTTCGGGCTCGCGCCGGCGCTACAGGCGACCAAACCGTCTCTCATTCCTGCGCTCAAGGGCGAGGCGCCGGCCGGTGGCGGCAAATCTCGCATGAGCCGCGGCCTTGTTGTGGCGCAGCTCGCGCTCTCCCTCACTCTGCTCGTAGTCGCGGGACTCTTTGGTCGCAGCCTCAGCAACGCCACCAACATCGATAAGGGTTTCAACAGCGATAACCTGCTCACAGCGGGAATTGACGTGGGACTGCAGGGCTACGACCGCGCTCGTGGCGAGCAGTTCTTCAACCGCCTCAAGGAGCGCCTCGAGCTCCTGCCTAACGTGCGGGCTGTCGGCTACTCCGACATGATTCCGCTGAGCCTCAACAATCAGCAGCGCGGCGTCACGATTCCAGGCTATACAGCACCGGAAAGCGAGAGCATGGAGGTGGACTACAACGTCGCCTCGCCGGGATACTTCGACGCAATGGGGATTCCCGTCGTCGCCGGCCGCGCGTTCACGGCCCGAGACGACAGCGGAGCGGCGCGTGTGCTGATCGTGAACCGCCAGTTCGCGCAGCGTTTCTGGCAAGGGGCCGATCCGCTGGGACGCACCGTGCGCCTCAGCGATCGTGACTACACGATCGTCGGCGTGGTGCCTAACGGTAAATACAGGACGCTGGGCGAGGATCCGCTGGCGTACATGTACATTCCGCACCAGCAGATGTGGCAGGACGCGATGATGCTCTTCATCCGCACCTCCGGCGATCCGCTCGACGTCGTGCCGGCGTTGCGCTCCGAGGTGGCGGCGCTCGACGCCAACCTGCCGGTCAGCGATCTGCGCACCATGAACAACGCCCTCGGCACGGCGCTTCTGCCGTCCCGCCTCACAGGAACCGTGATCGGAATATTCGGCTTGCTCGGTCTCGTTCTCGCCGCTGTGGGACTGTACGGTGTCATCTCGTACTCTGTCGCGCAGCGAACGCGAGAGATCGGCATCCGCGTCGCTGTGGGTGCGGGGCGCGGACAGGTGCTGGGACTCGTTATGCGCCAGGGGATGCTGCTTGTCGCGATCGGCACCGCGTTCGGCGTTACGGGCGCGTTTGCGGCCTGGCGGCTCGCGCGCGGGCTCCTCTACGGCAACACGTCGCTCGACCCCGTCACGTTGATCGTGGTCATCGCCGTTCTGTCAGCCGTCGCAATGCTGGCGATATGGGTCCCCGCACGACGCGCGGCGAGAGTGAACCCAATTGTCGCTTTGAAAGCCGAATAATCGGCTGTAGGCGATGGGAGCCGGGTACTACACCGGCTCCCACCTGCGCCCAAGCCTAACGCTTAAGTGCGCGCGACTGGCTGCTGAAGCGCCCGCTCAACTGAAAGAGAATTCCGACGGCGATATTTGCCCGATTGCCGAAATCGTTGATGATCGTGTATTCGAACTGCGTGTACGGGCGCCACTTCGGATTCGTCCCGAAGATCAAACCAGAAACGAGGTTGACGCCGACATTCGTCTCATCCAGGTCCGCGCCGGGCACCTCTTCGTCGATACTTATCCTATTGAGCGCGGCGCCTAAGCCCATATACGGCTGAACCTGCGCCACCAGCGACCTGAAGTTGAACAGGATATTGCCATCGAGCTGTGACTCGCTGCCGCCGTCGAACGACCGATAGTGGAATCGCGGCTGGACATCGAACTGCATCGTGTTCGTCCTAAAGCGACCCTCGGCGCCGAAGATCAGCCAATCATCTTCGTTGTCGAACTGGAAGCCGAGAAAGCCGCCGAGGCGCATGTTCGCTTGCGCAGCAGCCGGTACGCTGAGGACGATCGTGAGCAGAGCAGGGACCAACAGCGCGAGTCGTCGACGCATGCAGCCTCCAAAGGTAGGAGAAAAACAAAATGCCCCCGCGCTTCGTCGTCTCGAGCGCGGGGGCATGCCTAACGTTTACTGCCGATTGTATGCGATGCCTTTGTCCTGAATCCTCTGAATCGCCACGACCATGGCCGGGACCAGCACGACACCGGGCAGCATGTTGGCCTTGAGATCCGCGACAACCGCCGGTGTTTCCATTTTGTTCGCCTGCGCGAGAAGCCCGGCCCAAAGGTTCAGCGCGTTGTTGCACGCCAAGAAGAGCGTACCGCGCTTCTGTAGCGACTCGATGCTAGCCGGTGGCGCCAACATCATCCCCAAGACCTGCGGATCGGTGCGCCACACATTGCGTGTGGCTGGCTGACCGGTCTTATGATCGTTGAACTTGAGTGCGGCGCCCATGTTGTACTTGGCCCACATGTTGTCATTGAACGCGAAGAGCATCGTCGAATTGAGCGCGCCGTAGAGCGTGAACACCGTGTTGATGTCGCCGTCTTTCACGCCATATGGCGAGTTGAGCGCGTTGATGTAGTTGAGCACGTGAACGAGAGGCAGTCCGTCACCATGCCCGGGGGCATCAAAGAGCTGGCGGTTCTTCGCATTAAGCTTTTTGAGCCACTCGTCTTCTTCGGGAGCGGAAGATGTGTTATCCGCTCGAAGAGATTGGGGGATCGAGGAAACTCCAGCGGCGGCGGCGACAGCGGCCAAACGGCCAAGGAAGCCGCGCCTTGGAGTGGGATTGCTGGGAGCTTCGAACATGAGGGACTCCTCCGAGGGATGTGTCGGGGAAAGAGGGGGGCGTCGTTAGGTATTTGGCGCGCGGCCGATGACTCGACGAAGTCAGGACCGGCAGCGTTCGTTCCCGGCTCGAATCATGTCGTTGGCGCATCCGGTGGGCAACCCGCATACCAATTGACCCGTCGAGCAATCTCGCAGCTCTAGGATGAGCCCGCTTACTCCCCGTAGGGAATCCAGATGTTCTTGACCTGCGTTGCTCGTCTAAGGATCTCGCGGCCAACACCTTCCCCCTGCTCACTGCTCAACCAGTCTCGCGGAACCCATTCAGCCCACGTGCGCTTCATGTTGGCAGCCGAGGCCTGTTCGACGTGCGTCACGCCCTCGCGCGATCCGAAGTACCACATCGCGTCAACTTCGTCGTGCTCTGCAAGGACTTTGGCGAGCGTATCGCGTGAACCGGTGACGATGTTCACGACGCCGTCGGGAAGATCCGAAGTTTCCAGAACGGAATAGAAGTCGGTCGCCGCGAGCGGCGATTGTTCGCTCGGAACAGCGACGACAGTGTTGCCCATCGCGATTGCGGGCGCGACGAGCGAGACGAAGGCGAGCAGAGGCCACTCGTCAGGACATGCGATGCCCACGACGCCGAGTGGCTCGTTCATCGCGAGTGCGACCCCGCGAATCGGCACCGGGTGTACGGCGCCGTCGTACTTATCAGCCCACGCTGCGTAGTGGAACAACCGCTTGATCGTGGCATCGACTTCTGTTGCGCCCTGGCCGAGTCCCGTCATGCGATCGATGCGCCTAACGAATTCGTCGCCGCGCGCCGAGAGGTTTTCGGCGATGTAGTAGAGGATCTGGGCGCGGTTGTGTGCCGTGGCGCGGGCCCAGCTCGCTCCGGCGTGCGCGGCGGCGACGGCGTTCCGGATGTCCTTGCGATTCCCTTCGCCGACCTCACCGATCGCTTGTCCGGCCTTGTCGCGGATGACGCGAGAGTAGCCGCCATCGGGACGTGTCTGTTTGCCGCCGATGAAAAGCTTCGGTGAGCGGTCGATCGGCGGTGTTTCGAACGGACTTGCGCTGGAAAAGTTAGGTGCTGCCGCACTAGTCGGGCGATCTTTCTCTCGGGGGGGGCCCCCCCGAACCTCCGCCGCTGCATGACTCGCCTTCATCCACGCCGGCACCAGGTACTCATACATCCCCTCGCGCCCGCCCTCACGCCCGAAGCCGCTCTCGCGATACCCGCCAAACCCCGCGGCTGCGTCGAACTGATTCGTCGAGTTGATCCACACCACACCGCTCTTGAGCTTCGGCGCCACGTCCAGCGCAAGGTTGATGTTGTCGGTCCACACGCTCGCCGCCAGACCATATGGCGTGTTGTTCGCCAGCTGCACCGCCTCGTTAGGCGTGCGGAACGTCATGCTCACCAGCACCGGACCGAAGATCTCCACCTGCGCGATCGACGCCGACGGCGCCACGTTCGTGAAAAGAGTCGGCGGATAGAAACAGCCGTCCTGCGGCACAGCCCACGACGGCTGCCACATCGTTGCCCCTTCTTCAACGCCCTGTTCGACCAGTCCGCGAATCCGCTCCAGCTGCACAGGCGCCACGATCGCACCCATGTCCACCGCCTTATCCAGCGGAGACCCGACACGCAGCTTCTCCATCCGCGCGCGCAGCTTCTCCTCTAGCCGCTCGGCGACGCCTTCCTGCACCAGCAGCCGCGAGCCGGCGCAGCAGACCTGGCCCTGATTGAACCAAATCGCGTCGACAGCTCCCTCGACCACGCTGTCGAGGTCCGCGTCCTCGAAGACGATGAACGGACTCTTGCCGCCTAACTCGAGCGTGAGCTTCTTGCCAGTACCAGCCGTCGCCTTACGAATGTGACGCCCGACTTCGGTTGATCCAGTAAACGCGAGCTTGTCCACGTCCGGGTGCATAACGAGAAGCTTTCCTGTCTCGCCATCACCGGTGACGATGTTGAGCACGCCCGGTGGCAGCCGCAGCGCGTCGGCCAGCTCGGCAAAGCACAGAGCCGTGAGTGGCGTGAACTCGGCGGGCTTGAGGACAACCGTACAACCAGCAGCCAGCGCCGGTGCGACTTTCCACGCCAGCATGAGCAGTGGGAAGTTCCACGGGATGATCTGCCCGACAACACCGGCGGCCGTATACCCCTCGAACTCGCTCTCGAGGAGCTGCGCCCAGCCGGCGTGATGATAGAAGTGCCGAGCGACGAGCGGGATGTCGATGTCGCGCGTCTCGCGGATCGGTTTCCCGTTGTCCATCGACTCGAGCACCGCAAGCAGTCGCGAGTTTTTCTGGACGGAGCGCGCCAACGCGTAAAGGTGTCGCGCGCGTCCGTGGCCGCCTAACGCCAACCAGGCTTCTTGCGCCGCGCGTGCAGCGACGACGGCTGACTCGATGTCGCCGCTCGTCCCCTGCGAGACTCGCGCTATCGTTTGTGAAGTCGCCGGATTGATGACGTCGAACAGGCCGCTTGGCTTCGTCCAACGACCGTTGATGTAGTGACCGAATGAGCCGTCGTGCCGCGCCAACCACTCACGCACCGGAGCGTCGCTCTCCGGGGCGGGGCCGTAACTCATTTCCTCGAACAGTTGCGCGACTGTAGCCATCTCGCTCCTAGCTCGAATCCCCTATCCCCTATCCCCTATCCCCTATGTCAGGGCATCGGTTGTCTGTACGCTGCAGCATAACGACCAGTCACGAAGTGTTCTAGCTGGCGCTCGATGTCGGTCAGGAGCGCGCTCGCGCCTAACCGGAAAAGATCGGCTCGGAGCCAGCGGTCGCCTAACTCCTCTTTCATCAGCGCGAGCCAGTCCAACGAAGCCTTCGCCGAACGGATCCCGCCGGCGGGCTTGAAGCCGACGGCGAACCCTGTGCGCTCGTGGTAATCGCGGATCATGCGCGTCATGACAAGACCGACCGGGAGCGTCGCGTTCTCTACTTCCTTACCCGTGCTGGTCTTGATGAAATCCGAGCCGGCCATCATCGCGACCATGCTCGCTCGCGCGACATTGGTCATCGTCGCAAGCTCACCCGTCGCGAGAATCGTCTTCATGTGCGCCGGACCGCACGCTTCACGGAAGCGACGCACCTCGTCGTAAAGCGCCTGCCAATCTCCGGTGAGCACGTGCGCGCGCGTCACGACGATGTCGATCTCTGTGGCACCAGCGTCCACGCTCGCGCCGATCTCCGCGATGCGCTGCTCGATCGGATTGAGTCCAGCCGGGAAGCCGGTCGAGACAGCCGCAACTGGAATGCTCGAGCCCTCGAGCGCCTCGACGGCGGTCGGCACCAGCGCGTGATAGACGCACACAGCCCCGACCGTGATATTCAGCTGGCCGACACCTAACGCGGCTTCGAGATCCGGCCGTAGCGGGTGTCGCGCTTTGGCGCAGAGCCGCCGCACATTCCCCGGCGTGTCATCGCCGGCGAGCGTCGTTAGGTCCATCACCGTAATCGCGCGCAGCAGCCACGCCGCTTGCCATTCTTTCTTGACCGTGCGTCGCGTCGGGATCGTCGCCGCCCGGCGTTCCACGGCGCTCCGGTTCACCCGAATCGCCCGCACGATGTCCAGATCCAGCGGAATGCCGGGATTGCGCTCGACAGCCTTCGCCGCCTCGACCGGTACAACGAGGGCCGGACGGGTGGTGCGGGTAGCCGAGAGATTAGGGCGCGGGGCACTCATTCAACCAACAAGATGCCCCCCAACAAGGCTCACTCCAAGGACCGTTCTGTCTCTAGAGCCGCTATCCCCTATCCCCCCATCCCCTATCCCCTACTCAGTCCGCAACGTTATCGCCGGATCCACCGCCA
>DASYRX010000290.1:0-8088 GCA_036003845.1 Gemmatimonadaceae bacterium | reverse complement strand
ATTCCGTCCAAGCCGATGGAGATCGACTTTGCGACGGAGGTCATCTTCAAGGGCCTAACGATTTATGGCGTCGTCGGCCGACGCATGTACGACACCTGGGTGCAGATGACGCGCTTTTTGCGTGGTGGGTTCGATCCCACGCCTGTGATCACGCATCGATTCGCGCTCGCTGAATACGAGGAAGCGATCCGAGTCATCAAGGCGGGTGAGGCCGGGAAAGTCGTGTTTCAGGTCGCTTGAACGCTACGAAGGTGTAAGTTCACGGGGTGTTGAGGATGAGCGTGAAAGGCGCTTTGGTTGTTGTGCTTGGCGGCAGCGCGCTCGTGGGCTGCAGTGGTGAAGATTCCGGCACGGGCCCACCAGCCGGCCCCGAGCTGCGCGTTGTTGCACGGCCTCAGGCGCGGGACACAGTCCAAGCTACGTCACTCCAGGCTCTCGTCGTGGAGTTCCGCACACCAGAAGGTCGTCTTGAAGCAGGAAAGGTGCTGCGTTTCGAGGTACCTCCGCCGCCCGACTCAACGCGCAAATTTGAACGCGGCGTCGTCGTTTGCCGCCTTGATGCACCGCCGTCGTGCCTTGGGGATTTCTTTCCAGTCGCATCCTTCGCAGCAGATACGACTGACGCTCAGGGGAAAGCAAAAGCGCTCGTACGCTTCGGCAGGGTGAGTGGCCCCGCCTGGGTCGTGATCACTGTACCCGAGTTTGGAGTCAAAGACAGCGTTAGGTTCGACGTCGATCCTGGTTCACCGGCTCGAATTCGTGTGATCAACCGCGACACAGTAATGATGCTGGGTCGCCAACTGACTCTTGTGGCGGCTGTTGTCGATCGATTCAGCAACGCACGCTCCGATCCGCTTACGTATCGAGCCCTCACGTCGAATGCCACGGTGGATGCAGCTGGAAAGGTCAACGCTGCAGCAGTGGGAAGAACTCAAGTCGTGATCAGCGCCGGGATAGCGCAGGACACCGCATTCGTCACGGTCGCTCCGGTCGGACGTTTCATCGCTGCGGCTGTCGAGGGTCCCAATGCTGGTAGCGTTGTGGCAATGGATTTCGATGGCGGGAATGTACGTGTGGTCGCGCGTAATGCGATCCTGCCGAGGGTTTCGATTGATGGACGCGTGATCGTTCACGTTGGCACGGATGTGTCGACGTACCGCATGCATCTCGTTGAGGCCGATGGCTCCCTCAGGCGCATTACCCCGACCACGACTCCGCTCGTGGGTGAAGCGTATGGTCAGCTGGCGGCGGACGGCTGGATCTACTTTAGTGGCAGGTTTCCTGACGGCAACTTCGCTATCTGGCGCGTGCGGCCTGACGGAACCGGGATGGAACGCCTAACGAATGGCTACGCGGAGTGGCGCTCATGGCCCTCGCCGGATGGCAAGAAACTCGTCTATAGCAGTTACGTGGACGGTTGGGACGTCACGATTATGGACATCGCGACACGGCAAACCATATCGGTGAAGAAAGACGGCCTGGACGCGGCGTGGTCGCCTAACGGGCAATTCATCGCTTTCCCGACGGACGTTGGGCCTTACCTCTGGGTAGCGGATGCCGACGGCAGGAACGCACGGAGCGTGCCGAACACGCAATTTGGTTTCGGGGGTCCGATCGACTGGACGGCGGATAGCCAATACCTGCTCACACGCACGCTCTGCTGTGTCGAGCTGGTTCGTGTGGTCGATGGGGAGCGTTTGCCGCTCACGTTTTCGCGCAGCTTGGTCATGGCTGTGCGTGCCCCATGACAACACCGCCGTTATCGGCGCGTGGTGGAGTCGATCGTGGTTGGCTCGCCGGGAGTATCGTACAAGCGCACGAGCGGCTCTCGAAGCACATCCGCCGAACGCCTTGCGATGTAAGCCTCTCATCGTCAGAGCGCTACGGCGCAGACATATGGCTCAAGGGCGAGCATCTGCAGCATGCAGGATCGTTCAAGACGCGTGGCGCGACGAACAAGCTGCTGAGCCTAACGCCTGACGAAAAGCACCGAGGTATCATCGCGGCGTCAACAGGCAATCACGGTGCGAGCGTGGCATGGGCGGGGCGCGCGCTCGAGATTCCGGTGCGCGTCTACGTGCCGAACGGTGCGTCGCCTGCCAAGGTCGAGATGATTCGGCGCTATGGCGCGGACGTTCAGATGCACGGAACCGATGGGTTGGACGCCGAACTATTCGGTCGGGCGTTCGCTGCCGAGAATGGCATGCCATACATCTCGCCGTACAACGACCCCGTGGTTGTCGCGGGGCAAGGAACAGTCGGCGTGGAGCTCGCCGAGCAAATGGAGACTGTGGACACCGTCATCATTGCCGTCGGAGGCGGCGGATTGATCGGCGGGACCGCGGCTTATCTCAAGAGCATCATGCCTAACGTGCGCGTGATCGGCGCGTCACCGGTGAATTCTCCCGTGATGGCGCTGTCGGTGCGCGCCGGTTACATCGTGGAGTTTGCCAGTGAGCCAACGCTATCCGACGGAACGGCGGGTGGCGTGGAGCAAGGTGCCATCACTTTCGAGCTATGTCGGACGCTGGTCGATGAATGGGTAGAGGTGACGGAGCGCGAGATCGCGACGGCGATGCGCGACTTCATCGCCGATCATCATCAGCTGATCGAAGGATCGGCTGCAGTGGCGCTCGCGGCGTTGGCTCAGCGTGCTGATGCGCTCCGCGGTCAGCGCGTCGCGGTGGTTTTGTGTGGCAGCAACATCGGCATCGAGACGCTACGTGCCGTTCTGGCGCGCTGATCCGACATTCAAGAGCCACTGCTTTCACCGCGGACTAACGCGGATGAACGCGGACACAAACCGAACGCTTTGAAATTGAGACCAACTGCGTTATCCGCGTCAATTTGCGTTTATCCGCGGTGAGGCTTTTGATCTTGCCGACCCTGGCACACACTACGACTGTTGCCAACAATTCAACCTGACTCTCACTAGATCCCGTGGCTCTCAACACCGCATTCACGCAGGACATCCAGTCGAAGCTCGATCAACTCAAAGCGGATCGGGTCTACAAGCGACTCAACTATCTCGACTCGCCGCAGGGACCCCGCGTCAAAATGGAAGGACGCGGCGAGATCCTGATTCTGTCATCGAACAACTATCTCGGTCTGGCCAACGAGCCGAGCGTCGTTCAAGCGGGAATCGAAGGATTGCAACGTTATGGAGCCGGCACTGCCAGCGTGCGCTTCATCTGCGGCACGTTCGCGATTCACCGCGAGCTCGAAGCGGCCCTCGCCAAATTCGTTGGAACTGAGTCTTCGCTTTCCTTCGTTTCATGCTGGAATGCGAATGAAGGCCTAACCGCGACAGCTGTTGAAGGAACCGACTTCGTTTGCTCCGACGAGCTGAATCACGCGTCGATCATCGACTCGATGCGTCTGGCAAAGGCCATCTCGAAGTGCACAACAGCGGTCTACAAGCACGGCGACATGGACGACCTCGTGTCCAAGCTCGAACAAGCGAAGAGCGCCGGTGCGAAACGCAAGTTCATCTGGACCGACGGGATTTTCTCCATGGAAGGGAGCGTCGCCAAGCTCCCGTCGATCATCGACATCGCGCGCAAGCACGACGCGATCGTCATGATGGACGACTCGCACTCGACCGGCGTCCTCGGCAACACCGGCCGCGGGACCGCGGAGCATTGGGGTGTGGTGGGCGAGGTCGACGTCATCACGTCCACGTTAGGCAAAGCGCTGGGTGGCGCGGCGGGTGGGTTCGTCGCGGGATCCGAAGCGTTATGCGACATGCTCACGCAACGATCCCGGCCGCAGCTGTTCTCCAACGCCCTGCCCTGCACTGTCGCCGCAAGCTCTCTCGCCGCCGTGCGCTGCCTCGAGGCGCAGCCTGAGCGCGTTCAGCGATTGCGCGACAACACGACGTACTTCCGAGGCGGCCTCACCGAGGCAGGGTTCAAGCCGATCCCGGGCGAGACGCCAATCGTGCCCATTATCGTCGGCGAAACGGCCAAGGCGATCCAGATGAGCGACATGCTCCTGGACGAAGGGATCTTCGTGACCGGCTTCGGATTTCCGGTCGTTCCACAGGGGACAGCGCGCGTTAGGTGCCAGCTCTCAGCGGCACACACAAAAGACGACTTGGACTTCGCGCTTCGCGTCTTCAAGAAAGTGGGCGCCAAGCTGGGGATCATTTAGCGAGGGTTCTTTCATGCGACGCACATCGCCGATCACGCTTGGCCTTGCGATCTGCATCGCGAGCGCGGCGCAGGCACAGACGCCCGTTCACCCACGCGCTCACCTTGGCTTCGAAGTCGGTGCCGATCGCAAGCTCGCCGACTGGCCGGAGATCACGGCGTACTTCGCTCGCCTGGCGGCTTCGTCGCGCGCAGTACGCGTCGACACGCTCGGGCCGAGTACGAACGGCCAGCCGTTCATCGTGGCGACGATCTCTTCGCCGGAGAACATCGCGCGGCTGGAGGCGATCCGCACGGGACAGGCATTACTTGCCGACCCGAGGCGCCTAACGCCTGACGACGAGCGGCGGCTGCTGCGCGAGCAGCCGGCCGTGGTTCTGATCAATTGCAACATTCACGCGACGGAAATCGCGTCGAGCCAGATGGCGATGGAGCTGGCCTGGCGGCTCGCGACCAACGATACGTTGCAGCGCCACCTGCGTGATCTCGTCGTCTTGCTCATCCCGTCGGCCAACCCGGATGGGCAGCACATGGTCACGGAGTGGTACCGTCGCACGTTAGGCACGCCGTTCGAAGGCGGTCCCCTGTCCTGGATCTACCACCCGTACGTCGGCCACGACAACAACCGTGACTGGTACATGGTGACGCAGAAGGAGACGCGTCTCACGACCGATCTGCTGTATCGACGCTGGTTCCCCGAGATCGTTTACGACGTGCATCAGATGGGGAATGAAGGGATGCGCATCTTCGTTCCCCCGATGGTGGATCCCATCAATCCGAACCTGGACCCCGTGATCGTGCGCGGGATCTCGCTCATCGGCGCGCACATGGCATTCGCGCTGGAGCAGGCTGGAAAGAGCGGCGTTGGCGACGGCATCAGCTACGATCTGTGGTGGCACGGCGGGATGCGCGGCACTCCGACACGTCACAACATGATCGGCTTGCTCACCGAAGCGGCGAGCGTGCGCGTCGCGACGCCGATTCAGCAAGAGAGACAGGCCTTACGCGGGCATGCGCGCGGCCTGCCGAAGTATGAGCAGCGGGTGAGCTTCCCGAACCCGTGGCCCGGCGGCTGGTGGCGGCTGCGTGACATCGTCGACTACGAGCTGATCGCGGCCGAAGCGCTGGTGCAGCTCGCGGCGAGCAAGCGCGTCGACTTCGTGCGCGGATTCGTCGATCTCGCTCGAAGGCAGATCGCGTTAGGAAAGAACGAGAAGCCGGCCGCCTACGCCATCCCTAAGGCGCAGCACGATCCGGGGGCCACGTTGGCGTTGATAGACGTGCTACGCGTGGGCGGAGTGGAAGTCCATGAGACAGCGACGGACTTTATCGTTAGGCTGGATCAACCGTATCGCGCGCACGCCAAGGACCTGCTCGAGGTGCAGCGCTTTCCACGCATCGAAAGAATACCCGGAGGCCCCATCGAGCGACCCTACGACGTCGCCGGCTGGACGTTGCCCTTGCAAATGGGTGTCGAGATCACGCCGTTGGACACGGTTCCACGGGGCCTAACGCCGGTGGATTTTTCGCACGCTCGCTGTGCATTGCCGAGCAGTAGACCCGCGCTGTTGCTGCGCGATACGGAGAGTTATGCGCCTGTCTTTCGTGCGCTCGCTGCCGGCGCCAGCGTCCACGTGTCGGACTCGCTGTTCGTGTTCCCCCCGGCGGCTGCAGCCAAGGCGGGCTTTCATCCGCGCGCGTGTCCGATCGCTGCACCCAGTCAACAGACGAGTGCCAGTCGCCCGCTGACGCCAAATACACGGCGCATCGGGCTGTATAGATCGTGGACGGCGAGCATGGATGAAGGGTGGACGAGGTGGCTCTTCGAGCAATTCGAGGTGCGATTCAAGACCGTGCGCGATTCAACGATCAAGGCTGCCAACCTTCGCGCCGCGTTCGACGTGCTCGTTATCCCGGACATGACGCGTAATGAGATCGTGCGTGGCATGACATCACAGCAGGTCCCTGCCGAATACGCTGGAGGACTCGGCGACAGCGGACTCGCCGCCCTCAAAGCCTTCGTCGCTCAGGGAGGACGTGTACTGCTGTTCGACAGCGCCAACGAGATCGCCGCGGACCTCGGTGTCTCCGGCGTCGAGTTGATCGCCGCCGGTGGCCGCGACGGCCCCTACGCACCGGGCTCAATTCTGCGCGCTCAGGTGGACCCGACGCATCCAGTCGCGTTAGGCATGCGCGACACGACATCCATCTATTTCACGAACTCTGTCACCTTCAAGCCTAGATCCGATGCCCAGGTGACATCGGTTCTGTGGTATCCGTCCGCGCCTGAGATCTTGCAGAGCGGCTATCTGTCTGGTGCCGAGAGCATCGCCGGCCGATCGGCGTTGCTGGATGCCCATGTCGGCTCAAAAGGTGGACGCGTCGTAATGTTCGGCTTCCGTCCGCAGCACCGCGGGCAGCCGTGGGGGACCTTCAGATTGTTGTTTAACGCGCTGCTGCTATGAGCGCGTTGCTGCTAAATCACGTAGCGGCGGCCCTAGGCGTCGGCGAGGAAGTGCAGCGGCGTCGAGATCGACTTGAGCGCCGAGCGGTTCACGAGGACGCGGATGTTGTTGCTGCGCGAGTCGACAGGGAGCACAAAGAAGAACGCGCCATTGGGCGTCGCGCGATTCGTTAGGCCGATCATCCGTTCGCCGTCAGCGAACGTCAGCTCGACGAGCGCGGAGCCGAACTGCCGGCGATCGGCAGGCTCCAGCGACATGCCTTCGCTATGCTTGGCATCGCCGGAGAGCGATTTGACGAAGAAGAGCGCTTTGAGCTCGCTCAGCTCCACGGTATAAATCGCCCCATCCCGGGTACGGATGTGACACGATGGCTTTCCCGGATCCACATCCATGGTCGTCCCTTTAATGAGCCGACCGTCGATGAATCGGGCGACGACAGTATTGATCATGCCGCTGTGACGGAGTTGGCACTCAGACGCGGCAATAGGGCCGAACGCAACTCCATGGCCAGGCGTGCCCTATGCTGCAAGTTGCCCGACGTGACGCAATCCGAGCCGCATCGTCCCTCCCGTGGTCGAGAGTTGGCGGTGGGGTGGCCGAGTGATTTCGGTCACAATCGCGCCTCTTGGCCACCAATACTGAATGCGCCACACGCGGCGTGACGCCCGCGAGACACCGGCGCCATACCATCTGCGCGTCATCTTGAGGTTTGGGCGTATGCGAATTGTTCGCACCGTCGTCGTCGCAGTCCTCGCCACTGCAGCAGTCCCCGCCCTGGCGCTCGCGCAGCGCGCGGCGGCGGCTGGCTTCGACAATGGGTGGTTCTGGGGTGCCAAGGGCGGCATTACCCAGTTTGACGCGATCGACACGCAGACGGGTGAGTTCAAGACCGTCAATGCAACCACTGTTGGTGGTGAATGGCTGATCACGCGTTCGCGCGGTGGCCTGTACCTCTCAGTGGAGCAGGCTTTCTTCGACGAAGTGTCGGCCGTGTTCGATCCTACGGCCCCCGGTTCCGCGCGTGCTGTCGACATCAGCGACATGCGCCGCTACCACGTGGGCGTGCTCGCGTTCCCGGTGAGCTGGTCGGGGGCGCGTCCGTACCTCGGCGTCGGCTACGCGGTGAACGTCATTCAGAATGCGGCGCCGCGCGGCACGTTCTCAAGTGAAGGCGCGATGGACTCCGTGTTTACGCGGGTCGATCGCCAGAGCACGCGGGCGTCGTTCGTAATCACCGCCGGCATTCAGGCACATGTTGGTGAGCGCTGGGCGCTCTTCGCGCAGGCCGCGACGATGCCGACGCGCGACAATTTCCTGATCAACGGGTCGTCGAACACGATGATGTTCGAGGGCGGCATCCGCTACCGAATCAGCGACGCGATCGAGAAGTGGTAGATCGCAGTTAGGTTCTCTCCCGGGCGCGCGCCGCTCGCGGCCTAACGGCTGCGGCGGCGCGTTGTATTTCCGGGACC
>DASYRX010000289.1:0-2162 GCA_036003845.1 Gemmatimonadaceae bacterium | reverse complement strand
GGACCGGCGAAGATCGCCACTTCGATGCGTCGGTTCTTCTGACGACCGGCTTCGGTCTCGTTCGACGCGACCGATTCCAGCTCGCCTCGGCCGGACGTGTTCAATCGGCTCGTGGCGACGCCCTGCGTCGTGAGGTACGTCGACGCCGAGGTCGCACGCCGTGTCGACAGATCCTGATTGTATGTGGTGCTGCCTAACGCGTCGGTATGGCCGACGACAAGCAGTGTGGTATTGGGGTACTTCTTCAGGCTGCTCGCCAGGTTTTGCAGATTCATGGCCGCTTCCGGACGAATGGCGTCAGAGTCGAAATCGTAAAGGAGGCCGGAGGCAAATGTGACCTGAATGCCTTCTCCAACGCGCTCAACGATCGCGCCCGGGATCTCGATCTTCAGCTCCTTTGCCTGCTGATCCATCTGATGGCCAATGACGGCACCCGCGGTGCCGCCAATCACGGCGCCGATAATGGCGCCACGAGCGGTCGAGCCGGTCTGATTCCCGATTACGCCGCCGGCGGCCGCTCCACCTGCCGCGCCGATGACTGCTCCCTTCTGTTTGTTATTCCACGACGCACAGGCCGTGGACGCAAGCGCGACCGCGACGAGGACCAGGTTTCGCAACGTGTATGTGAGTGTTGTAGAAGACTTCGTGGTACTGCGCATGTAACGCCTCATGAATTGAGAGAAATTGTCGAACTGAGTGCTGCGGCCTCATCACCTGCTCACGGTCGTCTCCGGACGCGTGTCCGGGTCACACAATCCGCCGTTCTGTATAGAACCGAATCGCCACGGCGATGAGCGCGACTATGAGCAGTACGTAAATCACTTGACCAATTGCGTAGCTGTGCACCAAGCCGAGACCCCACAGCACGATTAACACAACCGCAATTGCCCACAGCATTTGTCGCTCCTGAAAGCCGTGTCCTCGCCGACAGACGTGTTGCACGGGAGGCGCAGTGCTGCTACTACTATCGCTTCTTCGCACTCAATGCGTGCTAGATCCGGAGCCAGAGCGCACGATGTCTCGATCACGCATGGACGCGCGGCTACGTCGATTGTCGCCTAACGCGTCCCTTTCAAGGATCTGTCGCGGCTCAGCCTTGGATCAGTGCGATCCGAGCGCGAGCAACCAGGCAATAAGCGCGGCAGCTGACCTCAACGTGGCCTTCATGGGACGTCTCTGCGCATGTCAGCCGCCAAGCGAACGCCGCGCGGGGGATGCGCGGCCATCTTCTGTCGCTAGGGCCCAAGGGCGGCATGACGATGATAGCACACTTCGAGTCCGCAGCGTATCGCTCGAAGGGATGACATGCGAGCAACTCCCTCCCGGCGAGCCGAATCACGCCGGGCGCTAGCACGCACGCGAGAGATCGCGCGTTACGGCTGATCCAGCGCCTTGATCCCTCCAGTGCCGAGTATCGCGCGCGCTTCCTTGATGCGTTCGTCCAGCTCCGCGCGCAGCACGCGGTAACGCTCCACGGCGTCGCGCCCGATTTTTTGATCGGCGCCTAACGTCATGCTGTAGAGATACTGGATGTGCGCCTGCAGCTCCGGCTTGCTGTAGCGGATCGGCGGCGTCAGCAGCTTGGCGCGCAGCGCATTGAGCTTGCCTAACGTATCGGCTGCCGGTCCACTGGCGTTCCCCAGCCGGCCGCGCGCCCCTTCCACCTGCGCCACGAGCTGATTCACTTCGGTCACCATGTCGCGTGTTCGCAGATTGTGCTCCAGCTGCTCGTGGAGCACGGCGAGAGTGACACCGTCGGCCGTGGCGCGAGGGTCGGAGCGAATCGTGAGCGGCTGGGTGGCTGACCACGTCCCCGAAGTCAGACGCACGCGATACGAACCCGGCACGGCCATCGGCCCGTTACGCCCACTCTGGTTCGGGTTCATGCTCCAGGGGCCTGGGAGCGAGTAGTCCCAGTAGAAGCGGTTGTGTCCTGCGTTTTTCGGAATGCGCGGAGTGCCGACGCGCACCATCTCGGGGCGACGCATGCCGGCTTCGTCGAGCGCTTGCGCCCGCTCACCGGCCGCCTCGCTGGAGAATGAACGGATCGTGCGGCCGCTCGCATCCATGACATCGAGAGTGACCGGACCGTTAGGCGCGCTCGCGAACCAGTAATCGATCTGCGCGCCCATGGGCGGATATTGCGGGTCCGCCGGGCTCGC
>DASYRX010000288.1:0-42082 GCA_036003845.1 Gemmatimonadaceae bacterium | reverse complement strand
TGACGCTCACGTTCGGCGGCAATACGCGTAACGTGGCACGCGCGAACATGCTGCTTGGTCACGCGCTCGACTTGACCGACCACTACAGCCAGGTCGCGAACTACATGCGCTTGAACAACATGTTGCCGCCGACTGCGTTACCGCGGCCGAGACCGGACTAGCGAATCAGATAACTCGGCTGGGCGAAGCTCGACCACAAGGGCTTAACTAAAGCTGTCAGACGCCAGCTCCCAGTCTGAAGCTGTCAGCTGCTGTCAGCTTTCGACTGTTGGCTGTCAGCCGACAGCTTTAGTTGACCTTTCCCAACCTTTGGGAAGGTGCTAGTGTCAAACCTATACATAGACGTGAAAGGTATAGGTCTGAATGGGCGAATCGCCGGCTCCCATACTCGCCGGAACGCTGGATCTCCTGATCCTGAAGACGCTTTCGGTCGGGACGTTGCACGGCTACGCCATCGCGCAACACATCAAGCGGCTTTCTCGCGACGTCCTGCGCATCGAGGAAGGCTCGCTCTACCCCGCGTTGCAACGGATGAAAGTGAAGGGGTGGATCGCGTCCGAGTGGAAGACGTCACCAACCGGCCGTAAGGCGCGCTACTACAAGCTCACCGCGGCGGGACGTAAGCAGCTCGGCCAGGAAGAGTCAGACTTCGTGCGATCTGTGGCCGCTATCTCTCGCGTGCTGCGGAAGGCCGACTCATGACGCCGCGCGAAGTCTGGCTGCGCCTAACGGCGTGGATGCGGCGCGACGATCTGTCGCGCGAGCTGGCCGAGGAGTTGCAAACGCACATAGATCTCCTCGCGCGTGATTTCGAGCAACAAGGGATGTCGCGCGCAGATGCCGTCACTGCCGCGCGCCGCCAACTCGGCAACGTCGGCGGGCTGCGAGAGGCGAGCCGCGACTACTGGGGTTTCCCGGCAATAGAAGCCGTGCTGCAGGATTTGCGATACTCCGTCCGCGGCCTCGTGCGCTCTCCCGGCTTCACGACGACGGTGGTCGTCACGTTAGGCTTGGGGATCGGTGCGAACGCGGCGATGTTTGCCGTCATCGACAGGCTCATGTTCCGGCCGTACCCGTATATGCGAGATCCGGGGTCGGTGAACCGCGTGTACTTCCAGGCCACGAATCGCGAACGGCGCCTAACGTTTTCCACGATGCCGTACACGCGCTACCTCGACCTCCAGCGCAACACGACCTCCTTCGCGCAGGTCGCGGCGATCTCAGAGTGGCGCCTCGCCGTCGGCATCGGGCAAAACACACGCGTGCGGAAGGTCGCCGGTGTGAGCGCCTCCTTCTTTGGCTTCTTCGACGTACAACCGGCGCGCGGTCGCTTCTTCGGCGCGTCGGAAGATGTGACTCCGCTAGGATCGACTGCCGCCGTGCTGAGCTACGGATTCTGGCAGTCGGAATTCGGTGGCCGGGACATGATTGGGGAGCAGCTCCAGATCGGCGCTATGCCGTACACCATCATTGGTGTGGCGCCGAAAGGATTCGTGGGCGCTGTGAGCGGTCGTGTGCCAGAGCTGTTCGTTCCCGTAACCACAATCCCGGCGAACATCGAGCCTTGGAGCCGCGACACGTACTTCACGTTGTACAACTGGGATTGGGTAGACATGCTCGTGCGCCGGAAGCCGGGCGTGTCCGAGGCCGCCGCGAGCGCCCAGCTCACGACGGCGTACATCCGAAGCCGCAACGCGCAGCGCGCAAGCAACCCGCGCATGCTCTCCGACTCGGTCGCGAGGCCGCGCGCGATCGCCGATGCAGTGCGCGACGCGGCAGTGGATCCAGGACCGGAGTCGCGGGTGCTGCTTTGGGTGAGCGGCGTCGCGTTCATCGTGCTTCTGATCGCCTGCGCCAACGTCGCTAATCTGATGCTCGCGCGTATGCTACGGCGCCGCCGCGAGATCGCGCTGCGCGTCGCGTTAGGCGTGGGCCGCGGCCGACTCGTCGTGCAATTCCTCGTGGAAGGCGTTCTGCTCTCCGTACTCGGCGGCGTGGCCGCCCTGTTCGTTGCCCAGTGGGGTGGTGCCGGCATCCGTGCGCTGCTGCTGCCGGAAGGTTCGGCGTTCAACATGGCGACGGATTGGCGTACTATGGCTGTCGCAGGCGCGTGCGCACTCGTCGCGGCGCTGCTGACGGTCGTCGGCCCAGCGCTACTAGCTACGCGTGCGAACCTGTCGGCGACGTTAAAAGCCGGGGTACGCGAAGGGACGTACAGGTCCTCGCGTCTGCGTTCGTCGCTGCTCGTTATGCAGGCGGCGCTATCCGTCGCGCTGCTCGTGGGCGCCGGTCTGTTCGTGCGCAGTCTCAACAATGTGCTGAACATTCCGCTCGGGTACGACGCCAGTCGCGTCATTGACATATATCCGGACTTCCGCGGGCTCGAGCTGGACAGCGCGTCGCACGTGGCCGTTAGGCGTCGCTTGCTCACGACGGCACAAGAGATCCCGGGTGTAGTGGCTGCGGCGCGCGTCAATAGCCGCATATTCGGCACAAGCACAGCTGCCCTACGCGTCCCAGGAATCGACTCTGTGCAGCGACTTGGTCGCTTCAACTTGCAGATCACAACGCCGGGATATTTCGCCGTTATGCGGACACGCATACTGCGTGGTCGTGGATTCGACAGCCGCGACGGCGAGGGCTCGGTTCCAACGGTCGTCGTCAGCCAGGCGATGGCGCGAGCACTATGGCCGGGGCACGAGGCACTTGGGCAGTGCATTCAGGTGAGTTGGAATTCGATGGAGCAGATCGAGAATCCACCGTGCACTACGGTGATCGGGATCGCCGAGGATGCGGCGTACCAGGACGTTACAGACGAAGAACGGTTCGTGTATTACCTGAATGTCGATCAGCTCGATCCGGGATGGATCTCGTCGATACTCGTTAGGATGTCAGGTGCAGGCGACATCGAGCCCGAGGTCGAACGCGTGCGGCGCGCGATGCAAGCGGCAATGCCCGGCCTGGGTTTCGTTGTCGTGCGCCCACTGCAAGAGGTCGTCGACGATCGGCGTCGAAGCTGGCGCCTTGGCGCGACGCTATTCGTGGCGTTCGGTGGTCTCGCGCTGGTCGTTGCGGCCGTTGGATTGTACGGCGTGATCGGCTACAACGTGGCGCAGCGCATGCATGAGTTGGGTGTACGAATCGCGTTAGGCGCGCGATCCTCGGCGATCCTACGGCTGGTGCTGTCGCAAGGGCTGGCGTTTGCCGCGGCCGGCGTGGGGATCGGACTAGCGATAGCGCTGGCCGCGTCGAGCTGGCTGGAGCCGCTGCTCTACAAACAGTCGCCGCGCGATCCGGCGACGTATGCTGCCGTTGGCGCGGTGATGGTGGCAGTCGCGCTGGCGGCTAGCGCGGTCCCCGCGTTTCGCGCTGTGCGAGCGGATCCGAATCGTGCCTTGCGATCCGAGTAGCGGCGGCACAGTGCACGCCGGAATCCGCTCGCCTGTTTGGAACTAGCGTTAGGCGATCATCTCGGATCGCCCTATCTCCGGATTATCCCGTTCACTTGCGGTCGCGGCCGAATGGATCGCCCAATATCGACTCGGTATGCAGCGCGCACACCCAGCGCGAATCTCGCTTCACCCACGTGGAGGCATCCGCTGCCTCGAGGGTGACGGGCTTGCCGTCGACCGTCAGCTTCTCGCTCACTTTGTAGGCAAGTACGGCGACGTCGTCAGCCGGCTGCAGCACCTGGACGTCGTCGCTTACATCGAACTCATGAATCGTCCAGTTCGCGGACTGCAGCATGTGGCCAATCTGACTTCTGTCGAGGCGGGCAACGCCCTGCGCACCTGTAACAATGAACTGGTCGTCTGTAAGGCGCATCGCGGCTTCTGCGTCCTTCTCTTTCATCGCGTTCCAATACTGTCGTTCAAGATGCAGCAGTTCTTTTTCGATAGTTGCGGTTGCCATGAGCCCTCCTGATGAGTGCCTTCTGCAACGCGGCAGAACGAGTGCCTGACGCGCATTAACACGATGGCATGAGTTTGGTTCACACCCGCAGAGCGATGGGGTCAGCGAAACTCTTGCATCAGGTCGTCGAGCGCGGCGCTGCCTGGGCACAGCTCATCGAACGGCAAGTCGACCAGCGGGCGCTCAACGGTCTTGCTCACGGCGTGCATGTCAGCGCCGCTCTGCTCGATGTAAAGCAGCCCCGTCACGACCTCGCCCTTAGCTTGATGCGCGCGGACGAAACCGTACGCCCCATCGCGATCGGTCGGATCGTAGTCCTCGCCAACGCTGCGGAACCTAACGACGCTTCCGTCGTGCATCGTCACCGACGTCGTCGATCCGGGCTGCGTCCGCGCGCTGATCTCGGACTGGAGCGGCACAAAGTCCACGGGGGCAATATCCACGTGATGCTCGCGCGTATAGCGATAGCTCTTTGTGGAGCCATCATGATCGTTGAAGCTGACGCACGGCGAGATCACGTCGACAAGCGCGAAGCCTTTGTGCAGCAGTCCGGCCTTGAGGATCGGGACCAGCTGCGACTTGTCTCCTGAAAAACTGCGCGCCACGAATGTGGCGCCGAGGTTAAGCGCGAGCAGCACCGGGTCGATCGGCGGCTGCGCGTTGGGCTCGCCGCCTTTGAGCGTGGACCCGATGTCGGCAGACGCGGAGAACTGACCCTTCGTTAGGCCGTACACGCCGTTGTTTTCCAGTACGTAAAGCATGTTGACGTTGCGGCGGATCGCGTGGCACAACTGCCCGAGTCCGATCGAGAGCGAATCGCCGTCGCCAGAAATGCCGATGTAGTGCAGATCCTTGTTCGCCGCATTCGCACCGGTGGCGACCGACGGCATGCGACCGTGCACGGAGTTGAAGCCGTGCGACTGGCTCAGGAGATACGCCGTCGTCTTTGAGGAGCAGCCGATGCCGCTCATCTTGGCGGCGCGATGCGGCGGAATATCCAGCTCGAAGAAGGCCTGAATCAGCGCTGCCGTCACCGAATCATGACCACAGCCGGCGCACAGCGTGGACATCGACCCTTCATAGTCGCGCTTCGTTAGGCCGAGCGAGTTTCTTTCGAGGCCGGGGTGCCGGACCGCTGGTTTCGTGATGGACGTCATACAGCCGCTCCTACGGTCTGCGATATCACCGCACGTACCACATGCTCCGCGGTGAGCGGCAGTCCGCCGTAATCCAGAACCGGCGTCATGCGATCACGCGCGACGCCCGTCTCCAAAGTGAGCAACGAGCGCAGTTGCGCATCGCGGTTCTGTTCCACGACGAAGACCTGCGAGTGCGACTTGAGGAACTCGCCGATGGACGCCGCGAAGGGGAAGCCGCGTACCCGTAGGTAGTCGCAGGCGACCCCCTGGTCGCGCAGCCGGTCGAGCGCCTCGATTACCGCTGCATGACAACCGCCTAGCGAGACAATGCCGATCTCGGCGTTAGGCTGAGTGACGATCTCGGGAGCCGGTACTGCTTCAGCGGCGAGCGCGAGCTTCTTTGCCAACCTGTCGACGACGTCGCGGTAGGCCGCCGCGTCCTCGGTGTAGGCGCCGTGCCGGTCGTGGCCCGAGCCGCGCGTGAAGTACGCGCCCTTGGGATGTACCCCGGGAAGGGTGCGCGGCGCGATGCCGTCGCCTTCCACATCTACATAGCGCGAGAACTTGGGCAGCGCGGCGACCTCTTCGGCGCTCAACACCTTGCCGCGATCGGGACGGTAGTTGTCGTCCCACGTTAGGCGGCGGCACATCCAGTCGTTCATACCGATATCGAGATCCGACACCACGAACACCGGCGTCTGAAAACGCTCGGCGAGGTCGAAGGCCTCCGTGGCCATGTAGAAGCACTCTTCCGGGTTGGCCGGGAAGAGCGCGATGTGCTTGGTGTCGCCGTGCGATGCGTACGCTATGGAGAGGAGATCGGCCTGTTGTGTGCGCGTCGGCATGCCTGTCGACGGTCCCGTGCGCTGGATATCGAAGAAGACGGCGGGGACGTCCGCGTAGTACGCGAGACCGATGAATTCCTGCATCAGCGAGATGCCCGGACCCGCGGTGCTCGTGAAGGAACGCGCGCCGGCCCACGAGGCGCCGATCACGATCCCAGCCGCTGCCAGCTCGTCCTCAGCCTGCACGATACAGAATCGCTTGCGTCCGTCGGCGTCGACGCGATAGCGCTGACAGAAATCCTTGAACGCCTCCATGAGCGACGTCGCCGGCGTGATGGGATACCACGCGCCGACGGTGGCACCCGCATAGAGGCAGCCTAACGCGGCGGCCGTGTTGCCGTCCAGCAGCACGTAGTCGCGCGTCGCATCCATGTGCTTGAGATGGAACGGCAGCGGACACGCAAAATTCGCTTTGGCGTAGTCGTAGCCAAGCCGGATCGCCTTATGGTTGGAGTCAAGCAGCGCCTTCTTGCGCGCGAACTTCTCGTGGAGCAGCGCTTCGATCACCATTAGGTCGATGTCCAGCAGTGCGGCGAGCGCTCCGGCGTATGCGATGTTGCGCATGAGGGTGCGCGGTCGGTCGCCCTGGAACGCCTCGACGCACATCGCACCGAAAGGCACGCCGAGGATGTTGATCCCCGGCCGTGCGAGAGCGGCATCGAGTGGCCAGGACGAGTCATATAGCAGATAACCGCCGGGCCTGATGTTGGCGACGTCGCGTGCGTAAGTCGCCGGGTTCAGCGCGACGACCATGTCGATCTCGTTAGGTCTGGCTGTGTATCCGTGCTCGCTGACACGAATCTCGTACCAGGTCGGGAGCCCCTGGATGTTGGACGGGAAGATGTTCTTTCCCGATACGGGGATGCCCATGCGGAAGATCGACTGCATCAGCAGGCTGTTGGCGCTAGCCGAGCCGGTGCCGTTAACCGTCGCGATCTTGAAGGCGAAGTCGTTCACGCTCGACATAGGCACAAATCTAGGGGTTGGGGGTTAGGGGTTGGGGGTTAGCCCGGGATCGACGTATCGTCGCGTTGGGCTAACCCCTAACCCCCAACCCCTAGCCCCTGTGCAGTGGTACCCGCATAAGGGAGCAGTAGCTCGAACTTTCTCATATCCCACGCCGCCGTCGGGCAGCGCTCGGCGCAGAGGCCGCAGTGCAGGCAGATGTCCTCGTCCTTGAGCATCACGCGCTTGGTCTGCGGCAGCGCGTCCGAGGCATAGAGCGCCTGGCTCGGATTCTGCGCCGGCGCCATCAACTGCTTGCGCAGATCGACCTCGTCGCCATCAGGGGCGATCGTTAGGCAGTTGACCGGGCAGACGTCCACGCACGCGTCGCACTCGATGCAGAGCGAGGTTGTGAAGTGCGTCTGGATGTCGCAGTTGAGACAACGCTCGACTTCCTTGGCCGTTTGCTCCGCCGTGAATCCGAGCTCGACCTCGACATTCAGCTTGGAAAAGCGCTCCTCGAGCTCGGCGTGCGTCATCTTCATGCGCTGCACAGGGCTATAGTCGTTGCTGTAGCTCCAGGCGTGCATGCCGACTTTCGCGCTGATGAGGTTCATCCCCTGCGGCGGCCTACGATCAAGCGGCTCACCCTGACAGTGCTGGTGGATCGAGATCGCCGCCTCGTGCCCGTGCGCCACAGCCCAGATGATGTTCTCCGGTCCCCACGCCGCGTCGCCGCCGAAGAAGACGCCTGGAAGCGTGCTCTGCATCGTTAGGCGATCGACCTTGGGCATGCCGTGCTCGTCGAACTCCAGCCCCAAGTCGCGCTCGATCCAGGGGAACGCATTGTCCTGGCCGATGGCGAGAATCACGTCATCACAAGGAATCAGTATGGTTCCCACCACTTCGCTGCGCTGCTTGCCGTTCTGCTCGCTCCAGCGCAGCTGCTCGAACTCCATGCCGACGAGACGACCGTTCTCGCGCACGAATCGCTTTGGCGCGTGATTCTCCACGATCTCAACGCCTTCCTCCTCGGCATCCTCGAGCTCCCAAGGCGATGCCTTGAAGTAGGGGCGCGAGCGACGCGCGACGACCTTGATGTCCTTGCCGCCTAACCGCTTCGTCGTACGGCAGCAGTCCATCGCGGTGTTGCCGACGCCGATGATCAACACGCGTTCGCCGATCTTTTCTACGTGGCCGAAGTGCACATTCGCCAGCCACTCAATGCCAATGTGGGTCGTGTCGTCTCGCTCGCGACCGGGAATCTCCAGATCCTTCCCCTTCGGCGCCCCGCTGCCGACGAACACCGCGTCGAAGCCCTCCTGCAGCAGGCTTCGCATGCTCGTTATGCGCGAGTTGTAACGGATGTCGACGCCCATGTCGAGGATGTACTGCACTTCTTCATCGAGCACCGAAGCCGGGAGACGAAACGCCGGGATGTTCACGCGCATCAGGCCGCCGGATCTATCCAGCTGCTCGAAGATCACGCACTCGTAGCCTAACGGCACGAGATCATTGCAGACCGTGAGCGAGGCGGGTCCGGCGCCGATCAGCGCTATGCGCTTGCCGTTCTGCACGTTCGGCGCGCGTGGCAAGCGGTCGCGAATATCATCGCGGAGGTCAGCGGCCACGCGCTTCAGGCGACAGATCGCGACGGGTTTTCCGTCGACGCGTCCTCGGCGGCAGGCTGGCTCACATGGACGATCGCACGTGCGTCCCAGAATCCCCGGGAAGACGTTCGACTCGCGATTGAGCAGGTACGACTCGGTGTAGCGACCCTGCGCGATCAGCCGGATGTACTCCGGCACGTTGGTATGTGCCGGGCATGCCCACTGACAATCGACAACTTTATGGTAGTACGCCGGATTATTGACGTCCGTCGGCCGCATGCTTCTAAGTTAGGGGGATACGCCTAACTGATCTTTGCCGCCGGACCCGCCGATGGCAAGCGGGACGCTATCGCTTCAAAGACGAACCCGGCGAGGTTAGCTACTTGCCACACAATGAGTAACGCGCCGATCGCGAGTGTGTTCCCTCGCTGAGCGAGTGGCGAACCAGCACGCCGCAGGAAGCGACCGTGAAACCCCAGATCGCGCGCGAAGCGGCCGCGGCCTCGTTTGCGCAGCGATTCATGATAGCGCCACGCGCCGCGACCATAGCGGAAGTGTTGCAGCCAAAACCGGCGCAGGGTCAGGTAGTGCGCGTGCGCGACTTCGGCGTCCGGCGCATAGACGAGCGCTCTTCCGCTCTCGTGCCAGCGGGCGCAGAGATCGCGGTCCTCGGAGGCCACACGAAAGGCCGGGTCGAAGCCGCCCAGCCTAACGAGTGAGTTGGCGTCCACCGCCATGTTGTTGGATGCGAAGAACTGCGGCTGCTCGCCGTCCGCGTTATGATGCTCGTACGCCATCTCGTGGATGAGGTGGCTCGTCGAGGCGAATACGTTGTCGTCCAATGCGTTGATGACGCGGCCACCCACGAGCAGCTCTGTACCACCGTCCAGCCGCGTGAGCAAGCGCTCGAGCCACTGAGGGGCGGCGCGGCAGTCGTCGTCCGTGAAGGCGATGAGGTCGCCGCGTGCCGATATGACGCCGCTGTTCCGCGCGGCTGCCGCGCCCTGGCGCGCCTGACGAATGACGCGCACGTCGAGCGTGTCGCCGAAGCTTGTGGCGACGTCGGCGATCGGAGGCTCGCTGCCGTCATCGACGATGACCACTTCAAAGTCGCTGCGCGGATACGTCTGCCGCGACAGCGCCGTTAGGCAGGCGCGCAACTGTTCGGGCCGATTGCAGGTAGGAATGATCACGCTGATGCGCGGACTCGCGCTGCCCCCGCGTGCCGTCACTCGGCGAAGACCTCGCGTCTGTCGCGGGCTGTCACGTGCTGCACACGGTGACATTCGTACTTCGCCAGGCGATCATCGCCGACCGCAGCGCCAAACGCGTACCCCGCCATCTGACCGAGCGCGTCGACGCCGAGGCCGAACATGAGGGCAGGAAGAGAGCGCAGGAATTGGAGTCGCAGCTGGGTCGACCGTGCAGTAGGAACGATGCGCGCGAGACGAACGAATGGGATGAGCGGTGAAGCCAATGCGTACAGCGCGCGAGCCGCGACATTCATTCCCTTGCGACGCTCCCCGGCGAACGCGCGGCCGTTAAGCCAAAGAACGGGCAGCCACGAGGACCACAGGGAGAAATTCGTGTGCGCGACGCGAGCTTTCGGCTCGAGCCGAAGCCGGTGTCCCTGACTGCGCAGCTCCCAATGCAGCACAGTTTCAACGCTGAGCAGCTCGGGGAGGCGGTCCCCGAAGGCAAGGAGCACCGCGCGCTTGTAGCTCGAGTTGTGGCCCGGAAGAAACGGAACGTCCTGCGCCTGAATCGGCTCGAGCCACGGTCCGTAGCCGATGAAAAGATCGGCCCAGCTCGCTGCTGTGGAAGGATTCGCGTTTCGCACCGCAGGCCCCACCGCGACCCAAGGTCCTTCGTGGGCTTTGATGAGCTGTTCGGCCCATTCCGGATCCGGAAAGCAGTGATCTTCGGCGAGCACGACGAGAGGCGCTGACGCTGCACGAACGCCGGCCGCATTGGCATCGCCTAACGAGCGAAACTCAGCTACCTCGACGATACGATGTCGTGGGAACGCGGCCAGCACGCCAGCGTCAGGCTGCAGTACATCGAGGCTGCTGGCTACGATCACCAACTCCAGCGAGTCTCGCGCCGTTTGCCCTGCGAGATGTGCCAACGTTTTCCGGATGGCGCTGAAGCCTCCCGGTGTCGACAGGATGACCGAGAGCGCGGGCTGCGGCGTCGTGGGGCGCTGCATGGACGCATGATGGGCGACCAGTGCACGAAGCAGCAAGTCCTGAGATTGCCCGTGTGCGTCCGAGTATCTACGTTCTGCGCCAGTGATGCCGGGACGCCGAGTTGTGCGGCTTGCATTCGTCGGATGCGGGCGAGTGACGACGGAGCTGCATCTCCCTGCCTTACGAGGCAACGAGGACATCGACGTCGTCGCGTTCTGCGACGTCGACGACGCTCGCGCTATGGCGGCCGCGCAACTCGTTCCGGGTGCGCGAGTTGTGGCAGACGTAGCGGCGCTCGTTCGCGATCCGGCTGTCGACGCCGTTGCCGTCTGCACGCCTCCTTCGGAGCACGCAACATATGCGTCAGCCGTGCTCGCGGCAGGGAAGCATCTCTTTGTCGAGAAGCCGCTCGCCCTCACTCGAGCCGATTGCGACGCGATCGTCGCTCGTGCTGAAAGCAGCGATGCCGTAGCGGCTGTTGGCTTCAACCTCCGCCAGCATCGCTTGCTTCGCGCGGCGCACGCCATCATCGCACGTGGGGCGTTGGGCCGCATAGATCTGGTGCGCAGCCTGTTTACGACCGACGTTCGCCTAACGAGAGAGCTGCCAGGCTGGCGCAATGACCGCGCGGTCGGCGGTGGCGTGCTGTTCGAGCTGGCCACGCACCACTTCGATCTCTGGCGCTGGTTGCTTTCGAGCGAAGTCGTCGAAGTCTCGGCGCTCAGCCGCAGCGATGGGTCGGACGACACGTCCGCGTCCGTTACCGCGAAGCTGAGCAGCGGCGCTCTCGCGACGGCGCAGATGGCCGAGCGGACGACGCCAGTGAATCAGATCGACATTCTGGGCGACCGCGCTCGGATGCGAGTGTCGCTGTATGACTTCGACGGTCTCGAAGTCGCGCCCCTAACGAGAGCGCCGGGGTCGCTCGTTGCCCGGGCTCATTCAGTGCTGCGCACGTTGCGGGCGCTCCCCGCGGGCGTGCGCGCCGCACTGAGCGGCGGTGACTACGTGCAGACCTACGCGCGGCAGTGGCGCTGCTTTGCGGATTCGATCTTACGCGGTCAGCCGAGCGCGGCGACGCTCGACGATGGTCGCGCGGCGGTCAAAATCGCACTAGCAGCTACGGACTCAGTAGCCGAAGCACGGCCTATACAGATCTAACTAAAGCTTTTCAGACACCAGATTGCAGTTTGAAGCTGTGGGCCAGCTGACAGCTTCAGACTGTTCACTGGGAGGCGAGAGCTTTAGTTACAGTTCGAGGTCACCGTCCAGAGGCGTCGGTCAGGATCATCCGCCCGCCGTCATAGCCGAACTTCACCTTCGCGGCGCTCTGCAGCGAATCGATCATGCCCTTCGACTCGGCGATCGTTGCCGAAATCGTTACGGGCCGCGTGAGCAGCGCCTTGTCCTTGACGTTGAGCTCCATGCCGTACCAGCGGCGAATCCGCTTGATTGCCTCGGCCAGCGGCTGCTGGGTAATCGTTAGGTTACCATCGACCCAGCTGAACGCGTCCGATGCTTCGGCCGGCGTTGCGTCGCGCACCGCGCCACTCGAGTCCACCATCACGGCCTGCCCGTCCGCGAGCGTGCGCGATCCACCGGGCGCCTTGACCTCGGCTGTTCCGCCTTTCACGCGCACCGCGACCCAGCTGTCCGTCGTGAATCCATGGACGCCGACCGTTCCTCCGCTCGACGTGACGGAGACGTCGTGCGGCGCCCTGATATCGAGCGGTGGATTCGCGTTAGGCGGTGGCGTCAGCTCGACGGTGCCGTCCAGCTGTACCGCACGCCAGCGCTGGCCGTATCCCGGCGGCACGATGAGCTTTGTGTCCGCGCCGAGGTTGAGCGCCGTGCTATCCTCAAATTTGGTCTTGGCCGTTTGCCCGGCTTTCGACGTGTAACTCGCGACGTCGGGCGACTGGAAAGCCTTATCCATCGCCGCTTCGGTGCCGGCGCGGTTGAGATACAGAAGCAGACCGGCGCCCACCACAACGAACAGCACGATGCCGATGATGGGGCCGACCTTGGACTTTCGCTCGACGAGCGTATCAATCCCATGATGTGGAACTGGCATTCAAAGCTCCTGAAGCGAGGAGAACGCTGTAGAGGTTAAGCTCCACTAGCGAAGAGCTTACGCCTTCAGTGGCCGTTCGTCGAGACCAGTCACACGTGATCGGTGCTGGCCATGACCGGACTCTCGCGTCGATCCGCCTGGTGCTCCCATGTGCGACTCACCATTTCCTTCGAGCCGAGGCCCACGGCGAGCGCCATCGCGAGGACGATCCCCCCGAAGAGGATGGCGAAAGCGAGCTTGAGCACGTCACCGCCGATGCTCAAGTGATCCAGCGCCATCGCCACGGCCAGCACGAGGATCATCCACTTTACGCCGGCGCTCAACAGACGCGCCGACTGGATCTGCATGTTCACCGCCCCGATCAACACCGTGCGCGCGAGAAAGCGCGCCAGCACGCCGCCCAGCAGCACGAGGATCACGGCGACGAATACGTTAGGCAGATAGAACAGCACGCGTCCCATCATGGCCGACATCTGATTCGCGTCGATGGCGGCGAGCCCGATCAGCAGTCCCAGGAGGATCACCACCCAGTAGGCGAAGCGCGCCACGAGCAGCGAGGGGCTCTTTGCCGGTGACCACTCCGCTACCGGCGAGAAGCCTAACGTTTCGAGGCGGTCGTCGAAACGCATCGCGCGCAACACACGCCAGAGCAGCCAGCGCACCGAGACGGCGACGAGCACAGCCACGATCATCGCGAGCACGAGCGCTGCCGCTCCCGGCAGAATGCTCGCCAGGCCCGCCAGCACTCGGCTCGCCGACTCGTTCAGGGACTGACCAACTTGGTTCCACATGGGGAGTTCTCCTTGGCTTACGGCGTAAAGCGGTCCGGCCAACGCCAGCGCGAGATCAAATACGGCTTCTCCGCCTCGAACTGCACGCACAGCGCTTCGAGGCGCTCTTCGACTTGCTCCGAGTTCATGTCGGAGACCTGCTGCACATAAGACGCGATCCAGGCCCAGAAGAGCGGCATGAATGCAGTGAGCAAGTGCTCGCGTCCGATGCGCCGCTGGTGGAAGGCAATCGCAAAATCGTAAACGAGTCGTGCCCACAGCTCGTCAGGCAGTGCGAATTGGTTGTCACTTATGCGCGCGAGCTTACGCAACGCGTGCAGCGACGTTGGCGGCAGCGCCACGCTCCAGATCTCGTGCAGATTCGCGACCCCGAGTCGAAAAGCCTCGAGACACTGCCTAACGTCAAAGGGCGAGGGTTCGGGCTCCGGTGCCGCGGCGGTGCCGAACGCATCCACCGGCTCCGAGCCACGCACCTTCTGCCAGACCGCCTCCGTGCGTTCGACGGCCGTGAACAGGCTCGCCAGCACGCTCGGCAGCGTGTCGCGCATGTCGGTCGCGGCAATGCCGGCGCCGTCGGCTGAGCTGTCACGCGAACGACCGCCGAGGTGCACCTGACACAATCGTGCATTGGCCGTCAAAGCCTGGACCGCGACCCACACGTCGATGCCAACGCGGGCCACGTCGCCGCGCCACGGATCGAGCGCGACGAAGCGATCGAGCAGGCGAGTGGAGCAGGCGAAGTCGCCGGCGAGAGGCTGTCGAACGCGCTTGCCAAAGAGAGCGCGCGTCAGCGGATATGCGATGGCGCTCGTTATGGTGCCGGAGTACGTGCCGCGCTTGTAAACGGGTAGGACGAAATCGTAGCTCTCTTGAACGATTGGCTTCACAAGCTGCGCGATAGCCTCGGCGTCAGGCGAACCGGCGTCGGCGTCCACGATTCCGCATGCCTTGGCGCGCAGCCGTCGCGCCACTTCAAATACTGTGCGGCACGCCATTCCTTTGGCGGGCTTGAGGTACTGGGCGATTGCTAGCTGACTCATGCCATCCAACGGCTGTGAGAATTGGAGTACATGCGGTTCGCTGCCATTCGAGGATGCCGCGTCCGCGGCGTGGTCGACAGTCGTATCGCGCGATCCGCCGTCGACGTGCACTATCACGCTGGTAGCTGCCGCGAAGCTTGCGCGTAGACCAGACTGAGCCGCACCGATTACATCGCTCATCGTGGCGGCATTATTGAAGGTCGGAATTCCAATCACGATGTCCGCCGACCCGATTCGACCCAATCGTCGCTCGATTTCCTGCGGCAGCGCATCCATGACCCTGCATTTAGGTGACCTCGTTCGCGCGCGTCAACTGCACAGTAGACGCGGCAGCGCAAACGCATGAACTCGCTAGGCAGCGCGCAAGACCCGCTGTGGTACAAGGACGCCGTCATCTATGAACTGCACGTCCGCACCTTCGCCGATGGCAACGATGACGGGACGGGCGATTTTCGTGGACTGATCGGCAAGCTCGACTACCTCGCCGAGCTCGGCGTGACGTGCATCTGGTTGTTGCCGTTCTTCCCCTCTCCACTGAGAGACGACGGCTACGACATCGCCGACTACTTCAACGTGCACCCGTCGTACGGCACGCTGGATGATTTCCGCGAGTTTTTGAACGCTGCGCACGAGCGCGGCATGCAGGTGATGATCGAGTTGGTGATCAATCACACGTCGGATCAACATCCGTGGTTCCAGCGCGCGCGTCAGGCACCACCAGGTTCGGTTGAGCGCGACTTCTACGTGTGGAGCGAGACGATCGAGAGATACCGCGGCGTCCGTATCATCTTCACCGATACTGAAACGTCGAACTGGACGTGGGACGACAAGGCGGGCGCGTACTACTGGCACCGCTTCTTCTCGCATCAACCCGATCTCAACTTCGACAACCCTGCAGTGCTCGAAGAGCTGCTGCGCGTTATGCATTTCTGGCTAGACATCGGCGTCGATGCGCTGCGGCTGGATGCCATTCCGTATCTGCTGGAACGAGAAGGGACTTCATGCGAGAACGTCCCGGAGACGCACACTGTCATCAAGCGCATCCGCGCCGATGTGGACGCTTCGTACGGGAACCGGATGCTCCTCGCGGAAGCGAACCAGATGCCTAGCGAAGTGCGCGCGTACTTCGGTGAAGGGGACGAGTGCCACATGGCATTCCACTTTCCGCTGATGCCGCGCCTCTTCATGGCACTGCGCGTGGAGAACCGCGCGCCGCTCATCGAGATCATGGCGCAGACGCCGAGTATCCCGGATACGTGCCAGTGGGCGCTTTTCCTGCGCAATCACGACGAGCTCACGCTCGAGATGGTGAGCGACGACGAGCGCGATTACATGTATCTCGCGTACAGCGCCGACCCGCGCATGCGCGTGAACGTGGGAATTCGTCGACGACTCGCGCCATTGCTCGAGAACAACCGGCGGCGAATCGAGCTGCTCACTAGCATCCTGCTGTCGTTCCCTGGAACGCCGATCATTTACTACGGCGACGAGATCGGCATGGGGGACAACATCTATCTCGGCGACCGGCACGGCGTGCGCACGCCGATGCAGTGGAGCGCCGATCGCAACGGCGGCTTTTCGCGGGCGAATCCGTCACGCCTTTCGAGTCCGCTGATCATGGATCCCGTGTTCGGCTACGAGGCCGTGAACGTAGAGGCGCAGTGGGATGATCCGTCGAGTCTGCTCAACTGGATGCGCCAGATGATCAAGCTGCGACGAGTGTTCAAGGTCTTCGGGCGCGGCTCGATCGAGTTCCTGGCGCCGAGCAATCCCAAGATCGTCGCGTACGTTAGGCAATACGAAGGGGAACGAGTGCTGTGCGTGGCAAACCTGTCGCGATTCGCTCAGCCTGTCTCGCTGGATCTACCACAACTGCAGGGTGTAACTCCGATCGAAATGTTGGGCTACGTGGAGTTTCCGAAGATCGCAGCATCCCCGTACTGCCTTTCGCTCGGTCCGTACGGGTTTTTCTGGTTCGAGCTGCACTAACAAAGGGCGTCGACAGCGGCACTACAACGGCGTTGAGGGGTGCCCTACGCGCTGGCGTTAAGATCGCCAACTGCGTCCACGCTGTGAACTCGTTTAACGCCGTTACGGACGAACTCCTTGACGATCCTCTTTCTTAACTCGTGACGCTGGTGCGTCAGCGAGATGCCAACCACTTTACGACCATGTTTCTGAGATCAGTACTGATACTTGCGGTCGCAGCGACCGCTCAGGCCCAGGACACCACCGCGGCGTCGACGGTTCTGACCGTTTCCAAGGGTGTGTATTCGGCGGCGCAGGCCGACCGTGGTGAAAAGGTGTTTCAGAAGATCTGCGTGGAGTGCCACGAGGTCGGCGAATTCATGCAGAGCCTCTTCGATAAAGAATGGCTCGGCAAGACGTTGTTCGACTTCTTCGATCTCGTGAAAACGACGATGCCGGACGACAAGCCGGGGACGCTCAAGAGCGAAGATGTGCTCGACGTCATCGGCTACATCTTCAAGCTCAACGCATACCCGGCCGGATCGGCCGATCTTCCCGCCGAGCCGGAGAAGATGAAGCTTATTCAGATCGACGCGCGGCCCGCCCCATCTTCACCTAACGCGAAGCGGTCACGGTGAGGCCCGCGCGGGCAGCAGCTTTCGTCGCACTCTGCTGCGCCTCGCTCGCTTCGGCGCAGCCGAACTCCAACACGGCGACGTACGCTGTCGAAGCGATTCGTTTTGCCACCGTCCCCGCGTTTCGCGTGTCCGCCCTGATCGCCGGCGCCGACACCTCCAGGCGCCTGGACATCGCCATGTCAGTCTGGCTGCTGCGAGGTGCCGGCCGCAACGTCCTCGTCGACGCCGGATTCCACCGGCAGCGCTACATCGATCGCTGGAAGCCCGCCGGATATGTTTCGCCGGCCGAAGCCGTTAGGCAGGCCGGCGTGGCCCCCGATTCCGTCAGCGACATCGTTATCTCGCACATCCACTGGGATCACGCGGACGGAATCGATCTGTTTCCGAAGGCCAACGTGTGGATTCAGGCCGAGGAATACCATTACTACGTGACGCCGCTGACAGGAGCGCCGAAGGAGCGCGCCATAGAAAGCGAAGTTGCCGCGATGTTGTTCGACCTCGAACACCGAGGACGTCTGCGTCTCATCGACGGCGACGCGAAGGAGTTTCTCCCCGGGTTAACGGCGTACACCGGTGGGCGCCACACCTATGCGTCGCAATACGTCGGCGTTCGTACGGCAGCAGGGACAGTCGTGATCGCGTCGGACAACCTGTATCTGTACGAGAACCTCGAGAAACGCGTGCCGATCGCGCAGACACTCGACGCCGAGTCGAATCTGCGCGCACAGGATCGCATGAAAACGATTGCAAGCGACGTTAGGCTGATCGTACCGGGACACGATCCCGCGGTATTCGAGCGGTTCCCGTCACGGGCAAACGGCGTAGCAACAATCCGATAGATCGGAGACTCACATGAAAGCATCTCCCCCGATGCTCGCGCTGCTGCTCGTATCGGCAGCGCTCCCGTTGCACGCGCAGAACGCGCGCGTGGATTCCGTTTTCGCGCAATACGACACCAAAGACTCTCCAGGCTGCGCGGTCGGCGTCTTTCGCAACGGCCAGATGGCGTATTCGCGTGGCTACGGAATGGCCAACATCGAGCTCGGCGTGCCGATCTCGCCGGAGCACGTGTTCTACGTGGGCTCCGTGTCGAAGCAGTTCACCGCGATGAGCATCGCGTTGCTCGTGCAGGACGGCAAAATCTCGCTGGATGACGACGTGCGCAAATACGTCCCCGAGGTTCCCGACCTCGGCAAGCGCATAACGATTCGGCATCTCGTGCATCACCTGGGCGGTCTGCGCGAGAAGTGGGATCTGTTCACAATGGCCGGCATGCGCGACGGCGATGTCGTCACGCAGGCAGATGTGATCGACCTCGTCAAGCGCCAGAAGGCGGCCAACTTCAACCCGGGCGACGAGCATCTCTACAGCAACACGGGATACGACATCCTGTCGACAATCGTGCAGCGCGTGAGTGGCAAGTCGCATCGCGAGTTCGCGCAGGAACGCATCTTTGGCCCGCTCGGCATGACGAAGACGCGCTACATCGACGACCGCACGCTGGTTCTTCCGGGTCGCGCGGACGCGTACGCACCGAAGCGTGGGGGCGGGGGCGGCTACATCACGTCAAATGTGAGCCACGTCGAGACGACTGGGTCGGGCGGCGTGCACTCCACGATCCCGGACCTGCTGCGCTGGGACGAAAGTTTCTACACCGGAGCGCTCGGCGGATCGACGCTGACGACGATGGTGCAAACGCCGGGAACGCTCAACAACGGTGACAAGCTCACGTACGCGTTCGGCCTTACGGTGGACTCGTACGGCGGTCGCCGGCGCGTGCAGCACGGTGGCGCGTTAGGCGGCTACCGCGCCATGCTCATGCGCTTTCCCGACGAGCACTTCTCCGTGGCGATGTTGTGCAATGTCGCGACAGCGAACACGATGCTGCTCGCCGAGCGCGTGGCCGACGTGTATCTGACCAAGCCGGTCGCCTCCGCGAACGCGGACGGCAACGTGCCGTTAGGTGAGGATCAGCCGATTCGCTACGCAGGCCTGTACTTCAACTACCGCACGGAAGGGCTGATGCGTTTCGTTGCGCGCAACGGTGCCGTGGCCGTTGAGGGCGGCGCGCCGCTCAAGCACGAAGGGTCGCACCAATTCCGCATGGGCAACCAGGAGACGACGCTCAAATTCGACGCGACGCAAGCTGGACTCGCTGAGCGAGTGCGCGTGATGCGGCCTGGCGCCCGCGAGAGCGTCTACGAGCGCGTGGCGGAGGTCACGCCGACCGCAGCTCAACTGAGCGAGCTCGCCGGCAACTATCGCAGTGACGAACTGAATACGACATGGCGAGTGGATCAGCGTGAAGGCAAGCTGATGATCACCGGTGCGAACGGAGAAGTGAGCGTTGCGCTCACGCCGCTGTTCGCCGATGCGTTCTCCGGTGCAGGCTGGGTCATTCGATTCGGGCGTGCGTCAGGCCGCGTGACGGGATTGACGGTCACGACCGGTCGCAGCCGGCGCGTGGCATTCGCGCGCGAAGCATCACGTTAGGCGCGGTCCGCTGCTGTCAACTAAAGCTCTCAGACGCCAGATATCGGTACTAAGCTGTCAGTAGCTGACAGCTAACTGTCGACTTGGGACTGGCGACCGGTGTCCGACAGCTTTGGTTTATTCGGCTCGTAAGGCGTTCGTCGGACTTGTCGCGACGGCGCGGCGCGCGGGCAACCAGCTCGCGATCCAGGCGACGCCTGCCATGAGCAGCACGGCGAGCATGAACGTGAGCACGTCCGTCGGACTGACTTTGTAGAGCAGCCTGCGCATCAATTGCGTGGCAAGGACCGCCGCCAGCGCTCCGACGGCGAGCCCGAATAGCGTTAGGCGCATTCCCTGACCGACGACGAGACGCAGCACGTCGTGCGGCCGCCCGCCGAGCGCGATGCGGATACCGATTTCACGCGTGCGGCGGCGCACGGAGTAGGACATGATCCCATAAATACCGATCGCGGCGAGCGTCAACGCCACGGAGCCGAACACCGCCAGCAGGACCATCGTGAGGCGCCGGTCGGCCACCGAGTCGTCGATGATCTCTGTGAGCGGACGGATGCCGGTGATCGCGAGCAGAGGATCCATTTCTTTCACGAGCGCTCGCGACGCCGATGCCAGGCTGCTCGGATCCACCTTCGTCTTGGCGACGACCCACATGGCGCGCTCGCTTCCGCCGGCTGCCGCCGGCAGCTGCTCGTGCGCGAGATACAGCTCCGACCGCGGCGCTTCGGCCAAGCCTGCGCTGCGTACGTCGCGCGCGACGCCGACGACCGTGATCCACGGAAAACTGCGGTCGAATCGAATCTGCTGCCCCACGGGATCCGCGTTCGGCCACAGCCGCCGAGCCAACGTTTCGTTGACGACGGCAACCGGCGCTGTCCCTTCGCGATCTGAAGGACCGATCGGCCGGCCCCGCGCCATCGGGATCGAAAGTGTCGAGAAGAACTCGCCGCTCACCGGGTTGACTTGCGGCGAAGGCGCCGCCTGTCCCGGTGGGAGTGCGCGCCCGGCGATCTCGATGTCCCAGTTGTTGCCACCCGCCACTGGAGGCAGCTGGGCTACCGCGGCAACGCGCTCGACCCCGGGCAGCGAGCCGACTCGCCTAACGAGCTCGCGGTAGAAAACTGTGGTGGCGGCTGGATCGTATCGCGTGACAGGGAGCGCGAGATCGATAGCGAGGACGCTGTCGGCCCGGAACCCCGGGTCGCTGGAACGCAGCGCCCAGAAGCTACGCACCAGTAGCGTCGCGCCGATGACGACGACGACAGCCAACGCGATCTCCGCGATGACGAGACTGCGTCCGAGACGCTGCTGCCCTCCGCCTGCGCTTGCTCCGCGGGAGCCTTCTTGCAGCACCGATCTCACAGCCGGCCGCACGAGCTGCAGCGCGGGAGCCAAACCGAACAACACCCCGGTCAAAAGCGCGAGAAGGAAGGTGGCCGCCGCGACTGTGAAGTCGAAACCGATGAGCTCCATGCGCGGCACCGCATTCGGGTTGATCGCGAGAAGCGACTTCATTCCCCACCACGCCAGCAGACTGCCGCAGATGGCGCCTAGCACAGCGAGGATACTGCTTTCGGTGATGAGCTGGCGGATGAGCCGCCCACGTCCGGCGCCTAACGCGAGTCGCATGGCGATCTCTCGCTGGCGCGCCTCGCCACGGACGAGCAGGAGATTCGCCACGTTCGCGCAGGCGATGAGCAACACGAGCGCGACAGCGCCGAGGAGTATCCACAGCGCCGGCCTGGCGTCGCCGACAAGCACCTCGTGCATCGAGACAGCCGTCGCGCCATATCCCATGCTCTCCGGATATGTGCTGCGGTACTGGTCCGCGATCCGTTTGGTGAGCGCGTTCAGCTCTCGCTGCGCGGCTTCAACGCTGACGCCGGGACGCAAGCGCGCGACGCCAAGCAAATAATTCGTGGCCCGCCCGGTCATGCTGTCGGGATTGATGTAGATCGGGATGAACGCTTCCGCATTGAAGAACGTGGCATCCGCGGGGAGGATGCCCACTACTCGGCGGTTGATTCCGTTGAATGTGAGCACGCGTCCGAGAATCGTCCGATCGCCGCCGAATCGGGTGCGCCAGAATTGGTGCGCGAGCATGACCACCGGCTCGCGGCCAGCGCGGCCCTCTTCGTCTTCGAAGTTGCGACCGTGAAATGGCATAACACCGAGTACGGGCAGGAGGTCGCGCGTGGCCGCAATGCCGCGCACACGCTGCGGATCGCCCACGCCGGTCAAGGTCAGCGTCGTACCGGTGAATGCGGCTGCGTTGTCGAAGACTTGCGTTAGGCCCCTGTAGTCCATGAACTCCGGCTGTGACATCGCGTAGCGTTCCTCACCGGAGCCACGGAAGGCCGTGAAGAGCCGCACGAGCCGCTCGGGTTCACGATAGGGAAGTGGCCGCAGCAAGACGCCGTTGACGACGCTGAAAATCGCCGAGTTGGCGCCGATGCCTAACGAGAGCGTGAGCACGGCGATGAGGGTGAACGCCGGATTCCGGCGCAGTGTGCGCAGCGCGTAGCGCACATCCTGCTTCAACGCATCCCACATGGCGATTCGTCTCCGGCCTTGTTCGCGTCTGTTGTCGATCGCTTCGCAGCGCTCTCGCACCGAGTCCACGTTCCCGAAGCGCGACCACGCCGCCGTCCGCGCTTCCCCAGGACTCATCCCGGCGGCGACGTATTCGGCAACACGTGACTCGATATGAAAGCGGAGCTCGTCGTCGACGTCAGCCGCGACATTGCTCCCCCAGAAGCGTAGATAGCGCCTCCAGAATGGACCTTTCATCGCAGCGCTCCGGCCGGCGCCGCACTGGCCGCGAGCACTTTCGAGACGGCGTGCGAGAAGGCACTCCACGCCGCGGAATGCGCGCGCAGCTGCCTTCGACCGGCAGGCGTTAGGCGATAGTACTTGGCGCGGCGGTTGTTGTCGGACAGGCCCCATTCGCTGTCGATCCAGCCCTTACTTTCCATGCGGTGCAGCGCGGGGTAGAGCGAGCCATCCTCGATGTCGAGCACGTCGTCGGTGAGTTGTTGCAGCCAGCGGATGATGCCGTAGCCGTGCATCGGTCCCCACGTGAGCGTTTTGAGCAGCACGACGTCCAGAGTTCCGTGCAGCATGTCGGCGTCGGGTCTCGCCATCGTGTCCTCAAGAGAGTCTAGGGGAGGAAGAAAGCACGTTCCCCAAGACTGTCAAGGGGTGCGTTCGGCGCGGGCGTGTCGCTGCGGCGGCTACAACAGCAAAGTGGCGTAACGGACTGGCATCGGCAGCCCACTTCGGCGGCGAGGCGCTTACACGCGTCGAGCCGGCGCGCGATCCGCATGCAGTGCAAGTTGCGTCGTGAGTGCCGTCTCTCGCTACGCTGCCAACGCCGCCTCCGGGGCTGCCGTGCCTCCCGTTAGGCTTTACTGCATGTGGTGCGCGAGGATCGAAAGTGAGGCGGGTGCGTCCCCGAAGGCGGCGTCACGCGGCGAGCGTCGGCGCGCGCTGCCCTGTGACGTTCGTGCCCTACGCACGACGCGCGCAGCCGGAAGCGAGACGCGTGCTAGCCGCCGTAGCGGGACGCCCCGCCGAACACATCGGCACACAGCAAGATGATCAACAAACGCGCGGGCTCCGCACGACGTACGACGCCATGTCATTGGGCCGGTGCGTTGGCGGGCTAACGTCTGCTCGAGGCAGGAGACAGGTCGATAATCGCCGCAACGACGATTCCGACGACCGGCCAGAGCGACCAAACGCCGCCAAACCAGTGCTGCACTGCGGTGTACCAGAGCAGCGTCGTCGGCGCGAAGATGAAGCCGAGTATGGGCCAGAGGAGCGTGGCGAAGACCCCGACAAACCAAGTGCTGAAGAACCAGAGCGCCAGGATGAGAATCCGCGGCGCCATGAGCGCGATGACACCGGCGAGTATCGGCATGCCCCTTACTCCGCGTTAGGCGGGCCGCTCCGGCCAATGCGTATCCGGCCGCGCCGGCATTGGCTGATCGGGCCCGAGTCGATCGCCGTCAATGTGCGCATAAATGAAGTTCTCCGGTGCCACAGGTGAATCCGCGAGCCGGCGCAGCAGCCCCAGCTGGCCCACGTGCGTCATTCCGTCAGCAAATGGGCCCTGCAAGAGCTGCTCCGTTGTGATCGACAACGGAGTAGCCGATTCCAGCAGCGTGCCGATTTCCTCCAACATGTCGTGGAAGCGCGCGATTTCTTCTTGCAACGTGTCCAGCGCGCGCGGTTTCACCGGGTACGATCCGCCGATGAATTGCGCACATAACCCATGAGGCTGGTCATGTGGCGCAGGATCTCGACTGGCGTGCGCACCTGTTTCCCGGCATCGAAGTCGGGATACCGCGCGGGCGCGCCGCGCAGCGCCTTCTGCGTGCGATAGGCTATCGCGGCAAGAAAATGCCGCAAGAGTTGCCGATCGCGGTCCACCTAACGCCGGCGCCGAGCGCCGCCGGGTTAACGGCCCGAGGAGTTCGCCGCCGACGTCATCAACGTCGCCTTGAAGACAGGGAGCGCCTTCTTCATCTCGTCCATCGTCCCGATCGAAATACGAGCGTGGTTAGGCAGCGACGGGAACTGACGGCCGATGGCGACCTTCTGCTTGACGCACTCCAGCTTGAACTCTTTCGAGTCCCGACGGATGTCCACCATCATGAAGTTGGCGTCGCACTTGGCGACCTTGTAGCCAGCGTCTTCGAAGAACTTCTGCGTGATCGCCTTGGCCGCGCGATTGCGCTTCTGCTCGCGCTCGATGTGCGCGACATCGCCGACCGTCGCCTGCGCCGCCGCGAGCGCAAGAGCGTTCACGTTCGAGCCCAGCATCCACGGCGAGATCTTGGCCAGCGTCGCCGGCAAGCCGATCGCGTAGCCAACGCGCAGTCCGGCCATGCCGAACACCTTCGAGAACGTTCGAGTGACCACCACGCGCGGATTCGTCAGGGCCATCGGAATCGCCGTCGCGTAACTCGGCTCTTCCACATACTCGTGATAGGCCTCGTCGATCAGGATCGTGGTTTCAGGCGACAGCGTATTGACGCGGTTCACGTACTCCTTCACCGCCGCGGCACCGTGCACAGTCGCTGTCGGGTTGTTCGGGTTGCAGAAGTAGACCAACCCCGCGCCGCGTGCTCCATCGACCATCGCGTCCAGATCCAGTCGCAATGCCGAATCGACCTTCGGAGCGACGACAGGGACGCCGATGAACTTCGCCCAGTTGCCAGGCGCTTCGAATGTCGGTTCCGGAGCGACGAGTGCGCGCTCCTTGCTCGTGAACCCATTCACGGCAGATCGCAGCAGCTCGCCGGAGCCGCAGCCTAACAACACGTTCTCAGGCTTTATGCCGTGAACTCTGGCGATTTCGGCGGCGAGGTCGTCCTCGCTCTTGACCGGATATCGATTCGACGCATTGAGATGCTTGTGAATCGTGTCGTAAACCCGCGAACCTGGCCCGTTAGGGTTCTCATTGCTATCGAGCCGGACCATCCCAGGCGCCGAAGCGAGCAACCGATCGGCTCGCCGTGCCGAAACGCCCTGAGCCAGCAGCGGCTCATGACCGCGCCACGTAAACGAGGGGTTCGCTAAGAAGGCGGCGCTACCGCCGCCGAGCGTGACGAGGAATGACCGGCGCGAGACGGGCATGAGGACTCCCAAGCGAGGTATAGCCGAACTTATCGCCGAACGTCGCCTCCGTCCAAGCCTAAATCGCGACAATCCCGCTCGGTGGCGTCACAGTCGGGCGCGCTCAGGGAGGCTCATTATGAAAACAGCACGCGATCCCGCGCGCGCCGTTTGTTGGTATAGTCGTCGTTCCACCACGGCTTTTCGCCGGCTTTTCTGGGGGGCCGCAGCAGCTGGAGTTTTTTGGTCCCTTTCTTCTTCGCTTCCCGCTGCGCGACACGGAAGTGATAGTGATCGAAGATGCGGAGCGCCTCGATCGCGTATGACGTCGCCACGCGGCGGTCGCGGATCAACAGGAGGTTCTCCCCGTTACTCGAATCGGCCGCGCCGGAAAAGTTGTATGAACCCATGTACACGCGTGCCGTCGGCTTGTCGAAATCGATTACCACGAACTTGTGATGCATCCGATTCCCGCCGCCGCCCGTCGGCTCCTTCTTGAACGGCTCCGGAATGTTCTTCGAAAGCGCCGACGGGTTTACAGGCGCGACATTGCCATCCGGTTTCTGAAGCGCGATGCCGCCGACTTTCTTATCCGAGATGCCGTACACGAAGACGTTCTTGCTGCGCGTGACTTTCCTGATCGCGTCGCGAATCGGTCCTTTCGTTTGATAGAGGAAGGCCAGCGAGTAGAGAAGACTCGAGGTCGTCTTCTTGCCGATGTCATCGGCGATCTTCTTGAGCAGCGAGTTCTTCGTCGCGTACGGTGAGAAGCCGACGTGCGCGTCGATCGCCGTGAGCTTGATATCGGTTAATTGCGCCGCCGACGACTTGCCAAAATCCGACGGCTTGTCGTGCTGGAAGTACGCGTCGAAAGCAGCCGTGAAGAGCCTAACGGGCTTCTTTCCGCGCAGGATCAGCGCATTGTTCGACTGCACGAAGAATCCGCGCCATGTGAAGTTCGTCGATCCGCAAACGACAGTCTGCACCTTTGGCCCGTCGACGACGATCGTCTTGTTGTGCTGCAGCTTCCCCATGTGCTGACGCTTCACGTTCGCCGCGCCGGCAGACTTACGCAGGCGCTTCTCTGACTGCGCCTCCCCGGACGTCGTTTTCTTGTGCGCGCCGTCATTGTCGATGATCACCTTGAGGCGTTTGCCGAGCTTCTCGAGGCGTGATACGATGCCAGGCTCGCTCAAGTCATATGCAACGACGCGAACCTGCGCCTTCTTGTCTTTGATCGCTTCATCGAGCACTTCGATTATCGCGCTGCGCGCCTCGAAGCCCATCCATGCCAGTGCTTCCTTCGCGCTAGGATGCGTCGGTACGAACTTGAGCCCGCCGTCGGCATTCTTCGGCAGAAGCTTCGAGATCGCACCCTTCGATTCAAAGCGATCGACGAAGGCTTGTGACGCGACGAAACCGCGCGTGAACGTGACGTTCAGTTTTCCGGGATACGTCTCGCGGCGCAGCTCGATGGCCGCTTCCTGGGGCTCGCCGTAGCTCAACTCGTCCGCCGAGTTCATGAACACGGGTGTCACGCGATACAGGAATTCTCCTTTGAGCTCGGCGAAGCGCGGAAAGTGCACCCAGCGAAACTTCTGAATCGGCGAGAGGCGCGTTGACAGCTTGTTCGGGTTGACGTCGCCGTTGGTACCTGGGAAGGCGAGGCGATTCTTGAGCGGGAAGAATCTGTCGCCGTTAGGCTCCTTATACTCGATCGCGAAACCGACGAAATCTTTGGGTGGTTTCCCCGTTTTCCAGTTCATCGCGATGAGGGACATGCCGTCACCGCGGTGCAGCTTCAGCGTGAACGGCGCCGCTGCGTTCTTGCCGCTGACTTGGAATTCCTCGGCCATAACACCTCCCCTCCCAAGATCGACCAGCACCGGCCGCTTGCCTAACGCGGCCTGAAAGCAAAGCTGTCAGACGCCAGTTCGCTGTCCCAAGTTTACAGCAGCTGATATCCACTGACAACTCGAACACTCCTAACCGGCATCTGACGGCTTTAGTTAGAACGATCACGGTTCGGTAAAAGCGCGTGACGGAGGGGGCCCCAAAATCGTCGCTTCTCGATGCCATCGTTCACGCCGCGCGCCGGTCAGTCCGTACCTCCTCCGGTGCCCGCCGGCGCGCGCAAGCGCGTCCCCGGCCGGGACGTTCTCGCCCAGACGCTGGCCGGCGAGTACCTCATCGAAAAGAAAGAGGAGCGCGAGGCAGAGGCTCGCAAGCGGCGCCCGCCACGCCCGTGGCGTCGCATCGCCTCGATCTTCGCGATTGCCGCCTGCGGCGCCGTGTGGCTCGTCCCCTCGGTAGGGACGCGTCCGACGGCCGCCGTATCGGCGGGGCGTCAGGACGCCAGCGCGCGGCTCACACTCTATCTCGCCAGTCGCCGAGTGCGCACCTTCGAAGAGCGTAATGGCCGGTTACCAACCACCGGAGTAGAGGGTGGCATCACAGATGCGCGCATCGGGTATCGCCTAACGGGACCAAATACGTTCGCGCTTAGCCTGAGTCAGGGTGGGCAGCGTTGGGTGCTCCCGTCCTACCTCGCCGACACGTCGTACCTGCGTGACGCGATGCGAAGACTCGGGACCGCACCCAAGTGAGACGCTTGCGACGCGGGTTCACGATCGTCGAGTTGCTGGCCGTCCTCGCAATCATCGGTATTCTGGCTCGCTATGGCATCCCGCGCTTCTGGGAGATCCGACGTCGCGCGACAGCGGTCTCGATCGTGGGCGACATGCAAACGATCCGCGACGCGGCGCTCAACTACTATCAGGACGGCGATGTCTGGCCGCCCGATTACCCGGCCGGTGTTACGCCCAATGAGCTGGTCAAATACTTGCCCAACCAGTTCCACTTCACGCGCAAAGGTTACATGCTCGATTTCGAGCGATGGACGGTCGGTAGCACGTCAGTCATCGGCGTGGGACTAGTCACTACCGATCCCAACCTGGGCCCCGCGGTCGAGAACATCATGGGCCGGAGCATGGTCGCGTTCTCGTCAGGCATTAGCTACACCTTCTTGCTCGTTGGGCTTGGCGGCACCTTCTAAAAGATCAACTAAAGCTCTCGGCCGACAGCTAACAGTCGAAAGCTGACAGCAGCTGTCAGCTATTAGCCGTTAGCCGACGGCTGACAGCTTTAGGTTAGTCGTTTGTCAGTCGATGACGTCCTCAAACCGCAGCGACTCTTTGTAGAAGTACAGATCGGCGTAGCCTAACGCGCCGCCTCGATTCTTCAGCACGTGCAGCTCTGCGGCGCCTTGGACGTCGCGCAAGTCGGAGTACATCTCCTCTCGAAAAAGTCCGAGCACGAGGTCTCCGTGCTGCTTGAACGCGCCTAGCCCGCCCAGGTCGTCCAGCCGCGGACGCGGGTCGGGTCGATCACGCGTCGCTGCGCGCAAACTGGTAACGGCCAGCACGGCGACAGACCGGCGCAGCGCGAGCGCTTTGAGATCGCGCGCCACGCGCGCCATCTGCTCGTCCAGCGATTCCTCGCCATTCAGCAGCCACTGCACCGGATCGACAACGACGAGCTGAAGTCCAAGGTGCTCGATGAGCACGTCGCTCAAGCCGCCGACGCCCCGATCCGGGATCTGCTGGATGACCGGAGACTGCGCTCGAAGTCTGGCCGCGGCGAAGGCGACCTGATTCCGCTCCGCATCGGTCAGCGAGCCGCCGCGCAAATGGTCGTAGCGCACACGTGCCTCGATCGCGAGCGCGCGATCGTACACGCGCTCGGCGCTCATCTCGCCGCTCAGGAACGCCGCCTTTCCGCCGTTGCCGGAAATGTGCAGCACGATTCCCAACGCGAGCGCGCTCTTTCCAGCGCCGGCTTCGCCAGCGATTACGACGAGGTCACCGCGATGCAGACCGCCGCCTAACAACGCATCGACGCTCGGAAAGCCTGTCGCAATCAGATCATCGGGAACGAAACCGCTCGCGACGCTCGCGAGATACGCCGCGGCGTCGAAAGGATGCGGATCCGCCTTTTCGTTAGGCCCGTCCGGCCCAGGCTGTGCGATCACGCGTCGACTCGTGAGGCGGCGAGTTTTGTCAACGTTCTGAGCTCGGTGTTCGCCGCGCGGTCGAGGACGGGGCCGGCGACTTCGATCAGCTCCTCGAGCCCCGCCGCAAGCGCGTGCATGTCGTCCCCCGTACTCGCGTCCACGACTCGCTGCGCAGCCAGACGCGCACGTGCAGGAAGCGCCAGGGTCGAGAACCACACTCTCGACGCCGCCGCGCGTGCCTGTCGAAGCGAGCCCGATAGCCGAAGCGGTGGCACGGCGCTTCTCGCGAAGCGGGCAGCCGTGAGCGCGGCGAGTGCGATCTCGCGCTCGCCACCGAGCGCCAAGCGTGCCGCCCGCTGAACGAGCGAGCGAAACGGAAACTCAACAGGGCGAACGGCATACGGCGGCAGCTGCTGCAGCTGTTGCACAGGCGGAGGGGGCGGAGGCTGCACGGGCGTCAATCTACGGGACTCGCGGCACCCGGCAAACGTTTTGACCCCGGGCTACATTCGACCATGCCCCCGAGCGTGCGCAGCGGCGCGCAGAAGCCGCCGAAAACTGTGTTGTGGATCGACGACGAAGTCGACATGCTCGAGCCGCACCGCCTCTTCCTTGCGGACAAGGGATACGAAGTGCACGTCGCCACGAACGCGGATGACGCCGTCGAGCTGCTGCGACGCCAGCCATTCGATGTCGTGTTGCTTGACGAGCAGATGCCTGGGAAGCGCGGGTTGGAAGCGTTCCGCGAGGTGCGCGAGCTTGCGCCGAATCTTCCCGTCGTGATGGTCACAAAGAGCGAAGACGACACGACGCTGCGTGACGCGCTTGGCGCCGACATCCACGACTATCTCGTGAAGCCAGTCAATCCGCGGCAGGTGCTGTCTGTCGTCACGAAGATTCTCGAAGGTCCATCGCTCAGGCAGCAGGCTGTCGCGCGCGCGTTCGTCGATCGTTTCCGTTCGCTGGAGACCGAGCGCACGCGCGATCTCGATTGGCGCGGTTGGATCGATCGCTTCGACGAGTTGATGCACTGGGACATCGATCTCACAGCGGCGGGCGAGCGCGGACTCTATGAATCACTGCGCGGCATGTACCCGGCGATGCATCGCGACTTCGCGGCATTCATGCAGCGGGAGTATCCGCGCTGGCTGCGCGATCTCGAAGGAAATCGTCCGCCGTTATCGATCGACATCGTCGGCGAATTCTTACTGCCCGCCATGCGCCGCAGTCGCGCTGTGCTCTTCATTGTGGTGGATTGCCTGCGGCTCGATCAATGGCACGTACTGCAGCGCAGCCTAACGTCGCTCTTTGAGGTCGAGACCTCGCATTACTTCGCGATCCTGCCGACTGCGACGCCGTACGCTCGCAACGCGCTCTTCAGCGGCCTTTTCCCTGGCGAGATCGCAGCGCGCTTTCCCGACTGGTGGGGCTCGGCGGATCGCGACGACGAGACGCTGAACGCGTACGAGCGCTCGTTGCTCGAGGCGCAGCTCGCCGAGCTGGGCGAAAAAACGCCGGTGCGCTATTACAAGATATCCACGCCGAACGATTCGGACGATCTGGAGCGGCATCTCTCGACGGCGATCGGGCAGGATGGCGTTACGGCCTTCGTCTTCAACTTCATCGACCTGCTTACGCACGGTCGCAGCGAGTCGACGATTCTTTACGAGGTGGCGCGCGACGAGATCGCGTTGCGACAGCTCACGCAGCAATGGTTCCAGCGTTCCGCGTTGCTCTCCGTGCTGCGCGAAGCGGCGCGGCGGCGCCTGCCGGTTCTCCTAACGAGCGATCACGGATCCATTCACTGTCAGACGCCCGCCACTGTCTTCGCCAAACGCGACGCCACGGCGAATCTGCGCTACAAGTTCGGCGAAGATCTGCGCGCCGAACGCGCCGAACACGCGCTGCTCTTTCCTAACGAGGACATCCTGCGACTTCCGCGCCGAGGATTGGGCAGCAATACGCTGCTCGCCGTCGGCGACACGTTTTTCGTCTATCCCACCAAGCTGCGTGAGTATCAGAGCCGCTATCGGGGATCGTTCCTCCACGGCGGCGTGACCCCCGAGGAATGCATCGTGCCGCTGGCGCTCTTGACCCCTCGATGATCTACCGCCGGCTGCTCGGCTTCGTGCGGCCACATGCATGGCGCCTGGCCGCGGTAGTCACGGCGAACGTCACCGCGGCGCTGCTGGACGTCCTTTCGTTCACGCTGCTGATCCCGTTCCTCGATCGCGTCTTCGGCACGACGACGAGCCCGAGCTCGATCACGGTTGCCCAGCGCTGGGTCATCGGCTGGTTCCACGACCCTAACGACGCTTTCGGCTCGCTCACGAACATTATCATCGTCGTCCTGGTGGCCGTGGTCGTAAAAAATGTGCTTGTCTGGACCAGCGGGCAGCTGAGCGCGCAGGTCCAGGAGCTGGTGACGCGCGATCTGCGCAATGCCTTCTACAGGCACGTCCAGCGGCTGCCGCTGGGATACTTCACGCGTACGCGCGCAGGGCAGACGCTGGCGCGTGTCTTCACCGACACGCAGCAGACGAAAGCCGTGATTACCGAGGCCGTCACGCGCTCGATCCAGAGCCTCGCTGTCGTCGTCACTTCGTTCGCCGTCTGCTTCGTGATTTCGTGGCGCCTAACGCTGCTCGCGCTCGTCGTCGCTCCGATCCTGATGGCGCTGCTGCTGCCGCTGCTGCGTAAGCTGCGCAAAGGACACAGGCGCCTTGGCGACCAGTACGGCGAGATGACCAGCGTCGTGCAGGAAGCCATTACCGGCATGCGACTGGTCAAGGCGTTTCGCGGTGAGGCGTACGAGGAGGGGCGTTTCTACGATGCCAGCAATCGTTACGCGAAGGGGATGACTCGCGTGCAGCGGCTATCGTATCTCGCGCAGCCGATCACAGAGCTCATCGGAACAGCGGTCGCGGTAATCGTCCTCGGCGTCGGCGCTCGCGAAGTTCTCGTCACGCGCTCGATGTCGGGCTCTGAGCTCATCGCGTTCCTGCTGCTCGTTTTGCGCATGCTGCAACCGCTCAAACAGCTCTCGCAGGTTCCAACCGTGGCGCAGCAATCGCTCGCGGCCGCTGAACGCTTGTTCGAGGTCATGGACCGTCCCACCGAGTCCATGCTGGATCGCGGCACGCGAACTGTCTCGGCGCTGCAGGATGAGCTGGCGTTCGACAAGGTGAGCTTCGCGTACGATGGCGAGCCTGTTTTGCGCGACGTCACGTTCAGCGTGCGTAAGGGCGAAGTCGTCGCGCTTGTCGGTCCAAGCGGAGCGGGGAAGAGCACGCTCGTGGACCTCATCCCGCGCTTTTACGAACCCACTGAGGGTCGCATTACGATCGATGGTCTCGACACACGCGAGATCTCGCTTGGTTCGTTGCGCGCGCTGACCGGTATCGTCAGTCAGGACACCGTGCTGTTCAACGATACTGTGCGTCAGAATATCGCGTATGCGGCAGCCGGCAAGTACAGCAATGCGGAGATCGAAGCCGCGGCGCGCGCCGCGAACGCGCACGACTTCATCTCAGCGCTGCCTAACGGGTACGACACCGTCCTCGGCGAGCGCGGCACGCGTCTCTCGGGCGGACAGCGACAGCGGCTGGCCATCGCTCGTGCATTGCTCATCGATCCTCCGATTCTCATTTTGGATGAAGCCACGTCGGCGCTGGATACGGAGTCCGAGCGCCTGGTGCAGGAAGCGATCGACAGGCTGCTCGCCGGCCGCACAGTCATCGTGATCGCGCATCGTCTTTCTACCGTGCAGCACGCGTCGCAGATCCTGGTGCTCGACGGCGGACGCATCGTGGAACGTGGCACGCACGCGATGCTGCTCGCCACCGGCAACGGCATCTATCGTCGCTTGCACGAGCTGCAGTTCGCCGATCGGCCGGTACACGCCGGTTACGTTGGAGACGAACGGGAGGGGGATGGGGACGGCAACGACGGACGGAGAGGAGCCTAACGCGTGGCCCGCTGTCTTTTTCTCATCAGCGACGTCTTGTGGACGGGTCGAGCGCGGGCCTTTGTCTCTGGGGCCCGCGGCATCGCCGTGCGGGGACACGGCGTTGTCGCCATGGCGCCACTCAACAGTGTCGCCTTCTCAGACCTGCACGGCGATAGCGATGCGACTCGCATCGTGGTTCTGCCGCTTGCGCCGCGCGGGCGCAAGGCAGGCGCGCCACGGGTACGCGGCATCCGCAAGGCAATCCGCGAAAACGAGATTGAGATCGTGTTCGTGAACGACGACGCCGATCACTTTGCCGTCGCGCTGGCCATGGTCGCTCTGCGGCAGAGTCCGGCGCTTGTTAGGCGCATCGCGGTCGGGGAGCGAGTACGTCCGACACGTCTCGGTCGTCTCGCCGAACGCCTCACAGTCGCCACGCCGCTGCTGACAGGACGTGCGGGAATCGATCGCGCCGGTCCTGACCCTCCACGCTTTCGCGTCGAGCTCGGCGTCGCGGTGCCGGACGACACGACGAGTCATCAACCGAGCGCGCCGCTCCTGGTGTGCGTGTACGACGCAAACGGCACGATCCACGCGAGTCGCGTACTGCGCGCCGTCACGATGCTTCGAAAGCGACACCGTGACCTCACGCTGTGCATGGTCGCGAGCGCGGAAGTCCCCGAGCGTTTGCGCATGCAGGCGGCCGCGTTAGGCCTGTCCCGCGTCGTGCGCTGGCTGCAGGCGCCCGCGGGCGTCGCGCACGCCCTGACGCACGCGGCCGCCGTCGTCGTTGCCGTCGGCGGTGACGACGCCGTCTACGCCACGCTCGACGGCATGAGCAACGGCGTCCCCGTCGTTGCGCCACGCGCGGCCATCTTCGAGCGCTATGTGGCGAACGGCATCTCGGGGATCCTGCTCGACACGTTCGATGCCCCCGCCTGTGCGGCCGCCCTCGCGACCCTGGTGCACGATGCCGAGCGGCGCAGCGCGATGGGTGGTGTGGCGCGCGCTCGGGTGGCGCGTGACTATCCAGAGCTGCAATACATCGACGGACTCGAGACGCTGATTCATGCCCTCGCGCCGGGAGGGGCGGTGTCGAGCAACGCGCCGGTCGCGGGCGTCGCCTAACGTACGATGCGGCATTTGTTCGTCACGGTCGATTACCCGCCGGACCTGGGCGGTATGGCCCGACGACACGTGGAGCTGTGCCGCAGGCTCGCCAATGAGGGTGTGATCGTGTCGACCGTCGCCGCGGCCAATGCACAGCGCTTCGACCAGGAAGAGCCGTACCGCATAACGCGCGAGCCATTCACGTTCCAGGGAGCCAAAACGGCGACGAATCGCTGGCGCTGGGCGCGCAGCATTGCGCGTCGGGCCGCGGAGAGCGACGTCATCCACTGCGGCAACATCCGGCCGTGCGGCTACCCGTTGCTGATGGCGCGGCGCGGCGCCGTGAGCCGCGCGCCGTATCTCGTGTACGTGAACGGCAGCGATCTTCTGCAGGAGCGCGAGAAAATCACGGCCAGCGCGATGAAACGCTGGTTCGTGCGCCGCCTCCTCGGCCAGTGCGCCGGCATCGTGGCCAACTCCGCGTGGACGGCTGAGACGGCGTGGGCGCTGTGCGAAACGTTAGGCATCGATGCCACGGACCGGATCGTCGCGATTGATCTTGGAACCGATCCGGATCAATTCCGCCCCGACAACGATCGCGGCGCGCTGCGCGCGTCACTTGGTTGGCAGGGACTCTGCGTGGCGCTGACTGTAGCACGGCTCGTGCCGCACAAGGGCCAGGACGTCGCGCTGCGCGCGATGGCTGCCGTGGTGCGGGAACATCCAACGCTGCGCTACCTGGTCGTGGGCGATGGACCTAACGAGGAGGCGCTGCGTCGTCTGGCGAGCGACTTGGGCGTCGCCGATCGCGTAGCGTTCGCGGGCGCCATGTCCGATCAGGACGTCGCCGAAGCCTACGCGACGTCCGACGTCTACATCGGCTTGTCGCGACAGGACGGCAAAGCGATCGAAGGCTTCGGCATCTCCTTCGTCGAGGCGTCCGCGAGCGGCCTGCCGATCATCGCCGGTGACAGCGGCGGCGTGCGCTCCGCCGTGCGCGATGGCGAAACCGGGGTCGTCGTCAAGCCTAACGATCCCGACGCGGTCGCGTCGGCGCTGCGCCAGCTGCTGGCCAGTCCGGATCGGCGCAAGGCGCTCGGACGCGCCGGCCGCCGAGCGGTGGAGACGCATTACAACTGGGACCGCGTCGCGCGCGAAACGACGGCGTTCGCCGAGCGCGTTGTGCAACGCAACGTGAACTGAGCGGATGCGGCCGTTCATCCATCGACTCGAGATCATCGGCGTTAGGCTCGTCGTCGCGGCGCTGGCGCTTCTGCCGTATGAAACGGCGCGGCGCCTCGGCGCGGCTTTGGGACGCTTGGCCTACCGCCCCCTCGGCATTCGCCGCGGCGTCGTGGAGCGCCAGATTCAGGCGGCGTTCCCGGGGCTGTCGGCCGAGGAGGTGTCGCGCATCGCGCGTGAGTCCTACGCACACTTTGGACGCGTCGCGATCGAGATCGCGCTGCTCGGGAAGCACGGGACCGAGCGCGTCTTGGAGCAGTTCGAAGGCGCCGACGACCTAACGGCGTTTCGTGCGGCGTACGCAGCAGGGAATGGGGTCCTCTTCGTTGCAGGGCACCTCGGGAACTGGGAATTGTGCGCTGCGTTCGCGGGGGCGCAGGGCTTTCCGGCCGACGTCGTCGCCAGGCACATGGCGAATCCGCTGTTCGACGCGTACCTCAAGGAGACGCGCGAGCGGTTTGGCATCCGCGTTATGTACGATGACGAAGCCGTGCGTCAGGTGCCGAGAGCGCTGCGCGCGGGGCGCGGCGTCGCGCTCGTGTCCGATCAAGGAGTGAAGGGACTGGCCTCAGCGTTCGTTCCTTTCTTTGGGCGTCCGGCAAAAACGCCGCGCGGCGCCGCTGTCTTCGCGCAGCGCTTCGAGGTGCCGACGATGTTCGTGGCGGCCACACTTCAGCCTTCAGGCAAATACTGGTTTCACGTACAGCCGATTCCCGTCTCACGGAATGTGGATCGCGAACAGGCCATCGATGAGACAGTCGCGTCCTATACGCGCATCCTGGAGTCCTTCGTTAGGCGTTATCCCGAGCAGTATTTCTGGCTGCACCGCCGCTGGCGGCGGCAGCCCCCTGATACGCCGCGGGAGCTGCGCGATCCGGTAGCTCTTCCCATCGCTGCGGAAAGCGCATGAACATCGACGAGATCAGACGTACGGAGTTTCCGTGGACGATGAATGGCGGCGGGGTGATCTACCTGAATCACGCCTCGACGGGCCCCATGCCGGAGCGGGCACGTGCGGCGCTTGCCGAGGCGAACCTACTGCGCTCGGAGCCGTGGCGCCTAACGCTGGAGCATCAATTCGGCGTGCTGGCGCACACGCGCGAGCTCGTCGCCAGTCTCATCGGCGCCACGCCACGCGAGATCGCCGTCATGACGAACACAACGCACGGCATCAACCTCGCGGCGCGCGCGCTGCCATTTCGCGAGGGCGACGTGGTGCTCTCGTGCGAGCGCGAGTTTCCTGCCAACGTGTACCCATGGATGGCGCTGAGCGAGGCGCGCGGCGTGACGCTGCGGCAGTTACCCTGCCGAGAGCGCGTGCCTAGCGAGGAGGATATCATTGTCGCGCTTGAGGATCAGCGCGTCCGCGCGGTTGCCGTGAGCTGGGTTGGGTTCGAACATGGGGCCAAGCTCGATCTCATCCGCATCGGCACGGCCTGCCGCGAGCGCGGCGTCTACTTCATCGTCGACGGCATGCAAGGGATCGGCGCGGATGTGCTCGATGTACGCCAGACGCCCATAGACATCCTCGCGTGCGGCTCGCAGAAGTGGTTGCTCGGCCCATGGGGAACCGGGTTCGTGTACGTGCGATCGGAGTTGATTCCCGAACTGACGCCGCAGGAAGTTGGCTGGATGGCGCCGCGCGGCACGGACGATTTCTCGAAGCTGCTGGATTACGACCTAACGTGGCGCGACGACGCGCGTCGCTTCGAAGTGGTGACGCTGCCGTACCATGATTTTTGGGGGATGAACGCGTCGCTGGAGCTGCTTCACGAGGTCGGCGCGGTCGAGGTGTCGAAGCGCGTGTTTGCGCTGGCGGATCGAATCGTGGCCTGGGCGCAGTCGCGTTCGGATATCAAGCTTGTCACGCCCGCCGAACGATCGCGGAGGGCCGGGGTCGTGTCGATCATCCCGCGCGACGCGGCAGCTGTGAGCGCTCGCCTAACGAGCGCGAAGGTGACGCATTCCCTGCGCGAAGGTGCGATTCGACTGTCGCCGCATTTCTATCAGACACCAGAAGAAGTCGATTCGGCGCTCGCAGTCATTGGCTAGTCTTTGAGTCTGTGTTCGTCAAATGCTTCACCGCGGACTAACGCGGACGAACACGGACTAAACAGCGTTTTCATCAACCAATGAACGCTGTTAACAACTCAGTTTGCTTGTTGAAGTTGTCCGCGTGTGTTCGCGTTCGTCCGCGGTGAGGCAGTTAACCAACTAAACCTGCGCAAGAGCCAGATCGCGCGCGCCCTTGCGCACCAGGAAATACGACCCATGAATCGCCTCGTCGCGCGGAACCGTGAGCTCCTCGCTCGTCAGGCGACGGCCATTCACGCTCACGGCGCCTTGCTGTAGCTGCCGCCGAGCCTCGCCCTTGGATGTAACGAGCCCGGTCTGCACCAGCAATTCGATCACGCTCACCCCGTTAGGCGACACGACCTCGTTACCCGGCAGATCCCGGAACGGAATCTCCTCGCGCAGGACGCTCAGCGCCTCAGGCGTCAGCTGGCGTGGATCCGCGCTCTTATCGAACAGCAGCCGTGACACTGCCCGCGCCGCTTCCGCGGCTTCCGCGCCGTGCACCCGCGACGTCACGTCCATCGCCAGCGCTTGCTGCGCCGCTCGATGCTCCGGGTGCGCCACGACTGTTCGCTCGTGCTCTTCGATCTCCGCTCGCGGCATGAGCGTGAAGTAACGGAGGTAACGACCAGCGTCGGCGTCTTCCACGTTGATCCAGAACTGATAGAAGCGGTACGGCGATGTCAGCGAGCGGTCGAGCCAGACAGCGCCGGCTTCCGTCTTGCCGAATTTCTTGCCGGACGAGCTGGTGACGAGCGGCAGCGTCACACCGTGCGCTTCGACGCCTAACGTGCGGCGTATCAGCTCGCGGCCTGCGACGATGTTCCCCCACTGATCCGATCCGCCGGTCTGCAGCGTCACGCCCTCCCGCTTGTGCAATTCCAGGAAGTCGTACGCCTGCAGCAACATGTACGAGAACTCGGTGTAGGAAATGCCGCTGTCGAGCCGGGCTTTTACGGTCTCCTTGCCGAGCATGAAGTTGACGGTGAAGTGCTTGCCGACATCACGGAGAAAGTCTATGGCGCCTAACGTGCTCAACCAATCGGCGTTGTTTCGCAGCAGCGCTCCGCGAGGACCACTGAAATCGAGAAATCGCTCCAGCTGCTTTCGAATCGTCGCGACGTTCGCTGCCGCTTCTTCCTTGGAAATGAGCGGGCGTTCAGCCGTGGCCTTCGGGTCGCCGATGAGACCGGTCCCGCCGCCAACGAGCGCGACGGGTCGATGGCCTGTGCGCTGGAGATGCACCAGGCCCATGATCTGCACCAAGTGTCCCACATGAAGACTCGCCGCCGTCGGATCGAATCCGCAGTAGCCGCTTATGGGCTCTCGACCGATAGCGAGCGCTTCGCGCGAGCCTTCAGTGGTTTGAAAGAGCAGTCCGCGCCACTCGAGCTCGTCCAGGTACGACAAGGGCGATGTCATGGCCAACAAAATAGAGGCCCAAGGCTTCGCGCGCGTTGCCGCACCCATAGGCGCTCTGTAGGTTCTCTCGCGTAGCCATGCGCGTTCGCATCCCGCAAGCCTTCAAACGTCTCTGGGCCGAACGCCCGCATCCGTGGGCAGCATGGCAACGTTTCCGCGCGCGCAATCCAGTTCGCGCCCGTCGGCTTGCCATCGCTGCCACTTTCATCGGTACGTTCGCCACGGGCGCGTTCGCCGCGACGTGGTCCCGCATCTGCTCAGGCAATCAATGCCCCGATCTTGAAACGCTCGAGGCGTTCCAACCGATGCAAACGTCGACGCTCTATGCGATCGACGGTCGCTTCATCGCCGAAGTCGGCCTCGAACGTCGCACGCTCGTTCCGCTGCAAGAGATTCCGCGTGCCGTGCGCGAAGCGTTCATCATCACAGAAGACAAGCGCTTCTACATGCACTCCGGCATCGACTGGTGGCGCATCCCCGGGGCCGTGCTGCACAACATCCGCACCGGCTCGTTCGGTCAGGGCTTTTCGACGATCACAATGCAGTTGGCGCGAAACATTTTCCCAGCGCAGATCTCGCGCGAAAAATCTCCCGTTAGGAAAATGCGCGAGATCCGCGTCGCGCGCGCGATCGAGTGGCGCTACCCGAAGGACAAGATCCTCGAGCTGTACCTCAATCAGATCAACCTTGGAAGCGGCGCATACGGTGTAGAAACGGCGTCGCGACGCTACTTCGGCAAGTCGGTGCGCGACCTCAACCTCGCCGAGGCGGCGACGCTCGCCGCGCTACCCAAGGCACCCGCGCGCTACAATCCACGCCGCTATCCCGATCGCGCCATTTCGCGCCGCAACACAGTGATCGAATTGATGCGTCGCGCTGGTGTGATCGACGATGAGCAAGCGAACCTCGCCCGCGCCTACCCGCTGCAGCTCGCGCGGCGCGTCGAATCAGGCGACGTGGCGCCGTACTTCGTCGAATGGGTGCGGCGCCAGCTCGAGGAACGCTTCGGCAACCGCATTTACGAGCAAGGGCTCAAGGTTTTCACGACGCTCGACCTCGACATGCAGCACGCGGCAGAACGGGCGATGGAGAACCAGCTGCGCGCGATCGAAAGCGGACGCCATGGTCCCTTCACGCACGAGAGCTATGAGCATTTCATCGCGCGCTCCCTAACGACAAACGAAGAGAGCGGACGGGAAAGTCCGTACTTGCAGGGCGCCTTCGTCGCGATCGACCCGCGAACTGGAGGCGTGCGCGCATTCGTCGGCGGACGCGACTACGACGACTCCAAGTTCAACCGCGCAGCGCAGGCGCTGAGGCAGCCGGGATCGACGTTCAAGCCGATCGTGTATTCAGCGGCGATTCAGAACGGCTACTCGCCAGGAAGTCCGGTTGACGACGCACCCGTCGCTGTGACACAGGTCGACGGCTCCACGTGGACGCCGCAGAACTATGACGGGAAGTTCTGGGGGACGATCTCGATACGTCGCGCGCTCTCGCAGTCGCGCAACCTCGCCGCGATCGACATGGGCATGGCCCTCGGCGAGCGCACCGTGATCTCCGAAGCGCGCGCGATGGGCCTAACGACTCCGATCCCGCCGTATCCGTCCATCTTCATCGGCTCGGCGGACGTCTATCCGATCGAGATGGTTGCGGCGTACACGACGTTCGCCAATCTCGGCGAGCACGTAGATCCCACGGGCATCGTTCGCGTTGAGACGGCCGGCGGCGAAGTCATTTGGGAGCCTGCGCCGAAGCGGTCATTCGTGCTTTCGCCGGGTGAGTCGTGGCTCATGGTGAGCATGATGAAAGACGTTGTGCAGCGTGGCACTGCCGCCGGCAGCGTATGGGGCGCCGGATTCCACATTCCCGCAGGTGGCAAGACCGGCACGACAAACGATGGAACGGACGTCTGGTATATCGGCTACACAGCCGATCTCGTGGCCGGAGTTTGGATGGGCTTCGACAGACCGAAGAAGATCAAGGCGAACGCGCAGGGCGGCATTCTCGCCGCGCCGGCGTACACGTCATTCGTGAAGGAAGTGTACAGCCGGAAGCCGGCTCCGCCCGATTGGCCGCGCCCCGCAACGGTGATCGAGCAGATCGTGGACAATTCGCCGGACTGCAACGGCACCGAGACGTACATCGACTATGCACTGATCGGCGCGGGGAGCAGCGTGTGCGCCGGCTCCAACATCGGCGACATTTTCCAGATCGGCACGCCGCAACCGCCCGATACGCCGCCGCCGAGTCCAACTGCACCGGCGGGCGCTGTGCCCCAGCCGAAATCGAAAAAAGACACGACCTTCCAGAATCCATTCAAGATTCCGCCGGCACACTAGGGCAACGGGGACACTCGTTAGGCTATCCCCTATGCCCTAACCCCTATCCCCTAGTCCTATAAAGCTCTACTGCGCCCGATGGGTACTGCCCATCACTCGCCCGCCCATCACAGATGGTGCCGTCGGCGTGGAGGCAGGCCGAATCACGTACGTCGGGCCGCGCGACGGGGCCCCGGCCGCGGAGCACGTCATCCAGTTAGGAAACGCGTTTCTGTTGCCGGGGCTTGTGAACGCGCACACGCATCTCGAGCTGACTGTGATGCGCGGCTACCTGGAGGGAGGACCCTTCAGGCAGTGGATCCTCCGCCTAACGAGCGCGCGAACGCAGGTTCTCGACGAAGCGGCATTGCTCGCTTCGGCGCGTCTGGGCATCGCCGAAGGGCTGCTGGCGGGAATTACAACGTTCGCGGACACCAGCGCCGGCGGCGTCGTCCTGGACGCCATGACGCAGATGAACGTGCGCGGAATATCGTATCAGGAGGTGTTCGGTCCCGACCCGGCGCAGTGTGACGCTTCCATGACAGAGTTGCGGGCGCGCATCGCCCTGCTGTCATCGCGTGTCTCGTCGCTCGTTAGGCTCGGCCTCTCGCCGCACGCGCCGTACACGGTGTCCGCGGAGCTCTTGGCGGACCTCGCCGCGCTCGCGGCGCGCCGCCGCTGGCCGAC
>DASYRX010000287.1:0-8679 GCA_036003845.1 Gemmatimonadaceae bacterium | reverse complement strand
GTCGGCGCGAAGTCAAGCTGGCGCACTGCGCGCGCGATCGACTCGTCGACTGAGTCAGCTTGTGAGTTCCCCCAGAGTGGGTGTCGGTCATGCACGAGCGGGATGCGGGGGAACTGCGCCGCGCGCGGCGGCGACGTCTCGGCCCATTCCAGAGTGTCCCCGCCCCACGGATCGTTCCCGGCCGGCCTGCCGCTCCTACGGCTGCGCACAAGATTGACGAGCGTGAGCAGAATCCCCGCGGCGAACCCGAGCGCGCCTAACGTGGATATGAGGTTCGTCGTGTTCCAGCCTAGCGCGCCGGAATAGGTGTACACGCGTCGCGGCATTCCGAGGAGCCCGGAGATGTGCATCGGGAAAAAGGTGACGTTGAAGAACACGAACATCGTCCAAAAACTCCAACGCCCGAGCCGCTCATGCAGCAGCCAGCCGGTGATCTTGGGATACCAGTAGTAGACGCCCGCGAAGAAAGGGAAAATGACGCCGCCGATAAGCACGTAATGAAAGTGCGCCACCACGAAGTACGTATCGTGCATCTGGGCATCGAATGGGACGCTCGCCAGCATGACACCCGTTAGGCCTCCGAGCACAAAGAGCACGAGGAACCCGCCGACGAAGTGCATGGCGGTCGTCCATGTGACGCGTCCGCTCCACATGGTGGTCAGCCAGCTCACAACCTGAATACCGGCCGGAATCGCAATCACGAAGCTGGCCAGCGTGGTCGCGCGCATCGCAGTGGGCGACACGCCCGCCACGAACATGTGATGCAGCCAGAGCGCGAAGCTGACGACGGCCGTCACAACGATCGCCGTGACGACGGCGCCGTAGTTCGCCAGCGAAGCTCGCGAAAACGTCTGTACGACGTGCGTTACAATCGCGGCTCCGGGGAGGAACATGATGTAGACCTCGGGGTGGCCGAATACCCAGAAGAGGTGCTGCCACAGGACAGGGTCGCCACCGTGCGCGACGTTGAAGAACTGCGTGATTCCTTTACGGTCCAACTCGAGCATCGCCGTCGCGACGATCAACGGTGTGAACGCGAGGAGCAGCATCACGGCCACGATGAGCATAGTCCATGCGAGCATGGGGAGGCGACTGAGCGTCATTCCTGGCGCACGCATGCGCAGTGTGCCGACGATCAGCTCCGCCCCGGCGCCAAGGGCCGCGACCTCCGCAACGCTCAACCCGATATCCCAAAAGTCCATGTTGAGTCCGGGCGCGAATTCCTTGCTGTTGAGCGGGAGATACGCGAACCATCCGCCGTCCGGCGCGAGCCCAAAGAGGAAACTCGAATAGAGGAAGATCCCACCGAACAAATACGTCCAGTAGCTGAGTGCCGTGAGTCGCGGGAACGGAAGGTCGCGCGTGCCTAACAAGAGCGGCAGGACGTATCCCGCAAGGGCCTCGATGAACGGAATGACGACGAGGAACATCATCGTCGTGCCGTGCATCGTGAACAGCTGATTGTACGTGTCCGCGTCGAGGAACGTGTTGTCCGGCTTGCCTAACTGGATGCGCATCAGCAGGGCTTGCACGCCGCCAATGAGAAAGAACACCCCCGCCGTGATCATGTAGCGACGCGCGATTGGGATGTTGTTGATTGTGCGGAGATGACCTATGAAGCCGCGCGGGTCGGACCACACGGCGTCGAATGCCGCCTCCTGCGCCGTACGCGACCTGGCCGGTGGCTCGGCCGGTGGTGCGGTGCTAGCGGAGTCCGGCAACGTAGGCGACGACGGCTGCGAGCTCGGGTGCATCGAGTGGCACCGTCGGCATGCGCGTACCGGGCTTGACGCGCTGAGGCTCCAAGAGCCACGTCGCGAGATGCTCAGGCGAGTTTTCCAGCGTCCCCGCCGCCAGCATACGCCGGCTCGCGAAGTGCGTAAGATCGGGGCCGAGCTTGCCTAACGAGCCCGTGCCGCGCACCATGTGGCAGTAGGCGCACGAACGTCCAAACAGCGCGGCGCCCGCGTTCCGCAACGAATCCGTCGGCGGCGACGCTGGCAGACGCTCGCGCGCCAGCCACGCGTCGAACTCCGCTTGCGTGTGCGCCACGACCAGCAGCGTCATGTGCGCGTGCTGTACGCCGCAGTACTCGGCACACGGAGCGCGTGAGACGCCGGGTCGCTCCGCCTGTAGCCGCAGCGCATGCACACGCCCCGGCACCAGGTCGACTTTTCCCTGCAGGTTCGGCACCCAGAGGCTGTGGATTACGTCGCCGCTGGTGAGCTCGAGCCGCACGCGCCGCCCCGTCGGAATATGGATCTCGTTTGCCGTTACTACCGTGTCAGTGGATCCCGAAAGATCGTACGTCACCGCCCACCACCATTGCCACGCTTTCACGCGGATGAGGACGTCCTCCTCATGCGCCACGTTATGCACCGCCGCCATCGTGCGCTCCGAAGCGATAAAGACAATCGTTAGGATGAGCGCCGAGATGCCGATCGTGGTCCACAGCCACGTTTTGTGATGCGATTGCCCTGCGCCCCCCTCAGCCCGTTGGCGCAGCGTCGGAACGAGAAAAACGATCAACGCGACGAAAATCAGGGCCGCGAGCGCGGTCATGAGCCACCAGAGCTCTGCAATGCGCTCTGCCGCCGGTCCGCGTGCGTCGAGCGTCGAGGTCGAGCTCGAACACGCCGCTGACAGCAATGAACAGACAAGTAAACGGCCGCGGTTTCTCAGCATCATGGCGCTTCTGCTCAGGGCAAAACAAATAGCGCGCTACGGAACCCGCACTCTCCAAATACTTAGACCCAGTTCTACTACGAGCGCAAACAACGCGATGCCTAACGGCCATCGGTACAGCTCGGCGTACTGTACATATGACCTTGTCTGCACCGGCGTCCGCTCCAAGCGGTCGATCTCCTCAGTGATCCGCGTCAGCGCCGCGGCATCGCGCGCGCGGAAGTAGCGACCGCCAGTCGACTGCGCGACGTCCGTCAGTAATTCGTCGTCGATCTCAACTGGACGATTCTCGTAGCGCAATCCGAAAACGCCGCGGCCAACGGGAACCGGCGCCATTCCTTCTGTCCCGACACCAATCGTATAGATGCGAATCCCGAATGCGGCGGCCGCCTGTGCCGCCGTGCGTGGATCGATCGAGCCGCGGTTGTTCACGCCGTCGGTCATCAGCACCATCACGCGCGAGCGTCCGGGCGCGTCGCGCAGACGATTCGCGGCAGTCGCGATCGCTGTCCCGATCGCCGTCCCATCCTCGAGCTGCCCAGGCTGCAAATTGTCGATCGCCGCGAGAGCGACCGGATAGTCCGTCGTTAGGGGAACCTGCGTGAGAGCCTCGCCAGAAAATGCTACCAAGCCAATGCGATCACTCGTGCGCATTCGCACGAAGTCTTTCACCTTCTGGCGCGCGACTTCGAGGCGATTCTGCGGCTGAAAATCTTCGGCCAGCATCGAGCTCGAGATATCGAACGCGATGACGATGTCGATCCCTTCGCTGTTCGAGCGCTGCATACGCCCAGGCGCGCGCGGACGCGCGACGGCGACAACGAATCCGGCGAGCGCTACGTTGCGCAGCGTGAAAAGTGCACGCGGAATGGATTTGCCGGCGCGCGGCAGGCTCTTTAGGAGACCGACGCGCGAAAAGACAATTCCGTCCGGGCGCTCACGACGCATCCGCCACCACCACCAGACGGGAAGCGCAATGAGCACCAACAGGAGCCAGGGAAACTCGAAGTCGAACCGAATACCAGCCACGCGTTCCATCCTCAGCTACGCGCCTTACGTTAATACCGGCATTTGGCCCGTAGGATGCACAAGAGCAAGGGGTTTGGGGTTCGGGGTTAGGGGTTAGGCACGCGCGACTCTACATCGAAGCAATCAACACCCGCTCAGTGAACTCCTCGTCTTCCAGAAAGATTGTGTTAGCTGCGGTGGCCTACTCCTGCGTGGGCCTGGCCTTCGGCGTTGTCACTTCCTTCACACTGACCCGCCTGATCGCTCCCGTATGGTCCGTTGGTGGTTTCGCAGGGGCAGCGCTTGCCGCAGCGATCGTGCACTATCTCGTGGCGCGGGCTCTTCAACGCGACATGTCAAGTGAAGGTACGCCGAATCGGCGCTCAACGCAGAGCCGGGAACACGCGCTCCTTCTGGAAGCATCGGAAGCGATCCTTCTCGCTGACCGCGAGGGGCACATCGAAGCGTGCAGCCCGAGCGTCGAGCGGGTCCTCGGCTATACACCGCAGAGCCTGCGCGGACGTAAAGTCAGCACACTGATTCACGACGACGACCTGGCTGCGTGGCAGCGGTTCTACTCGGATACGTGCGAGCAGCCGCAGGTCGCTCCGCGCGGTCGCCTGGGCGATGACGTGCGCACGCTGCGCATGCGTACCGCCGAGAGTCGTTGGCTAGCTGTGGAGGTCGTCGCGACGAACCTGCTGGACGACCCCGTGTTGAGCGGCATCGCGATCGCCGTGCGCGACGCAGCGCCGTTGCCAGCAGTGCCAGCACCGTCGCGCCTAACGAGCAAGAGCTCTCTCCCTCCCCCTCCCCCTGCCGCTCCGGATCGTGAGGCGCATTCCTTGAGCCGCGGTGAGGCGCTGAGGGACCCGCTCACGCAGCTCGCGACAAGAGCGTTGCTGCGCGACCGCGTGCTGCACGCGCTGGTCCGCGCGCACCGTCAACAGCTACCGCTTGCGCTTCTCGTGCTCGAGGTCGACGAGTACAGAACAGACGGCGTTCTCGCTCCACTGGACGTGTTGCCCGAATTGGTCCTCTCGACGTCGCAGCGCATAACGAGTACCGTGCGCGACGTCGACTCCGTCGCGCGGCTCGAAGGTGCGCGCTTCGGCATCTTGCTGGAAGACATGGCCGATGAAGGGAACTTCGTGCAGGTCGCTGAGCGGTTGAACAGCGCCTTCGGGTCGCCGCTCAATGTGCGCGGCCGCGATTATCGCGCGAGTCTGTGCATCGGGATCGCCTCAGCGCTCCCTGAGGACGAAGCCGACGACGTCTTGCGCCATGCGGATGTAGCGTTGCGCGCGGCGCGCCGGCGTGGTCGCGGCACGTGTGAGCTCTTCGATCATCGAACGCATTCCGCGGCGCTCAAGCATCACGCGCTCGAGGGCGACCTGGCGCGTGCGATCGAACGACAGGAGCTGCAGCTGGTCTTCCAACCAATCGTGATTCTGCGGACTCGGCGCATCGCCGGCGTCGAGGCCCTCTTGCGTTGGCATCACCCCGAGCGCGGCGTCATCCCGCCCTCGGCGTTTCTCCCGGTCGCCGAAGAGACGGGTCTGATCGTCCCGTTAGGCCGCTGGGTGCTCAACTCGGCGTGCGCGCAGGCGCGCGCCTGGCAGGACGCCATCGGACCGGACCGGTCGCTGACGATCGCGATCAACGTAACCGCACGACAGCTCCTCGCTCCTGGATTCGTCAGTGACGTTGCCGATGCGCTGGAAGAGAGCGGCATCGATCCGCAGCGGCTCGTCCTCGAGGTCTCGGAAGGGGCACTGGCGCGCACGGCCGCCGACGCATTGGGCCGGCTGCGCGAAGTCCGCGCGTTAGGTGTGCGCTTGGCGATCGACGACTATGGCATCCGTAGCGCGACGCTGGGAGATCCGGCGGACATCCCGGTCGATATCCTCAAGATCGACCGCACGTTCATCAGCCAGATCACTCGCCGGCCGGAAGATCACGCCGCGACGCGCGCTATGATCGCGTTAGGAAAGCTCAAGCGGCTGCGCACGATCGCCGAAGGGATCGAACGCGAGGAACAGCTTGCCGAGCTACTGCGTTTCCGTTGTGAATACGGTCAGGGGAGCCTATTTGCCGAACCGCTGCCGGCTGAGCACTTCTTCAGTCTCCTGCAGCGGGACTGATCTGGGGCGCGGGCGTCGCTGGTGCGGCTCCGACTGGTGCCGGCGCGACAACGATCTGCGGCTGGATATAGTCCTTCTGGTACAGGCGCACCAGCTCGAGGAAGTATTCGATCGCCAATGGTCCGAGGAGCACGCCTAACAAGCCGAAGTACTTCACTCCTGCGAAGGCGCCTACGAGCGTGATCATCGGATGAATGTTCGACACCCGCTTGTAGACAATCGCGCGGATGACATTGTCGATGTTGCTGGCGACGAGAATGCTGATCGCCGCGAGGATCAGCGCGCCGCCGTAACGTCCCTGCACGAGAAGGATCAGAACGCCGGGAACCCACACCAGGCTGCTTCCGATCACCGGGAGTATCGAGGCAAAGCCGGCGAGCACACCCCAGAATGCGGCGCCCGGTAAGCGTACCAGCCAGAAGCCAATGCCGATGATCACGCCTTGCATCAGAGCCACAAAAAAGGTGCCGATCAGCGTCGCGCGCGTCACGCTGAAAAACCGATCGCGCAATTCGTCCGCCGACGATGGAGCGAACGGCAGGTAGCCGCGGAATCGCGCCCACGTGTCGCTGCCGCTCAAGAGCAAGTAGTAAAGTCCAAAGAATGCAATCAAGAGCGTTAGGGTCGCTTGCGCGGCTCCGCCAAGTATCGTCATTGCCTGCCGAGAGAACCATTGCGTGATCGTGCCGCTCGCCCGCACGATTTCGGCGCCGACGTTCACACGTCCGATTCGCAGCGTCGCGAGCTTGTCGAGCAGCGCGGCGCCGCGCGCGGCCCGCAACGCATCGGGCGCCTGATCGACCACCATGCCGACGAGTACAACGATCGGGAGGACAATGATCAGGATCGTGCCCATCAGCGTGATCGCCGCGGCGAGGTGCTTGAAGCGAACCCAGCGCACGAGTTGCTCATACGACGGCTTGCAAATGACGTACAGCACCGCCGCGCTCAGCAACCCGACCATGTATGGCGCGACCAAGACAAGAATGGCTACGCCGGCGATGACGATCAGAAGCGCGGCACGGGTTTGCGGAGCGTGGATTGGTTGCATTACAACAAAGGTCAAAGGTCAGAGGTCAAAGGTCAAAGCCGGCGTCGAACCTTGTGATCGCTTTGACCTTTGACCATTGAGCCTTGGCCTCAGAATCCCGACACCTGCACACACCCCTTCGGCTGCGGATTCCGCTGATTGCACTCGTCGAGCGGGAGCGGAACGAGGGAGAAAATGCGATGGCTCGGGAGTGCCTTCGGCAGCTGCGTCAGCCGGCCATAGCGCCGCATGTCGACCCAGCGGTGACCATACTCGTAGAAGAGCGAGTAGCGTCGATTGTACAGGATTTCGTCGACAAGATCACCGGCGAAGTCTACCGCGAGTGGGGCGAGCCCGCCCGAGTTCACTCGGATGAAGTTGAGGTCCGCAATGGCCGCGGCGCGGTTGCCTAACGCCAATTGCACCTCGGCGCGCAGCAGAATGAGCTCTTCGTTCTTGATTATAGGCACGCCCGCCACATTGCTTGCGTAGGCAGTGATGCGCAGGTTGGACGACACACCCTGAGTGCTCAGGCTTATCCCCGTTACGGCTTTGGAGCTCGCCCGCCGATCGATAGCGCCGCCTGGCTGCGTTTGCGCTTCGGTGAGGAACGACGGATGCGCCACGAGCGCGCGCGGTGCTGGATCGAACAGCGGATTCACCGCGTCGCCTGACGCGGTCGAGTAGACGTGATATACACCTGTCGCGAGTGCGGCGGCCGTCGTTGCCGACGTCGAGATGAACGACTCGTTGAGCGCGGTGAGCGCATCGTTCCACCGCGCGCGATACACCTCCATGCGCGCCTTGATCGCGCGATTGAAGCGCAAGAAGGTGGTTGGTGTATTGAAGCCGGCGAAGCCGGTAGTGAGTAGGAACGGGAAAGCTGTGCCGGCCGCGTTCAGGTGCGTCTTCGCTTCGTCGAGCAGCGTCGCAGCACGCGTGTACCCTTCGTCACGCGTAACGAACGGCCCGAGGTTCTGGGCCGACGGATCGACGTCGAGCACGATCCCGAACGTGTCGCGGATGCGCAGTTGGTTGATGTACGCGATGGCCATGAAGGTTTTCGTGAATCCCTTCACGCCTTCCTTCTGCGCCGGCGTGTAGTCGGCGACTCGTTCGACAGCCTCGAGAATCGTGAAGGCGGTGAGCAGCTGGCGATATGCCCCGCTCCAGCCCATGTCGGTGCCGAAGCCGCCAGGCTCCAGCGGTCCGACGAGGTAGCCTAACACGTTGCGTGGCTCGGCCCCGTCGAGGTTGTAGACTTCTCGGCCGAGGATGCCTAATACCGTGGCGTTGGTGCCCACGGTGCCGCGCTCACCGACCAGGAGGCCAAGGACCGTCGTATTCACGCTCGCCGCGTTAGGTGCTCGCGTGAGCTGATCGACGTTGGGTGAGTTGTAGTTCGGTACCAGCGATTCCTTGCAGCCGGCGACGAGGGCCGCAGCAGCCGCGAGCATCAGCGCCGTTAGGCGCGCGAAGCGTCGAGTGTGTGGGCGCATTGTTAGAAATCCACCAGGACGTTGAACCAGAACGTGCGGCTCGGCGGATAGGCAGCGAGCTCACGGTTGCGTTGTACGCTGCCGGGCACGTTGCCGGCGCCGAAGTTTTCCGCCTCGGGATCGCCGCCTCGGAAGTCCGTCCACCACTTGAGATTTCGCCCGCTCACCTGCAGCCGCACGTTGTTGGCACGCGACCAGAAGCGCTGCACTGTGGCGCGCGGTACATCGTACGCGAGTGTGACCTCGCGCAGCTTCGTGTACGTCGCATCCTGGTAATAGACTCTCGTGACTTGCAGGTACGTCGTCCGGCGCC
>DASYRX010000286.1:0-2919 GCA_036003845.1 Gemmatimonadaceae bacterium | reverse complement strand
CTGGCGGAGCATCCGTTCGCGCGCGGCTCCTGGAAGGACGGCGCGATCGTACAGCACGCCGAGATCAACATCGGTGTCGCGGTCGCGATCGAGGACGGGCTCGTGGTGCCGGTGATCCATCGCGCGGACACGCTGTCGCTGGCGGAGATCGCGTCGCGCCGCGAGGAGCTGGTGACGCGCGCTCAGTCGGGCAAGCTGCGTCCGGCGGATATCACCGGCGGCGTGTTCACAATCTCCAACTTGGGGATGTATGGCGTCGACGCGTTCAACGCGATCGTGAACCCACCCCAGGCGGCGATCCTGGCGGTGGGTCGGATCGCGGATCGTGTCGTGGCTCTCAACGGCCAGCCGGCTGTCGCGCCGATGATGGTGCTGACGTTGTCGTGCGACCACCGCGCGATCGATGGGGCGCGGGGGGCCCAGTTCCTGGGGGCATTGGCTGATTTGGTGGAGGAGCCGCTGGCGCTGTTTGGGTGACGGAGAACAAAGCGTCCAAGACCTTGTAGCCCGGCTTTCCTAGACGACGATATACAGCATGTTGTTGATGAGCAGGCGTTTCGGATCCGGCAGGCCGCTGGCGCCGATGGACCCATCCGGGAGGAGGTATTGATGAACCACAGCGACCATCGCACCCCCGAATGCGTGGTATGCAATAATCTGACTTCGAGTTCCGGCCGGCATCCCGGCACGCGCGGAAGTGAGTTCACGATCACGAATCAAACGGGACGTCAGTTCGCCGCGCTGAAGGCGTCCAAGAAAATCATGCGCTGCGAACATCTGCCGCAACTCGGTGGCGCTGACGACGCAAGTGGGAGGTCTCGGCATGGCGGTGCCTGAGCATCATATTCGAGAAGCTGTCGCGCGCTACGTTTCCGCTGAGATCGGCCGTCGCGAATTCCAAGAATGGTTTATCCCTCGAGCTTGGGAACTCTTGGACAGTGAGCCGTCCGCTGCGGCAAGCCTGGCATCGGAGATTGAACTCGCACTGGCCGAATTCACGAACGGTTACCTGACCGAGCAGGAGCTACGCGACCGTTTGTCAGTTGTAGCTTCAATTCCTGTCGGCAGACTCTTTCATGTCCAATCCTCGCTCGCCATTTCGGTGACTGGCGGACCCCTACAGAACACGATCTCGGCGCACCAAGTACAAACGGACGCCGAGATGTTCTGGGTTGAAGTGGCTAGTCGTAAGGCGGCGCAGGCTGCATGAAGGTCACGATGATGCTCTGCGACTCTGCGCAGGCCGTCAACGGGAAGCTTTATATCCTTGGTGGCGGCTGGAACCTGACAGGCCCAGAGCCGACACCGTCAGCGCTCGCTCTCCAAATAGATGTTCCTTGGGATGAGGCTAATCGCCAGCACCGTCTGCGACTCACCCTTGTTACTGATGATGGGCAGCCGGTTCAGATTGCTGCGCCTAACGGGGAACAACCAGTCACGATTGACGCAGGTTTTGAAGTCGGTCGACCAGTAGGTCACAGAGCCGGCACTCCCCTGAGCGTCGTGATGGGGATCAACATTGGGCCGTTGCCTTTGCGGCCGAACGGCCGCTACGAATGGCGATGCTTTATTGATGATGAAACCGATGACGATTGGCGCCTTGGATTTTCCACGCGTCCTGCTGCTCCTGCACACCAGGGCGTGGCATAGTCAACGAGTCAGCTAGTCTTTGCCGTTACCCCTCCGAGCGATCGCTAGCACGCGCTCATTGGTGCCTGAGAGCAGGCAGCTTTTGTGGTTCGGGGACACCGCGGCTTCGGGGAACGCTACTCCGCTCTGCCGAGGCTCGGACACGCGACGGGCCGCCCTCAGAATTTGGCGCAGTCCGATAGAGGAAACACCGCGGTTCCTCGATTAACACCTACTTCACGCGCTACCAGCGGGTGCCGTCTCAGCGTCATACAAATAGCACGCGACATCATGCCCCGCCGCCACGGCCACGGCCACCGGCACCGCCTCCCCACACTTCGGCATCGCGAACGCGCAGCGCGTCCGGAACCGACACCCCGACGGCGGATTGATCGCGTTCGGCGGATCGCCCGCGATCGGCGGCCGCTCCATCCGGCGATCCGGGTCCATGCTCGGCGCCGACGCGAACAGCGCCTGCGTGTACGGATGCTTCGGCGCCTCCGCGAGCGCGTCCGCGGTGCCCGATTCCACCACCTGGCCGAGATACATCACCAGCACCCGGTCGCTCACGTACTCGATCACGTTCAGGTCGTGCGAGATGAAGACGTACGTGAGATTGCGCTCCGCCTTCAGCTCCAGGAGCAGATTCAACACCTGCGCCTGCACCGACTTGTCGAGCGCGGATACCGGCTCGTCGAGTACCAGCAGCTTCGGATCCAGCACGAGCGCGCGCGCGATGTTCACACGCTGGCGCTGGCCGCCCGAGAGCTCGTGCGGATAGCGGCGACCATATAAGCGCGGATCCAGGCCCACCCGGCCGAGCAACGCGCGCGCCTTGTCACGCGCCTCCGCGCGGCTTGCGCCGTGCACGAGCACGCTGAACGCGACGGCGTCCTCGATGGTGAGGCGCGGGTTCAGCGACGCGTACGGGTCCTGGAAGACCAGCTGCATGTCACGGCGCAGGCGCTTCATCCGGCCCGGCAAGACACGTAGCACGTCCTCGCCGTCGAACCACACGCTGCCCGTGTCGGGCTCCACCAGTCGAAGAATCAGGCGCGCGAGCGTCGACTTGCCGCATCCCGATTCGCCCACGATGCCCAGCGTCTCGCCCGGCTTCACGTCGAACGCCACGTCGTCCACCGCGCGCACCCACGCCTGCGTGCGGTGGAGCACACCGCCGCGCAGCGGAAAGTGCTTGCGCAGGCCCCGCGCCTCGAGCAGCGCCACGCTCACGAACGGATCTCCATCGCGTCACGCAGGCCGTCCGACACCAGGTTGAACGCCATCGAC
>DASYRX010000285.1:0-1805 GCA_036003845.1 Gemmatimonadaceae bacterium | reverse complement strand
CTTTGTCAGATTCGCAGATTGATTTCCGCGAGTTTCTGCATGGTTCTTAAGTAGTGCGGTCGAGTCACAAAGAAATGCGCTGTAAGAATCTCGGTGATCACCGCACGCGTAACGGGCAAGCTGGGGAGCCGCGCGCCGGCGCGGCGCCTGGCGTCTTGCAGCCAGCTGTATGCCAAGGCGGTCAGCACGACGTGGCGATGCCAGCCGACAAACGAGCGGCCTTCGAAGTGATCGAGCCCGAGCTCGTCCTTCAGTTCCTCGTACTGCTGCTCGATCGCCCAGCGGTGATGCGCCAAGCGCACGAGGGATCGCAGCGACGCGGTCGCCGGCAGCGCGACGAGGTAGGCCTTGATCCGTGGGGTGGTGCCGAGGTCGCGTTCGAAGAGCAGCCACACTTCCGGGGCGAGTCGCCGCCCGCGCCACTCGTGCGCGGGGGTGACACGCAGAGCGGCGAAGTGCGCGGCCCACGACCGATTCGTGCCGTTGCGCCACGTCACACGGCGCCAGGCGCGCGGCGGCAACGCGGCAGCGATCGCCCGCACGGCTTCGGGACGACTGTCGTCGGTCAATTGCAGTCGGGTGGGCGGACGGCTGCGTCCTGGTTTCCGGAGTGGGATCCTGACCGTCGGCGTACCGCGAAACACCGTGAGCGTCGACGAGATGCCGAGCGCGTAGGGCAATTTCAGCCGATGCAACGTGCGGCGCAGCGTGGCGTTGTCGCCGAATTCCGCATCGCCGAGGACCGCGGTCACCTGAAAGCCCGCGGCGCGGATTTGTCGCAGCAGGGTGAGCGCCAAGCGCCACTTCTCCTGGAACCGGATCGTGGCCGGTATGCGCGCGCGCTGCCGAGCCGCGGGCGTCAGCCATTCTTCTGGCAGATACAGCGCGGCGCCCAGCATCCACGCGCGCACGCCGGTCCACAGGGCGGCGGTGACCGCGACCTGACAATTGGCGATCTTGCCCAACGTCCCGCAATACTGGCGGGCGACCGCCACCGAGCGTCGGCCTTGTTTCGGAAAACTCGTCCCGTCGAGAATCAGCACGCCCGTACGCTCGGGGATCACGGTCCGGAGCTGTCGCCAGACACGCTCGGCGCTCCACGGGGCGTGGGTAATGAAGTGTTGAAACGATTGATAGGTTCCGGGATCGGTGACGCGCTCGAGCATCGCGCTCATCGATTTGCGCCGGCTGTCGCTCAGCAGTCCGAGGAGATAGCGACGAAAAGCGCCGCGCTGTGCGATGTGACTGAAGCAGACTTCGAATGGCTCGAGCCACTCGCTCAAGCGGTCGAGCCACACCGGCGCGTTGCGCGGCAGTCGCGACAGCACCCGCAGGCAGCGTACCGAAGTCAGCGAGCAAGTACAAGACCTTTATCTCAATTCCACTCAGATTCCGGAGTAACTCCGTGGATCTGACAAAGTAGTACTAGGCACGGCGACATCGAGATCGCCTTCACTCAGCCGGGCGACGCCATCGCCGAGCCAACGCAGCGGCAACAGCAGCCGTTTTAGTACACCGTGAGCCGCGAAGACCACCGTTGCGATGAGGAGCAGCATCACTCCTGGCACGACAAGATGCGCGGTGTGCATGCGCTCGCTCAACTTCCACGCAAACAGGTACGTCCCGCCGTTCGGTGCCGATGTCACGTAGTAGTGTTGTCCGCTGAAGGCGCCGCGCTCGTGCCGCCGTGCCTCTGCGATGGTGGGCAGGTCGTCAGCCGTCGTCCACGCGCCATCGGGGCCTTCGTAGCGCGTCTGCACGTCAAGGCGTTCACCGATCTCTTTTGCCCGTTCATACGTTGGGGC
>DASYRX010000284.1:0-8538 GCA_036003845.1 Gemmatimonadaceae bacterium | reverse complement strand
CGAAGAGCAGTTGCTCTTTCAAAAACGGCCTCACGTGGAGAGGGATGCTGGCGCGCCGCCCATGCCGCAGATCGTTTTCCATTCAGCAGCAGTCACAGGCGTGACCGAAAGTCGTCCAATCCGAACGAGCGCCATCTGACTCAACTCGGGGCGTGCTTTGATGTCCGCGAGACTGACGAGGCGCGGCAACCGCGCGACAGCCTTGATGTCCACCATGAACCAGGTTGGCTTGTCGGCCTTTGACTTGGGGTCGAAGTGATCGTGCTTGCGGTCGAGTGCCGTTGAGTCGGCGTATCCTTCGCGCACGACCTCGCAGATGCCCACGACGCCAGTTGGGTCCGCGCTCGAGTGGTAGAAGAACACGCGATCGCCGAGCTTCATTCCGTCGCGCAGAAAGTTGCGTGCGACCAGATTGCGCACACCGTCCCAGTGCGTCGTCTTGTTAGGCGCCGCCAGCAGATCATCGAAGGAGAATGTCGTTGGTTCGGACTTGACCAACCAGTACCGCCGTTCTCCAGCGGCGCGCGGCGCAAAGGCCGATGCCCATCTGCCTTGTTCGTACTGTTGTGCTTTGTCGGGCTCCATAGCGAGCAAGCTACGAATGCTGCTCAGGTCCAGCTAGATCAAAAGCATTCACCGCGGACTAACGCGGACGAACACGGACAAAAGAAACTGCTTCAAAACTCATAGTTAGCGAATTAGCGCGACTCGTTGCCCTTGTCCGCGCTCGTTCGCGTTCGTCCGCCGTGAAGCAGTTAAACACACAGACCACTCAGCCTAACGCGGACTCAAGCGGTCGGTGGGTCCTTCATGCGAGTGCGAGACACACCCATGACGAAGCCGAGGCCTAACAAGATCACGACTGCGATGCCGATCCAAACCCGGGGCACACCTGCTTCCGACAGCCCCCAGGCAACGCCCATGGTGACCAGCACGAATCCGAAGAGATACAGAGCGAATGACATACAAGCTCCAGCGTTGTCTTCCTGATTCAAATACTCGTTGCAAGCGCTGAGCCCGATCGCCGCCTAACTCTGTTCGTCTTGAGCGGCCTCTTCCGCAGCGATCTGGACCTTTTCGCGCTTGATGTCGAGGCGCAGACGGCCGAAGAGGCTCATGTACATGTTCGCCACCCAAACGAGCGAGAAACCGGCGATCAGATATCCACGCCAGTCCGTGTAGGCGAGCTTGTATCGGGTGATGATGAGAAATGCAATCGTGACCCAGTGGCTGAAGCAGTATTCGCACGTGAAGAGGTAGAAAAACTTTCGCACCCAGATCGTGCGCGCGGTCTCGCTGCGTGCAACCATCCAATCACGCGGCTCCTGAAAGACCTCCTCGTGCGTGACAGTCCACGTGACGCAGGCGATCGGAGCGGCCAGGACAAATAGCAAGACGAGTGGATGGAAGGTGGGCATGCGGGGAGGTCATCGCACGAGCCGTGCGCGTGTGGCGCACCCAGCCGTGGATGATCCTGATTCTTGCATTGCGCAAGCGTTTGTCAGGCGTCTCTATCGTTAGCCGGCGGGCTCAGCTGACTGCCGCCGCTTGGGGATATCGATTTGAAGCGAAAACGCCGCCGCCGCATAGATCCCTTCATGGCACCCGCCGACTCGGCGAGCGCCGCGCAGCTGCGTTACGTACGCGACGACGGATATGGCATTCGTCGGCGACGAGTTGGACGTGGCTTTGCCTATCGAGCCGACGATGGATCGCCCGTGCACGACAAGGCGACGCTCGCTCGCATCCGCGCGCTCGCCGTACCGCCGGCATGGCGTGACGTCTGGATCTCGCCGGTGCCTAACGGGCATCTCCAGGCGACAGGACGCGACGCCAAGGGTCGCAAGCAGTACCGCTACCATCCGCGCTGGCGTCAAGTGCGCGACGAGACCAAATATGAACGACTCATTCCGTTCGCAGCGTCGCTGCCGCGCATTCGCGCACAGGTGAAGCAGCACCTCGCGCTGAGCGGCCTGCCTCGCGAAAAAGTACTCGCGATGGTGGTGCGTCTGCTGGAGACGACGTTCATTCGCGTGGGAAACGAGGAATACGCGCGCAGCAACGGCTCCTACGGCCTAACGACCCTGCGGAACCATCATGTGCGCATCGATCGCGGTCGTACGGAGCTGCGATTCAAGGGGAAGAGCGGGAAGAAGCACGGCATCGCCGTGACGGACAAACGTCTCGCGCGCCTCGTCAGGCAGCTGCGCGACTTGCCTGGCCAGGAGCTCTTTCAGTACCTGGACGAACAGGAAAACCCACAACCGATCACCTCCGCGGACGTCAACGCGTATCTACGCGACACGACCGGCGAGGACTTCAGTGCCAAAGATTTCCGGACGTGGGCCGGCACCATCCTCGCCGCGCGTCATCTTGACGGATCGGTGGTCCTCGAAAACGGGGAGGGGAAGGCGCACGCGCTCGGCGCCGTGAAGAGTGTCGCGGAGCATTTGGGGAATACGGTGGCTGTTTGCCGCTCATGCTACATCCATCCGCTCGTGCTCGAGGCGCTGAGCCAGCCGGAAATCGCGCGGCGCTGGAAAAAGCGGAATGGTGCTCAGTCAGTCGCCGGTTTGAACGCCGAGGAGCGCGCCCTCGTGCGTTTTCTGACAGCTGGATCCACTGCCGCAGCGGCCTAACGAACTTCGTGCCATTCTGACCCTCACCCCTAACCCCTAACGACTAGCACCTAGCTGTTAGTGACACTTCCCCGAGCCTGGATCCCAGATGCGGCGCTGGGTATCGATGAACGCCCACTGATACCCTTCCTTGCCTAACGTCATTTTCAGCACGCCGAAGTGACCCTCGATGCGCGCTACCGAGTTGGGCGCCGGCGCATTGAACCCGCGCAGCGTCCCTCCTCCAGTTCCCACAACGAACTCGCTGATCCCTTTGACCGTGTCCTTCACGCCAGCTGATGTTTGCGGATCGAATCGCTCATATACGTGCTCGTGGCCGTTCAGGATGACATCGGCTCCAGCATCGTAAAGAATCGTGTAGAGGTTCACGATAGTCGCGTCGTTCCCGTGGTAACTCGAAGCAAAACGTGGGTGGTGCCAGTACGCCAACGTGCACGTTTTGCTTTTTGTCTTTAGATCGTCGCGCAGCCAGTCCTCCTGCGCCTTGCGCTCGGCGGCTGAATACGCAGGGTTGCGCGCGATCTCGCTATTCAGCGCGATAAGGTGCCACTCACCGAGGTCGTAGCTGTAGTAGCCCTTGCGAGGCGACCCAGCCTTGTCGCCGAAGTATCGATAATAAGGCGCCGAGAAATCCGACTCGTGCTCGTGATTCCCAGGCACAGGGCGGATCCGTTTCATGATGAGTTTCGTCGTATCTCCCCACGACGGCCCGAAGCAATCGACAAAATCACGCCACGAACCTGATGGATATGCCTGATCGCCTAACCCGGCGACGACATCCTTCACGTTCGCCGCGCTATCGGCGCGCAGAAGACTGTCAACGATTATCGCGGTGAGCTCATCACCGCGTGCTTCGCAGTCAGCAATATCTCCAACAGCGATCAAGATCGAACCGCCGGCCATTGCAACCAGTTCGGCAGAAGCTGTGGCCGGCGGTGGTGTGAGCTGTACGGGCGGCGGACAGCCGAGTGCGCCCGCAAATAGAATTCCGAGAACGAGTCCTGGTATTCCGCGCATGGTTAATTGCTTTCAGGTACGGTACCACGGTGGACCTCTCACGCCGATTAAAACGAAAAGCCCGTTCCGACTACGACGCGCCGCTCAGCTCGGTTTGTTCGCACAACATGAATGGCGTATTTCGGACTCAGCACTCCGATCCAACCACCAGCGCCTCGCGTGCTGTGCCATGTGCCGGGTGATTCACCGTTCACGGAGACACGACCTGCCTCCATGAAGCCGAGTGCGCCAAAGCTCCACGGTAAACCGAAATTGACACGCGCGATCGGCACACGCAGCTCAGTAGTGCCGTGCAGCGCGGCGTCGCCATCGAAGCGCTGACGATGCAGCGCGCGCAACGAGTTACGGCCACCGACGAACGCCGCTTCGAAGTACGGCGCTTCACCGAACACCTTTTTAGCACCGCCGCGCAGCGCCAACGTTGGCCTCGTTAGGATCGGGAATGTGAGATACGTCGACACCAAGGCTGAGACTTCGCCGAATGGAGTTTTGGCGTCCCAGACTTGGGGATAGTACGATGCCGACGCTCGCGCCGTGATACCGTGTGTCGACTCGTCATCGCGTGTGTCCTGCTGCACTGCGAGCTGCACACCCGCTTGGCCGAACTTTGGAAATCCGAGCGCTCCCTCTCGCGAGATGAACGTCCCAGGCACGCTATCCGTCTCGACGTATTTCACGATCGGCCCGAGCGAAATATCGCCGTCCGGCCCAAGCGCCCAGCCTAGCGACGGCCGGAGAATCCATTGGCGTTGATTCAGGTCGAAGAACGGGTCATCGGACCACGGCACTGTATTTCCAACGCCTCGGAATTGGACCATGTAGAGCTGAGTCATTTCGGCGTCCATCATGAAGTGCAGTTGCGAGCCTTCGATGCGCCGATCGCCCTGGAACGCAGCGCGTAGCTTGTTTACAGAGCTTGCATATTCAAGGTCGACGCGCGCGCGATCCTTGTACGGCACGTAGCGGAAGCCGTAGAACTTTCGCTCGTAGCCCAACTTGGTTACGACTCCGAGCCCGCCGCCGGCTCCTACACTAAACGTCGGTCCAGTGCGGAAACCGCGATCCTTCACTGGTGGAATCTTCTTGCCATACGCCTCGATGTAAGGGCGCCGGTTAAAGGTCGTATCCTTGCCATACTCGATGTCGTCAGTCGCGCCGTTGTCATACAGCCGCGTTAGGCGACGCCGCCCGCCGACGGTAGACGAGTCCATCAGTATGTTCGAGCCGTTGCCGCCGATGACGCGCACGAAGATCCCGCTCGTGCCGTTCCCCTTGACCACAGCCCGATCGGCTCCGCCATGCATATACAGGCGAATCTCGCGAGTCTCGCTCGGGATAAAACGTCGCTCGAACCAGGGGCGACCCTCGCCTGTTTGAATGCGCACAATCACATCGCGGCCCTCGCGCACTACGGTGGCGCGGTCGTCAGAGTCCGGTGCGTGGATCTCGGGGTATTCGGCGAGAACGCGATAATACTCATTCGCGGCTTCGTGCAGCTTGTCACGTCGTGATCGCAGTTTGCTGCTAATGCTGGCCGACAGCGGCCAGTATTCGCGTGGCATTCTGCGAATGGCGGAGTCAATGACGGCGTCAGTGATTCTCGTCCTCACCCAGACGCTCACAGAGTCCCACGCCGCGCGGTCCAGGCCGATCAGCAGCCGCTGATCGAGGTCGATCACCGCACCTGCGAATGCCCGCAGATTCGGATACTCATGTTCGAAGCTCACGAGGTTGCCTTTCACTTTGCGAGCGAGCATCAACAGAAGCCCTTCGTGATTCACGAACACAGCGTCGCGATCGCGCGGAATCGGCGTCCAAACGACGTCATCGCTCGCTGTAGATCCTGCAAGGGCTGTCGACCCTGCAAGTCGCGCTGGGACGTTGGCCCAGCGCCACTGATTCATGTGGCGATCGTTGTCATTCAACAGGAGATCGATCAGCCGTGCGGTGAGAAAAGCTTGCCCGTCGACGCGATTGCCCGGATTCTTGTTCAGCCGTTCGAGCAATTTATCGCTTTCGATGATATCGATGGCGCCGCCAAGCCCCACTCCCTCCTTCGGCATGAGCGCGCGCTCCTCGATCGCTCCGAGCTTGCCAGCGAACTGCTCACGGAATTCACCCAGCGCAGGATCGTTAGGCATGACATACAAGAAGGGCGTCGGATGCAGTATTCCTGCCGCCGTTAGGAACGGAGGGACGACGAGTGGTCCCGCCGGATGCAGCGCGCTCAGCCCGTCGCGGAAGACCCAAATGACGATGGTATTCTCGAACGGCTTGAGGTCCTCGAGCCGATCCTTGAATACCGGACGAAACTGATACTCGACGCCATCGGCACCCATGAAACGGAGCGATGTTGTCTGCTTGCTGCCGCCGGTCTCCGTCGCCTTGAGACCCCCGGCAAACGCTTTGAGATCCAGCACAGGGACCTTGATCGGCGTCGCCCAGAAGTCGCGCCAGTTATTACCGAGGAGCCAACGATGGATCGCGTTGGCGCCGTATTGTGTGCTCGCGGCGACGACGATGCTGTCCTTGCTCTCCTTCCCTCTCGCCGTCTGACTATGTGCGAGTTGAAGTGGGAGAAGTAAAGCGAGCGCGCTAGCCGCCACGATCGCGACGAATCGGATCTGCTCATGTATGTGCTTCATGGTCCCACCGGAGTTGCCGGCGCCAACGGCCAGCGGTAAAGCGTGATGGACGCGGCGCGATTGGACGCCTCGTCGCTGATGATGAGAAGGCCGTCGTTCGTTATCGCCACGCCCTCGGCCTGCGAATGTTGGTCGCGCTCGGGAAGTGGCATCGCGCGCACCACTTCACCGTTGGGTGACAGCTCCACGAGCGCCCGTTCATGGGCCGCTACGAGCACGTAGTTGCCTGTGTTTGGGTCGACGGTGATGTCGGTCGGCCGCAAACTCTTCCACGGGTTATCACCGATGATACGCGCCAGCGGAATTGCGATGATCGACAAGCGCGGGGGATCGTTTAGGTGCAACTTCCAGACGTAGATCACGAGGTTGCTGCGCATGCTCTTTTTCTCGACGTTCTTGCATGGCAGCAGCAGCGCCTCGCGAGCTGGATCATAGGCCACACCTTCGAACTCGCACTCGTGGCCCAGCCCCGTGTCCACCAATTGATACGGTACCCGCGCGCCGTTCGCCCCTTCACGAAAGGCATACAGCTGGCCGTCACTATCGATCATATAGATCAGGCCGTGCGCCATCGTGATGCCTTCGAAGTCCGCGCGCGCGCCGAACCGAAACTCCTTGAGTATGACGCCGCGCTTGGCATCGATCACGCTGACGCGCCCGAGCTCATCTCCGTGCGCCAAGATGCGCCCGTCACTCGTTAGGGCGAGCCCGGAAATCTCACTGAGGGACGGCGGGAGCAACCACTTTGCGACCGGCAGCGCGCGCTCGGCGCCGCTCGCCGAGTCCGCGAGCCGTTGCTGGAGTTTGGCCGCTCGCTCACTCAGCTGCACGGAGTCCGCACGTATGCGCGCTGCGCTACCCGGCTGGCAGGCGGCCAGACCTAACGTGAAGCCGATGACGAGCAGTCGAGCGGGCCCGTTCACGCGGTCTTCTCCTGCTGTTTTCTCTCGTCTTCACCGACCTCGAGGTCCACGTTGGCAATGAGATGGGCAGCGCGCGCCCGGATGGCTGTTATCATCTCGTCCGTCGTCACCGTCTTGCGCAGGCGCACCAGATAATAGACCTCGTCAGGCTTTCCCGGGTTGGAGACGACCTCGTCAAGCTTCCAGCGCTTCGTCATGTCATCGAGCACTTTTTCCACCACGGCCTGCGCCTCGCTTACGCGGTCGCTCGTTAGGCTGAGCACGGCATTGTAGCGGGGCTTCTTTTTGTCCTTGCCTAACACGTCGCGCACGCGGTCGAAGCGCGCGGCCAGCTCGCTTACCTTGGTCGGGCTCAGTGCCAGCACCAGATCACGATCCGGAACCGAGCCGTTCCCCTTACCACCCGCCAGCGACTGCAGCGGCTCGGTCCACTGCGCGCTCGCCGTCGGCGACAGGACGTTGCGGCCAAAGTCATAGCGCCAGGAAAGCAGCAACACATAGTTAAAAACGAACGACACGAGCCCGCCGACGCCGAGCATGTGCACACCGGCAGAAAAGCCGATGCCGATGGAAAGAAAAATGAAAACGACGTCCCGCGTGTCGCGCAGCGTCGTGCGGAAGCGGACGGCGGCGACCACGCCCGCAAGACTGAACGCCAGAGCGAGACTATCGCGCACGACGAAGACAACGCCCGCGACGACGATGGGCAGGATGATGAGCGTCTGCACCAACGCCTGACTGTGTCCGCGTACGTTGCGCGCGGAGATATACACCCACGTGACTGGCAGCATCAGCGCGAGCGTGGCAATGAGCGCGATCGTCGTGCTCAACGCGAGGCGCGCAACGGAATCCTGCTGAAAAAGCGGCGAGTCGGCGATCCCGCCCAAGCCATCCTGCAACACGACAGGCGCGTTTGGGATGTTGAGCGCGAGGCTTCCGAAGAGCAGCTCGCCGGAAGCCGGGAAGAGCGCAAGCATCCCGGTGACGAGCAGCGCGAGCGCGATGTAATAGGCGGTGAGCCGCCTGATTGGATGCTCGGAGCCGAGGGTGAAGAAGTCGATCGTGCGTTTGAGGATGGCCATCTTACCCGCCGATGTCAGAGTGGGAATCGTCGTTAGGTGGCGCCGTCCCCTTCGTGAGCTCGGCGCTCGACACCGATCTCTCGATCTCGAAGTCTCGGGCGCGCGGCTGGCGCGTGTTCACGTCGCACCAGGCAAGCCCCCGCGCCGGGAGCGCCATGCGCTTGCAGAAATCCTCCGTAAACTCATCGGCCGCTTGAACCGCCCACTCCGCGCACGCAGCACCCAAGCACGA
>DASYRX010000283.1:0-6342 GCA_036003845.1 Gemmatimonadaceae bacterium | reverse complement strand
GACGCTCCCCTTCACTGTCCGTGAGGTGAGCTATGTGTTGGCAGAGGTAGGAAATGACGAAGAGCATGTGGCCGCGACGCTCGGGTCGTCACCCTGGCGCACATTTGTCCGCGTGACGCTGCCAAACATCAGGCACGGCCTTACGCTCGGCTTGACGCTCACGGCCGCGCGTGCGTTAGGCGAATTCGGAGCGGTGCTCGTGCTCGGCGGAGCGATCGCAGGCCGCACCGATACCGCGACGACATTCATTTATGGAGCCTTGGAAGAGCGCAATGACGCTGCCGCGTTCGGGCTGGCGATCGTCCTGGCACTCTTGAGCATGGGCTTCCTCATCACGCTGGAACAACTCAGGAAAAAGAGAGCGCGTTCATGAACGTGACCGTTGCGAACCTCACCAAGCGTTTCGGCTCGTTCTGCGCGCTGGATGATGTGAGCTTTCAGGTGAAATCTGGAGAGCTCGTCGCGCTGCTTGGTCCGTCGGGCGGCGGAAAGAGCACGACGCTGCGAATCATCGCCGGATTGGATCATCCCGATTCAGGCAGCGTCGCCTTCGATGGCCATCAGGTTGCAGGCGACCACGCGCGCAAGCGACGCGTCGGCTTCGTCTTTCAGCATTACGCGCTGTTCCGGCACATGACGGTCGGCGGCAACATCGGCTTCGGCCTCGAGGTGCAAAAGCTCCCGAAGGAAGAGCGTGAGAAGAGAGTGCGCGAGCTGTTGGACCTAACGGGGCTCGCAGGATACGAGCGACAGATGCCGTCCGAGTTGTCGGGTGGTCAGCGCCAGCGCGTGGCCTTGGCGCGCGCTCTAGCGCCACGTCCAAAGCTTCTACTGCTCGACGAGCCGTTTGCCGCTGTCGACGCCAAGGTGCGACAGGAGCTGCGGCAGTGGGTGCGTCGCCTGCACGACGAAACGGGCGTCACCTCGATCTTCGTCACACACGACCAGGAGGAGGCGTTCGCGCTTGCGGATCGAGTGCTCGTGATCAATCACGGGCGCGTGGAGCAAGAAGGGACGCCGCTCGACGTCCTGGACCATCCGGCGACCGAGTTCGTCGCCAAGTTCGTCGGAGATGTCAACGTGCTGGATGCCCGGGTCGAACACGATGCCGCTGTCGCCGGCGCTCTTCGCGTGCCGCTCGAGCGGGCGACAAACGATAAAGCTGTTCGTCTCGTCATTCGCGCGTATGACCTCAAGTTCTGGCGCGAGGACCCCGGGATCGCCACGGTGACGCGGCTGTTCCCGTTAGGTGACCGCGTGAAGGTCGAAGCGACGATTGACGGTGCGGGTGCGCTGATGTCTCAGTTCCCGAGGCGCAGCAGCCTGCTTCGCCGGATCGAACCCGGATGCCGGATCGCCATCGAGGTAACGCAAGCGAGAGCGTATCCGGCAAACCCTCAGAATAGCGGGCATGCCTAACGAGGCGCATGCTGAGCTGGCCGCGTGCGCCTGGAGACATCACTATGGACCCGCTAGGCACCTCACCGTCAAGCATCGGGAGGAAATGCCAAGCCGTTGCATGAATAGACGCAAAGAAGACACGACGCCTAACTCCGAGGCGAGTAGGGGGCTTGCCGAGTTAAACCTTTCTTCCTATGTTGGGCGAAGCCGCATCCCGCATACAGCGCGGAGATCGAATCTGATAATGACAAATCACTCCTACATCACTCTGCTCCGAAGCAACACGCCGAAGGACTTCGTGTCCCTGGGCGTAGTGCGCCTTGGAGCGACCATTGTTGGCGGTCGCACCGCCGGAGGCGGAGCACCCTAGAAGTCCGAGATTCGATGTCGTGATCCGGCCTTTCGGGTGCGTAAGACCCGAAGGGCTTTTTTGTTGCCTAACTACTGACGGATCATCGACATGGACAGACAAATCATCTCACGATATCTAGGGCAACCGTCCGAGCTCCCGGCGGCGGTTCGCTCGCGCATCGAAGAGTCGTTTGGCGGTGAACCGGTGCAGCTCTACGGTCTCGCCGACCTCGATCACACACTACAACTGAAGGAGTCATGGCTCGCGCTGGGCCCGAGTCACGTCGCGCTCGCGCGTCCCGACGCAAAGGGCTCGTGGCACGTGCGCGCCGTGGAGCGCAGCCACATCCGCGCCGTGCAGGATGCGCCCGGTCTCTCGGCCAACACGCTGAGCCTGCTAGGTGCACCTAACGACCCGCCGCTAGCCGTGGTGCGCTATACCCAGCGACAGCGCGGCGCCTTCGAGAACATCCGCTTCGTTCTCGAGGAAGCGCTGCATGGTCGCACGGTAACATCGGATGACGCCGATCGCGTTTACGCCGAAGCGGTCGCCCGTCCGGTGCGTGACGCGCAGGCGCTGGTGGCGAACCGGCGCACGGCGGTGATCCTGCGGCTGCTCGCGTACCTCAAGCCATACCGCACGCAGCTGACGCTGGGATTCTCGGCTGCGGCCGTCATCACGCTTGTGAGTCTCGTGCCGCCCTACCTGGCTGGCTACGTGATCGACCAGGTGGTGCGGCCGGCGCAGACCGGTGGCTTGGACAGGACAGTGGCGTCGCGCATCGCCTGGATGGCAGTGTCGGCGATGGCGGTGCTATTCGTCGTGCGTGAGGCGGCAGCGCTCGTTAGGCTCCGTCTCATGTCTGTGCTCGGCGAGTTGGTCGCGCGTGACCTGCGAGCGGAGCTGTACGAGCACATTCAGCGCTTGAGCCTTGCGTTCTTCTCGCGCAAGAAGACGGGAAGCTTGATCACGCGCGTCACGGCCGACACCGATCGGCTCTGGGACTTCCTGGCGTTCGGCGTTGTGGACGTGTCGCTGTCCGTGGTGATGCTGCTGGGATTAAGCGTTGTGCTGCTGGTGTTGGACTGGAGGCTGGGACTGGTAATGACGGTGCCAGTACCGCTCTTCATCTATGCCATCTATTGGCACGGGGAATCTCTGCAGAGGCTGTTCATCCGCGCGTGGCGCAAGTGGTCACGCGTGACGGACGTGTTGTCGGACACGATCCCGGGAATCCGGGTCGTGAAGGCCTTTAACCAGGAGGGACGCGAGATCGTTCGCTTCGACGAGCGCAACGACGATGTAACAGACGAATTCAACCGAATCCACCGGACGTGGACCACGTTCTGGCCTGCGTTGATGTTCTTCGTACACGCGACGACGGTGCTGGTGTGGATGTTCGCGCTGCCGCGCTTGTTAGGCGAAGGCAGTGCACTCTCGGCGGGTGTGTTCGTGTCGTTTCTGCTGTACGCGACGATGTTCATCAACCCAATCGAGATGATCGGGCAGATGGCGCGTACGATGAATCGGGCGACCAGCTCGGCGCACCGCGTGTTCGAGGTGCTGGACAGCAAGCCGGAAGTGCAGGACGGCCCGGCGCCGGTGCGTCTCACGCCGGTGCAAGGACGGGTCACATTCGAGAACGTGACGTTCGCCTACGACGGCGTTAGGCAGGTGCTGCGCAGCATCAGCTTCGACGTCGCGCCGGGTGAGCTGATCGGGCTCGTCGGTCCGTCCGGCGGCGGCAAGTCCACCGTCGTGAACTTGATCGCCCGGTTCTATGACGTATCGGGCGGTTCGGTGAAGATCGACGGGGTGGACGTGCGTGCGCTCGACACGGGGCACTATCGCGAGCAGCTCGGCATGGTGCTCCAGGATCCGTACTTGTTCCATGGAACGGTTCTGGAGAACATCCGCTACGGGTTGCCTGACGCGTCGTTAGGTGAAGCGATCGCGGCGGCGAAGGCTGCCAACGCGCACGACTTCATCTGCAAGTTGGGGCAAGGGTACGACACGATGGTCGGCGAGCGCGGGCATACGCTGTCGGGTGGTGAGCGTCAGCGTGTCTCCATTGCCCGCGCGATTCTGCACAATCCGCGGATCCTCATCCTCGACGAGGCCACGAGCAGCGTGGACACGGAGACGGAGCGGGAGATCCAGGAGGCGCTGGAGCGGCTCATCGCGGGCCGAACGGTATTCGCGATCGCGCACCGGTTGTCGACGTTGCGGCGCGCGTCGCGGCTGTTCGTGCTGGAGGATGGCAAGCTCGCCGAGTCGGGGACGCACAGGGAGTTGTTAGGCAAGCACGACGGGATTTACCGCCGGTTGTACGAACTGCAGCTACAGCTGCAATAGACGGGGGACTGTATGACGACGGATCGCGGAGACAAGCTCGCTGAGACTGGCATACAAGCCTCGGCGGTCCGTCATCCCACACCATCGGAGGAGACGACTATGGAACAGACGAGTACGACCGAGTTGCCCGCGCATCCGGTCAAAGCGCGCGCGCCCGCGTTTTCTTTGCGGCGCGCGGTCGACGGGCGCCTCGTCGCCATGACAGCAACCGGTTCGGTTGCCGTTAGGCTGCGCCAGTGCTTCCCCTGGTCGGAGCCCCGCATGCACTTGTCGTTGCGGGACGAAGACGACAACGAGATCGCGCTGATCGAAGATCCGGCTTCGCTGGATCCCGACTCACAGCGCACGCTCGAGGACGCGCTCGCCGAAGCCGGCTTCGTGCTGGAAGTCACGCACGTGCTGGATATCGATGAAGAGGTCGAGATCCGGCACTGGACTGTCGAGACCAAACAGGGTCGCCGCACGTTTCAGACGCACCTGGATGATTGGCCGCGTCTGTTGCCGAGCGGTGGGCGGTTGATTCGGGATGTCGGCGGTGACCTGTACCACCTCGCGGACCCGAAGCACATGGATAAGCGAAGCCGGGAATTGCTATGGGCGTTTGTCGACTAACCGCTCAACTAAAGCTGTCAGACGTCAGCGGCCAGCTGAAAGCTGTCAGCAGCTGTCTGGCAGCTGACAGCTTTAGTTAGGGTGTCCGCGTTAGAACTCTGAATCCGTGCGCAGGAATCTCCAAACTTCCCGCCGCCGCCATTGCAATCGGTTCCTTGCTGAACCAGTCGGTGTAGTCGCCAGGCTGAGCCAGGTCGCCGTACGTCAGCCGCTTTGCTGAATCGCCGAAGTTCAGCGCGACGATCACCGTTCTGTCGCCTTTCGTGCGTGAGAAGGCATAAACTCGATCGCCGCCGTCGGTCGTGATCGTGCGCTGATCGCCGCCGAACGCGCCGTTCCACAACGCGGCATTTGTCTCTTTCAAGTCGAAGAGTTTGCGGTAGAACTCACTCAAGGACGCGCCTTTCCAATCGACAGTGTCCTTCTCGAAAAAGCGCAGACGTTTCTTGAGACTCACTTCCTGGCCGGTGTAAAGCAGCGGCATGCCGTGCCTCGCCGTCGCGGCGAGGACGAACGCCGGCAGATGATTGGCCCCCATGCGCTCGAACTCCGTCCCCTGCCAGCTGTTCTCGTCGTGGTTACTGGTGAAGTACATCCGGTAGGAATTGGCAGGATATGCAGTCGTATCCTTCGCGAAATACTCGTCCAGCTTCGAAGTCGGCGCCTTCTCTTTCGCGACTTCGTTCAGCAAGTGGTGCAGCTCCCAGCCGTACGTCATGTCGAATGACGGATGCATCGCCGGCGACTCGGCTTCGGCGAGCATGAAGATGTCCGGCCGCACGGCTTGCAGATCGCGACGCACATCGGTCCAGAAGTCGTTAGGTACGCCGCCCGCGACGTCGCACCGGAAGCCATCCACATTAATCGAATCGATCCACCACTTCATCTCGGCGATCATCGCGCGCCGCAAGTCGCGGTTGTCGTAGTTCAGCTCCGCGACGTCCGTCCAGTCGGTTTCTCTTCCCTCGTTGTCACGCGCGTTTGAGATCGATCCGTCCGGTCGGTGTACATACCAGTCAGGGTGCTCCGTCGCCCACGGGTGATCGAAGGCTGAGTGGTTAGGCACCCAATCGAGGATCACGCGCATGCCTAACTTGTGCGCTGAGTCCACGAGGGCTCTGAAGTCGGCCTTCGCACCGAATTCGGGATTGGTCTCCGTATAATTCGCGATGGAGTAGTAACTGCCCAGCGGCCCTTTGCGATTGAGCTTCCCGATCGGCTGCACCGGCATGAACCACAGAATATCGACGCCGAGGCTGTCGAGGCGTGCGAGATGTGGCCCGATCGCGGCGAATGTGCCCTCGGGAGTGTACTGCCGCGTGTTCACTTCATAAATGACAGCGCTGCGCGTCCACTCCGGCGGCGATGGGGGCGATGTGCTCGTCGCCGCTCTAGGCTCGGGCTTACAAGCGAGCAGGAAGCCGATGAGCGACAGCCTCAGTTGGGGAGCGACGATGGATCTCATAGGCACGTCTGGTTAGGCAAGGTCAAGATCAAGTGCTTCACCGCGGACTAACGCGGACAAGAGCAAAGAACAAGAAACGAGGACAAGGTGCGTTTGGCCGTTCAATCTCGCCCGTTCTATCCGCCTGTCCGCGTCGTCCGAAAAGCTCTTACTGGTC
>DASYRX010000282.1:0-1667 GCA_036003845.1 Gemmatimonadaceae bacterium | reverse complement strand
GACATGGGGTCGACGGTGACGTCGCCGTAGCGAACGATCAGGTGCAAGTGCGGCCCTGTCACTCGGCCGGTCGCGCCCACGCGCCCGATCACCTGACCGCGCCCGACCGTATCGCCAGCGGCCACTGCCTGTTGTGATAAGTGCAGGTACGCACTCGTTAGGCCTGCGCCATGATCCACATACACGACGTTGCCGCCGTAGAAGAACGTATCCACGAGGCGAACCACGCCGCGATTCACGGCCCGCACCGGTGCGCCGCTCGCCCCGGCGAAGTCCGTCCCCATGTGGCGTGACGTCAGCGTGCCGTTGTACTCGCGAGCGTGTCCAAAGCCGCTCGTAATGCGTGACTGGCGGGGTAGCACAAACGGATCACTCCAGAGCCGCGGCGTCTCGTGTGCGTTCTTGGCCACGTGGAGGGCACGTTCGCTCTCGCGCCGGATGCGCTCGGCCGTGGCAGAATCGGGCGGCTTGGCGAAGCGCGGCGCCACGGTAAGGTGATCGATTGGATAGTTGGCACTGCGAGTCTCGAGCCTAATAACAAGCGAGTCCTGGCGCTCGCCGGCCGAGCAAGAGAGGACGACACCTAACGAGCCGTCGCTATCGATGGGCACCGCGGCGAATGATTCGGCCGATGTGCTGTCTCCGTGCGCTGCTGAGAAGTGGAGCGCTTGGCCGGCCATCCGGCCCGCCAGACGTGTGTCCGCCGGTATCCCGGAGACGCGCACGCGAACGAGCGAACCCTGTCGTGGCGCAGGGGGCTCGGATGCAAGTACCAGCGTACTCCCGCAGGCTGTCGCCGCGGGTTGCGTAGCAGGCGGCATGCGTCGCTTCGCCCCGAGGAGCGGAGCGATGACGAGTATGGCCGCAACCGACGTACGAGCACGCATGGGAGATACTGTACCCGTAATCGCTCGTTAGGTGCCACCCAGCGTCAATCGCTTGTGCAGCTGGTCAGCGCCTGGAGGAACGCTGCGCGACTCCTCATCGTCGTTGTCGTAGCTCGGGCAGTCGAAGTCTGTCATGCGCGCTCTGTCCATCACGCTGCCTTGCTGCTCAGCTGTCGCGGCCCGCAAGCGACGCGAGTTTGCTGTTGAGCGATCCGCCGCGAAGCGACGCACCGAAATCAGGAACCGGATCGGCTCAGTCATGGCAGGTAGATTTGGAGTTATCGTGCCGTCTCCACTGTTCTATCAGCCGCAAACTCTGAGCGCAACGAGTGCTTCGATTGCTTTCAAGAGCGTCGCATGGGCGAATGCGCAGCTCGTGGAAGTCGACGCAGCGCGAGCTCTTACGATGTGAGGTTTGGTCCGCCTGAGCGCGTCGGCGTTGCCGAACGGTTGGCGGCGATCCGCCTAACGAAGCTCTAGGCCGATGTTCATTGTACCGAGCGCCGTTCGTGGCGCGCGGCGCGCGCGGGATGGGGATCCCATGAATTGACTAGGCTAAGATCTGCCGGAGCAACGCAACGCGCCGCAGCAAATGACCGGCAGCTGAGCCATGCGCGCAAAGGAACCTCCCGCCACGCGGCGGGAGGTTCGTTAGGCTGCGCTACTTCGGTCCAACGACCGAACAGCGATACACTTCGTCCGTTGGAACGAGGGTGATCTCGGGATTCGGACCGGCAGCGGCCGCCAGCACGTCTTCGTCAGAAGTGAACTGGTGCGGGG
>DASYRX010000281.1:0-3179 GCA_036003845.1 Gemmatimonadaceae bacterium | reverse complement strand
AAGCCGAGGCGGGGCCTATGCGGACGAGGTTCCGCTGATGATAATGCCTTCCGACCTGACAATGGGCTTCAAGACGCTTTTGACCGCGGGAAGGGCAATAACGCGCGGAAAGTACAGATTCAATTCGATTGCTCTTTCGGCGCGCTTCTGTGTTTATCCGCGGCAAAGGTTCTTACTATCTTTCTAACGATGCCACTGTTGATTTGCCGTCGTGTGCTGCCGCTCTGCACCGCTCTTGCGAGCTGCACGCTCGCGGCTCAGAGTACACTGCCGATACAACCAATCGCGGCGCGAGCCAGCGCGACACTGCACGTTCGTGGCTATGCGGACTTCCTGGTGCTGCATAACGAGAAGGCCTGGGTGACGAACGAGGGTCGCGTCGAGCTGCTCGCGCCGAATGACAGCGTGCCGGTTGCGACGGTCCCGATCGCGGAGCCATGCGGCGCGATGGCGATCGGGTTCGGCGCGCTCTGGGTCGTGAACTGTCGCGCGAAGACGCTCGTGCGCATCGATCTGGCGACGAATCGCGTCGTCACGGAAATCGCGACAGGCGTGGCCGATCCGAGCGGCGAGCTGAGTGTGGCGACGGGCGCGGGTTCGGTCTGGCTGCTCAGCGATTCTGCCGGTGTGCTTTCGCGCATCGATCCGGCGACGAATCGAGTGATCGCGCGCATTACGGTGCAGCCACACTCATTCGCGGCAGTGTTTGGCTTTGGGTCCGTGTGGATTTCGACGACGGGTAAGAAGGGAACAATCGGCGACGGCTCGGTGCAGCGGATCGATCCGGCGACGAATCGAGTGATCGCAACGATCCCAGTCGGCCCTACGCCTCGCTTTCTCGCCGCCGGCGAAGGCGGCGTGTGGACGCTGAATCAAGGTGACGGGACAGTGAGTCGCATAGATCCCGCGACTAACAAGCTCGTCGCCACCATTCAGGCCGGAGTCCCTGGTTCAGGCGGCGACATCGCGACCGGGGCTGGTCGCGTTTGGGTTCGGGCCAAACCGATTCTTCTTCTGACTATCGATCCAAAGCGGAACATCGTCGTCGAACGGTTTGGTCCGCCGGCGGGAAGCGGCGCCGTGCGAGCCAATGAGCACAATGTCTGGGTGACGGCGCACGACATCCACACGGTCTGGGTTCTTCCGCCTCGCGACTAGCTTACTCGCGCCTAACAAGGGGTCGCTCTTTGCAATGCTGCGGCGTTTCGTACCTGGTACGATCGACTACAACGGCCTCATGGCCGCCAATTATCAACAGGGTCGCGCGTTATCGCCGCAAGCCGCCGAGGCTTGGCGTGCGGCGCTGGCGCCGTTTGTCCCGCAGGGAAAAGACCTAACGATACTGGATCTCGGTGCCGGCACCGGCCGCTTCGCGGGATTCTTGTCCCAGGTATTTGCCGGTCGAGTGATCGGCGTGGAACCAGCGTTCGGCATGCGATCCAACGCATCGCCGGCGGCGCTGCCTAACGACTTGACGTTCATCGGCGGCTCGGCGGAGCAGATTCCATTGCGTGATGCCTCGTGCGACGTGGCATGGCTCTCTCAGGTGCTGCACCACGTGCGCGATCGCACGCGCTGCGCCGGCGAGCTTCGCCGCGTGCTCCGCGGCGACGGACATGTGTTCATTCGCGGCGCGCTGGCGGACAGCCGTCATCTCTTTCCGACAACGCTCCGCTTCTTTCCAGGCATCGCACCGATCTTCGACGACCTGCCGTCGATCGCGGAGACTGTCAGTACGTTCCAGAGCCAGGGCTTCATGCTCGAGGCGCATCGTCGCGTCGAGCAGCAGATCAGTGCGAGCCTGCGTGAGTTCGCGGATCGGACGCGATTGAGGGCAGACACGTCGTTAGCTCTACTGTCCGACGAGGATTTTGAAGCTGGAATGGCCGCCTTGGACGCTGCCGCCGCGCACGAGACAGCGCTGGCGCCAATCTTCGAGACTCTCGAGCTGCTTGTGTTTCGCACAGACTAGATCAACGTTGCATGGATCGATGGCTAAGTCACGATACTTGGCTTTTCTCCTGGCCTTTGGGCCGATGCTCGCCTCCGCACAGGAGATCAGCGGCTCGGGAAGCGGCCCCTTGTCGGAGCGCACGTATTGTACGTTGCTTTACCGCGGCCGATCAGATAGCAGCGCGATCGAAATCGTTTTGATTCTGCGAGGTCAGCCCGGGTGGGCGAATCGCAGAAGGGGGGGCGGTGCATCCCTTTCCTCTCGAGTTGGCCCTATTCGCGCTGGAGGTCGCGCGCCAGTTCGGTACAGCCTAACGCTTCGCAGCTCCCAGTTCGAGTTCAGCTACGAACCAGAAGGTCGCATTCTCCGCTTCGGCGACGCGTGGTATCCGCTGGAGGACGCCAATGTCGTCATTCTCGATGATGTCGACTTCGGTGCTCCACATATTATCGGGCGTTTCAGCATTCCGTTCGGACCGGTGTCGAGGCACAAATCTCCAGCCGAAGTGTTGCGTCGGGTTCCCGAGCTTCAGGAGTTCATACGATAGGCACGTGGCGTATCGTTAGGCCATGATCAAGCTCGTCTATTGCTTTCGCAAGCGTCCGCAGATGACCGACGCAGAATTCGATAGCTACTGGCGCGACGTGCACGGACCAATCGGCGCGCGCATCCCTGGCCTTCGCCGTTTCGTCCAATCACGCGCAATTCAGCTCCCTGGCGACGCACGCCCACCTGACTTCGACGGCATCGTCGAGCTATGGTTCGACGACGCACCCTCTCTAATACAAGCGCGCAAAAGCGCCGAGTGGCGCGAGTCGGGACTCGACGAACGGAACTTCATCGACGTAGCCAGCACGGCGTACGCCGTGACAGAAGAGCGCGAAATTCAGCTGCCGTGACGCGAGCGAGCTTAGCGATCTCTTGGGTACGCCGCTCCTCATCCTGTTCGAAGAGCCACGGACACGCAGCGAAGTAGGTACTGAAAGTGCGGGTAATAGAGCCGAGCGCGACGGACAAGGTGCCGTCGCCCGTGCACCACACTGGAGGTTTCGATGATCGTTTCTCGCTGGTTGGCTACACTCGCTCTCGTTATGCCGATTGTTGCCCATGGTCAACCCGTCAAGGGAGGCAGCGCCGCCAATCTGTCGGATCGCGCGCAGTTCTACGCGTACTACCGCGGCACTCCTGATAACGCCTCGATCGAGCTTCTTGTAATTTTGCGCGG
>DASYRX010000280.1:0-4524 GCA_036003845.1 Gemmatimonadaceae bacterium | reverse complement strand
GCATCGGCCTGTTCCTCTTAGAGAATCGATGAATGCTGTCGACTGCTGTCAGCTGTTAGCCGGCAGCTGACGGCTGACAGCTTTAGTTAGTTCCTTTGCCCGACAATACGCCGATAGCTCTCCGGATTCCACTTCGGTTTGTCCGCCGCATTCGCGATCTCGCTCCCGTAATAGTAGAGCAGGCGCACGATTCTCGTCTCCTTCTCGAAATCGATCTTTTCGATCTCGTCATCCGGCCCGTGGTAGTCAGCATGCGTGCCGCTGAAGAAAAAGAGCGCCGGTACGCCGCGACGCGCGAAGTTGAAGTGGTCCGAGCGATAGTAAAAGTTCTCGTTAGGCCACGGATCATCGATCGTCGCCATGCGCAATTCAGGATGCGCGGCGGCGACGCGCGCCACCGTCGGCCCCAGGTCAGAGTGTTCGCGACCGATCGCTACGATCGTGTCGCGCCAGTTCCGTCCGATCATGTCGATATTGAGGTCGGCGACGATCGAATCGATCGGCACCGGCGAATGAGAGGCGAAGTACGCACTTCCCCAAAGTCCTTCCTCCTCACCGCTGACGGTCAGGAAGATGATCGAGCGACGCGGCCGCTCCTTCGCGCGCGCGAACGCCTCCGCCAGTGCCAGAACGGCCGCTGTACCTGACGCGTTGTCGTCTGCGCCGTTGTAGATGGAGTCGCCAGCGACCGGCTGGCCCACACCGACGTGATCCATGTGCGACGAGAACACGAGGTACTGGCCTTTGAGCGCGGGGTCGCTCCCTTCCACCAGCCCGACGACGTTAGGCGCCCGCGCTCGGTGGTCGTTGGGTATCGGGTAGTGCTGGATGAACGTTCCGCTGTCGCCGAGTGGTCGTAGCTGGAAGCGCGCGAACTGCGACGCGATGTACGCGGCCGTTCGGTCCAAACCGCGGCTCGGTGTCACTCGCCCTCGCATCGAGTCGTGTGCGATGACCGAGACATGGCGGCGCAGTAGGTCCTCAGTGATCGTACTCGCGTCGTCGGCTGGCCTTACGGCCGCTGCTTCTTGGCTGGAGTCGGATCGATCGTTGCCCTGAGCGCACATCGGCATCGCCGAGACGAGAACAACGATCATCGCTAGAAGCTCCCGCGCTCGCGTCATGACGTTTCTTCGCGCGAGGATCGTTCGCAATGCATCATCGGCGGATGATACTCCATTGACACATCTCTCGCACATCGCCGATTGCCGCGAGTGACACCAGTCATCATCTTTGCCGTCAGTGTGACATCCGCCCGCGGAGCATACCATGTTCAGCAGCAGGTCGGATGAAGACACCCGACTCGAAAGCCCTACGCCCTCGCGCGTGTGGGGCGATCAGTGGCTTCGAGTGAGCGAGAAAGTCCTCACCGGCCTCAATCACCAGCTCACGAATCGCTCGGCTGCCCTGGATTCCCTTGTCGGCGTCATCGCCACTGAGCCGGACTTGGACAAGGCGATGCTCGCGGCGCTGCAGGAAGAAGTCGTTAGGTTGATCGACCTGCTCGGGCTGTTTCGCATGCTGCCGGCCGAGGCGTCGCCGAATGCCCAGGCGATGCGCCTGCAGGATACGATGCCGCAGGTGCTTCGGCTGCACATGCATCACGCGGATCTCAAGGGCGTGACAGTCGCGCTCAATGGCGATCCCGACACCGACCCCGTGCTCATTCGCCCGTCCGCGCTGTTGCGTTCGTTGCTCGTATTGCTGGAGAGCGGCGCAGGTAACGCGGCACGCTCGGGACGACGCGCTCCGTTGACGTTAGGCTACGCCAACGACGGTAACACGTATGTGCGCATCACGCTGGAAGCGTCGGCACCTGCTGGTCAAATGGTCTTTACCGGTCCAGGGAGTCTGGTGCACGCCGTCCGCACGGCCTTGGCGCATGCACACGGGACGATCGATGCGTCCATCGTCGATGGAGCAGAAGGACCGGTCCTGCGGTATGTGCTGCGTTTCCCGACGCTCACCGAAGCCCGGCGGCTCGAGGATGATGCGGCTGCCTAACTCCGTGCGGGAACGTTCGCCGCGACGCCGCGCAGCGTGACGAGCTGCTCGCGCAACCGCGCGATCGCGCGCGTTCGGATCTGTGACACTCGCGATTCGGTTACACCCAATACCTCGGCGATTTGGTGCAGGCGTAGCTCCTCGTAGTAGTACAACGCCAGAACCGTCCGTTCGCGGCTACCTAACGCGCGAATGGCAGTCTGCAGCGCGACAAGCTCCTGCTCGCGCGTGAGCGCGTCGTCCACGTCGCTGCGTCCGGATGCCTCGAGCGCCTGCTCGGCGAAACCGCCGCTTTCCGAATCGCTGTGTGTGTGCTCGAGGGACATCGCGTGCGCGGCCTCGCCGTCATGCTGCCAGCGCCACAGCGTCTCGCGATCGATGCCGATCCGTGCCGCGATCTGTGTGTCGTCGGGCGTCGCTCCGATCTCATTGGTGAGCGCATCCGCCGCTGCAGCAACAGCGCGTGCGCGCCGACGAACGGAACGAGGTACGTGGTCCAAGCGCCGCAGCTCGTCCAGCATCGCGCCGCGAATGCGCGGCGCGGCGAACGTCGTGAAGGCCAGTCCGCGCGAGGCGTCGAAATTCGCGAGTGCTTCGATCAAACCCAGCGTTCCCGCGCTCACCAACTCGTCCAGTTCGAGCATGATGCCACGAGAGCGCATGAGCGAACGAGCGACGTGATAGACAAGACCCAGATGCTGCGAGACCGCGTCGCGTGCGGTGTCGCTTTCGGGCGGCGTCGTCTGAAGTGTCGCTGCGGTGGCCGTTGCCATAGTGCTTTCGCTGACTCGAGGGTCGAGGTACGCGCGCACTCCTAAGGCAACCGATGTTCCGCGAGGCCGCGACTCTTGTTGCGTCGGCGACCGGGCGCCTAACTGCAAATCTGATTTGGGCTTACGCTTCGCCGCCAGCAGCGCGGCGCACGTGGATATTGGTGCCGACTCATGCCATGCACGGAAACTGCTGCCGCCGAAGGAAGAAGTTGCCCGGTAGGTCTTAGCTGTTAGGGTTCACCTCAGACCTCAGATCTCCGACCGCCATGGTGCACCGCAAAGCAGTCACGCATCTCAAGAAATCCGACTCCGTGATGGCGAGGATCATCGCTGCCGTGGGGCCATGCCGCTTCGCTGTGCGCAGCGAGGGAACGCACTATCACGCGCTGTTCCGCGCCATCCAGTACCAGCAGCTCGCGGGGCCCGCCGCATTGGCGATCCATCGTCGCGTGCAGGCGCTCTATGGTGGCCGTGACCCGACGCCGGACGAATTGTTAGGCACCACCGACGACGCGCTGCGCGGTGCCGGCCTATCGCGGCAGAAGCTCGCCTACGTACGCGACCTGTCCGCTCGGGTGACGTCGGGCGACGTCGACATGCAGGGCATCGAGGAGCTGCCTAACGCAGACATCGTCGCGCGCCTCACTCGCGTCAAGGGAATCGGTCGCTGGACGGCGGAGATGTTCCTCATCTTCCGGCTGGGACGCCCTGACATCCTCCCTGACCTCGACCTCGGCGTGCGCAACGCAATCAAACGCGCCTACCGTCTACGCAAGCTGCCGTCGTCCGAGCGCGTGCATAAGATCGGGGCCAAGTGGGCGCCGTATCGCAGCATCGCGACCTGGTATCTCTGGCGCAGCGTCGACGGCGACGCCGAGATCTAGAGCTCTGCTTTGATAGTCGCGATCACGGGCGCGTCCGGATTCCTCGGCTCGGCGCTCACTCGTTCGCTGCGGGACGATGGGATCTCGGTCGTGCGGATCGGCCGAGGCTCCGACGCCGACGTACGCTGGGACCCTCCCGCGGGGCAGCTCGACTCGGGACGGCTGGCGGGCGTCGACGCCGTAGTCCACTTGGCGGGAGAGAACGTTGGCAAGCGCTGGACGAGCCGAGTAAAACGCGAGATTCGCGACAGCCGAGTGTACGGTACTTCTTTGATCGCGCGCACGATTGCGGCGCTCAATTCAAAGCCGCGCGTCTTCGTCAGCGCTTCTGCCGCTGGGATCTACGGCGCACATCGAGGCGATGAAATACTCACGGAGTCGAGCACGTTCGGCGATGACTTCATGGCTCGCGTCGCGAAGGAGTGGGAAGACGCCGCGCAGCCAGTGCGCGATGCGGGAATTCGCGTCGTGCATACGCGAACCGGTGTCGTCATGAATCGGTCCAGCGGTATGCTGGAGCGTCTTGCTCCGATCTTCTCGTTAGGCATCGGCGGCGAGATCGGCAGCGGCAAACAGTGGCTCCCGTGGATCGCACGAACGGATTGGGTGCGCGCAGTTCGCTTCATGATCGATTCCAACCTTGTGGGCGCTTTCAACCTTTCGGCGCCCGATCCAGTAACCAACGCCGAGTTCACCGCAACACTTGGACGCGTGCTCAAGCGGCCGACATTGACTCGCGTTCCGGAATTCGCAGTCAAACTCATGTTCGGCGAGATGGGAGAGGACACGGTGCTCGCGAGCCAGCGCATGATCCCCGAGCTTTTACTCAGCGCCGGATTCCGTTTCGACTACCCACAGCTGGA
>DASYRX010000279.1:0-24742 GCA_036003845.1 Gemmatimonadaceae bacterium | reverse complement strand
CGGACCGCTGGTTCCCACGCACACTCCCACGCGGCCGCTGGCACGCGCGTACCCTTCCGCCGCGTGGCCGGCCCCCTGTTCGTGTCGGCAGAGCACATGACGCAACTGGTCGCGATACTCGTACAGCGCGTGATAGAACGGCATGATGGCGCCGCCGGGGATGCCGAACAGCACCTCGACGCCTTCACGAATCAGCGCCTCGCACATGATCTGTGCGCCGCTGCGCGCCGATGCCGGCGTTCGCCCGTCGGCCGTCATTGCAGCACCGCGCCGTTGCTGGCGTTTGTGACGAGGCGCGCATAACGAGAGAGCCAGCCGCGGCGGAACTTCGGCGCGGGGGCGCGGAAGTCGCGACGCCGCGCGGCGAGCTCCGAGTCGCTCAGCTCAACCGTTAGGCAGCGCCCCGCGAGATCGATGTGCACTCGGTCGCCATCGCGCAGCAGCCCGATTGGCCCCCCCTCGGCGGCCTCGGGAGACACGTGGCCGATGCAGAGCCCGCGCGTTCCGCCGGAAAAGCGCCCGTCGGTAATGAGGGCCACGCGGTCGCCTAACGGCATTCCTTTGAGCAGGCTGGTCAGTGCCAGCATCTCGCGCATCCCGGGACCACCACGCGGTCCTTCGTGACGGACCACGATGACCGAGCCGTCCGGGATGCCATCCGTCATGACCGCGCGCGTCGCCGCTTCCTCGTTTTCGAAGACGCGCGCGGGGCCGTGGAAGGTCATCTGGTGCTGATCCACGGCACCGACCTTGATGACGGCGCCTTCCGGAGCGAGGTTCCCGAACAGCACGGCGAGCGCGCCGCGCGGCGCGTGCGGCTCCGCGATGTGGCGGATACACGCCGCGTTGCGATTCACGGCGCCGCTGAGATTCTCGCCTAACGTGCCACCCGTGACCGTGAGCGCGTCGAGCTCGAGCAGCCCCGGCTGCGTCGCCAGCTCGGCAAGAATTGCGGAGACACCTCCTGCGTCGTGCACATCCTGCACATGCCACTGGCGATCGCCGTCCCACGCGGGAGAGATCTTCGTGAGATGCGGAATTCGCTCGGCAACGTCATTGAACCGGCTGAGCGGATAGTCCAGGCCACTCTCGCGGGCGAGTGCCAACAGGTGCAGGACGGTGTTTGTGGATCCACCCATCGCGACGTCGAGCGCGACGGCATTGTCCAGCCCGTCCGCGGTGACGATGTCGCCGAAGCAGACCTCATCCTGCACGAGGCGCACGATCTCTCGTGCCGCACGTCGCACCAACGCTAGCCGCTCTGGTGAGGTCGCGATCAGCGTGCCGTTGCCGGGAAGCGCGATGCCTAACGCTTCGCAGAGGCAGTTCATCGAGTTCGCCGTGAACATGCCGCTGCAGCTTCCACAGGTCGGGCAGCCGTTCGCTTCCAGCTCCTCGAGGCGAGCGTCGTCGATGCTGCCCGCGGCGCGGGCACCCACGCCCTCGAAGACCGAAATGAGATCGATCTTGCGGCCGGCGCGATCGACGCCGGCGCTCATCGGGCCACCGGATACGAAGACAGTCGGGATGTTCACGCGCGCCGCGCCCATCAACATGCCGGGCACGATCTTGTCGCAATTCGGAATGCAGATCATTCCGTCAAAGCAGTGTGCGCGAGCCATCGTCTCGACCGAATCGGCGATCAGCTCGCGCGACGGGAGCGAGAAGTGCATGCCTTCGTGCCCCATCACGATCCCGTCGTCTACGCCGATCGTGTTGAACTCGAACGGGATGCCGCCTGCTTCGCGCACCGCCTCTTTCGCTACACGACCAAGCTCTTGTAGGTGGACGTGACCCGGGATGATGTCGACGTACGAGTTGCAGACCGCGATGAACGGTTTCGCGAAGTCGGCGCGATTGCGGACCTGTCCCGTCGCACGAAGCAGCGCGCGGTGCGGCGCGCGTTCGAAGCCCAGCTTGATCGTGTCGGATCGCATGTCTTACCGAGCAAACTCCGCTGTCGACGCGCGTGTGGAAAAAAAAGGCCCCATCCATTGCTGGAGGGGCCGCGCGTCTGTCAGCACCCTCCCTACTTCGCTGGGAGAGGTGCTGTTCGCGTTATGCTAAGTCGTTGCGATCACGCTACCTGGCTCCCATGACTGAGTACTACCGCAATAAGGATTGCGGTAAGGAGGAGCAGGCTAAGAAGTCGAGACTGAACGGCCGTGATGTGCATGTAATAAGATGTTGACGGCCAACCGGTGAATTACCCCTACAACATTCTTAATCGCCGGCAGCCGCTTGTCCACTTGGCAACGGAATGTCGCGGCGCAGCGATTCCGCGCCGCGAAGGTAAACTGGGCTGAGCGGACCGCGTGGATGCTCGAGCTCGACGTGCACCATAACGCGGATGCAACGGGCGAGGGCGCCGGGCACGGGGATCTCGGTCATGCACATGAGGGCAACGTCGGTCAAGCCCAAGTCGCGGGCGGCCCGCGCCGGGAAGTCACTCGTTAGGTCACTGGTCGCCGAGAACAGTACACTCACGATCTGGCAGTCCTCCACGCCGTTGCGCTCGAGAACGGCGCGCAGAAGGTCGCGCGTTGCCTCGGCAATGCGCTGCGGGTCGTCCGTTTCCACGGTTGTAGCGCCGCGAACGGCGTGAAACCTGCGCCAGCGTTTGGGGATGCGAGCCATCCGTGCGCCGGAGCCGTTGCTGGCAAGCGCGATGATCACGAAACGCGTGTGATTCTCTCGTTCGTCTTCGATTCCTTCAGCGAGGATCGTTAGGCCGTACCGCACCGCGGCGACGCGACCCGCGACTGCACCGCGTTTTCTGTCCTTTGCCGCCGCGACATCGCGCGCCGCTTGCGCGGTATCGGACACCGGCACGACTCTGATCCGCGGGTGCCGGCGCAAGAAGGCACGACACTGGGCTAGTGCCACCGGATGGCTCTCGATCGTGGCCAGCGTTTCGAGAGACGCCCCCTCGGGCGCCATGAGACACTGCCTGATGGGCACGACAGTCTCACCGACGACCTGTATCGCATCGCTTCCGCTCAGCGCGTCGATGCTTTCATGTACCGGCCCCGCAATCGAGTTCTCCACCGGCAGCACGCCTGCCGATACGCGACCGTCGGCCACGGCGCGCACGACGTCCGCGAACGTCGGCAGCGGCACCGGCTCGGCCTCGTTAGGCCACGCCGCGGCAATGGCCGCCTCGCCAAACGCGCCCCGCTCCCCCTGGAACGCTACACGACGGCGCATGCCGCCTCCTTCCACTCACGGCGACGCAGCGGCTTGCGCGACACATCGCGGCGCACGGCGCGCGCTACGAGTCTCAACTCGCGCATGAGCGCCCTGAATTGCGCAGGACGCAGCGATTGCTCGCCGTCGGACTTCGCGGTCTCTGGTGTCGGATGAACCTCGATCATGAGCCCGTCGGCACCCGCCGCAACTGCCGCGAGAGCGAGCGGAATTACCAGCGAAGTCCGGCCGCACGCGTGACTCGGGTCCACGATGACCGGCAGATGCGACTGCTCTTTCAATACTGGAACCGCGGCAACGTCCAGGGTGTTGCGCGTTGCAGTCTCGAACGTGCGAATGCCGCGCTCGCACAGGATTACGTCGCTGTTGCCCTGCGCCAGAATGTGCTCGGCGGCGAGAAGGAACTCACGAATCGTGGCGGATGGCCCGCGTTTGAGGAGCACCGGCTTCGGCGACCGACCAACTTCCGCCAGCAGACTGAAATTCTGCATGTTGCGCGCGCCGACTTGGAGCACGTCGACGTAGCGCGTCATGAGGTCCACCTGGCGAGGGTCCATCACTTCGCTCACGATTGGAAGTCCAGTCTTGGCGCGCGTGACCGCGAGCATGTCGAGTCCCGCGGTGCCGAGCCCTTGAAACGCGTATGGTGACGTTCGCGGCTTGAAGACTCCGCCGCGCAGCGCCTTCGCACCGGCGTCGCGGACAGCTGAGGCGACGTCATTCAGCATGGCCTGTCCCTCGACGGAGCATGGCCCGGCAATTATCAGGAGCTCACGGTCGCCGACCGTGCACGTCGGGCCGATCTTCACGACTGATGTGCGGTCGGTTGGACCGAGCGCTCGCCCCGCCAGCAGAAAGGGGTGCGACGAGGGCGTGACCGACGCCACGTTAGGCAGTGCACGGATGCAATCCACTCCAGCGCTGCCGCCCCCGCCCAGACATCCGACGAGCACTTGCTGTGATTGACGTCGCACGTGCGACGCGAATCCGAGCGACGCGAGGTCTTCGCGCAAGCGCACGAGCTCGGGTTCGGTTATGCCGGATTTGGCGACGATGATCATGGGAGTGAGGTGTGAAGTCGGTGCAGGCAGGAGGGCCAAAAACGAAAAAGGCCTCCGCGTTTGCGGAGGCCCGGCACGGTTCGTCAGCTCGCTGTTTTAGTGGCGCGCGCGACCGTGGCCCCCGCTAGACGGGAAGCCGAAGAAGCCAAAATAAAAAGCGACGGACACGTGGCGAGCGGCCATGATGGCGCACGTTAAGTGCTCTGAGCGCGATTGTAAAGGGACCCTGGCTTCGCCACCCCTCGCTTGGGCTGGTTCGGAGTGCCCTGACTTAACTGCCAGGCGTTTCGAGTTATCCGCTGTAAGAGCGTCGTTAGGTTGGTGGCCCTAGTGGCCAAACCTAACAACGCTTTGTTACTGAGCTGCGTTCGACGCCCTTCAAGTAAGTAGTTCGAATCGTTTCTCGAGAGTGCCAACTCGGATAGTTCATGACAGCCTCCCTAGATCGCACCGCCAACGCACTCTAACGTCACGCAAACGCCGTTAAGCGGTGCCTTGATGCAGCAAAAAGAAAAGGGCCGCACCGTAATCGATGCGGCCCTGACTTCATTCTGACGGAAAAAGCGCTCGGTCTAGTCTCCTTCGTTGTCGTAGGTGAGCCCTGCAGAACTCCGATACGTCTCGAGAAGATCCGGCCCGCCCCCGCCTCCGCCCCCGCCCCCATCATCCGCGTCGCCTCCGCTGCCTCCTCCGCCGCTGTCCCCGTCGACGCTCACCCCGGCGAGCGCCGGCTCGCTCAGTGAGAAACTGATCGCGCGCCGCGTCCCCTCAGGCCAGTCCGACATTTGCAAACCTGCGATGAGCAACCGAAGATCCGCGCCGGACGCGCTCAGAAACTCGGCTGCAGTCGACTGCAGCTGCTCGATGGAAATCGTTAGGTCTCGCGACACCAGCCGTCCTGTGACTGCGTCGCGCCAGGCCGCATCGCCGACCGCACCACGATCGGCCCAGATCCCGAGATGCCGCACGGTGCCTGGCGCTCGCTCCTCGGCGCGCTGCGACCGCACGACAGCGGCGAGCGCGAGTGCCAACGATTGGATTGTTGGCTCGCCATAGAGCGTGACCACGTCTCGCGACGGCCGCTCGGAGTCGAGCGTAGCCGGCACGGAGTTGACGTGCGCCAGAACCGAAGAATGCTCGGGGCTTTCCTCGAGCATTACGAGGATATCCATCACCCCTCCTACAAAACGCTCCGCGACCAGCGCGTCTCGCTCGTCGAGTGCGCCGTGGCCAGCGGAGCTACGACAACTTCCTAATGCGATAGACCCTGCGACCCCGCGATCCGACACAGTGTTCCCGTGTTCCAGACGTCCGGAACACGTCAGCGACCTTCTCACTTCCGTTGTACACTGATCACAACCCTGCGGAGTGGTCAGGCGTATCGGGCAAGTCGCGTACCGAGGGAAAGCGCGATCGCGATCGTCGCGAGATACAGCAGCACGTGCGCAGGACTCATGAGCGACCACTCCGCGGCGCCCAGAGCGCGTGGCAATGCCACGCGCGTGACGATCCAAAGCACGACGGTGATCATGAGTGCGGCAATGAAGAGTTTTCCGCCTCGTAGAGATCGAGCGACAGCTGTGAAGCAGTACCCCCACAAGGCGAGCAATAGCGTATGCATCGCGAGGCCGACGATTGCGAGCACACTCGTCGGCAGCACTACTGCTACTCGTGAGGCGAGAACTGAGGCGCCGAGATCAATGAACGGCGTCCACACCGTTCCGGTGCGCCAACCATCGCCAACGAGCACGCCCGCGCTCGCCGCTGCTGCGAGCAGTCCGGGGAAAACTCGGCGAGCGAGCGAGAGGCGCGGTACGCGAGAGCTTTGTGCGCTTACTCTCGCTCGCTCGAAGTCAGTGCTTGCCCCGGTCACTTCGCTTTGATCTTTACTCCGTAGCCGCCACGATCCCAATGCATCATCAGCATCTCGTTCTGCACGAAGATGCGGAATCGTTCCTCTTCGTTTGGCAGCGACATATGCGCGTCGAGTGGAATGCGTGCGAGATCCTTGCTGCCATCGTACGCGGTTCCCCACTGACCGGTTTGCGTGTTCACGATAAGAAATGATTGCGTCGCCGACGGATACAGCCACAGCGTATACATGCCGGCTGGCACGGTGACGCCGCCGATTTCGAGGTCTTTGTCAGTCTTGAATTGCGTCGCGGCATTCGCGCCGAGCCGCCACGTTGTGTCGTACGGCACAAGTGTCCCCCAAATCATGCGGCCGCGCTTTGCGGGACGACCGTAGTCGATCCAAATGTTCGCCCCGCCCACGACAGCGGTGACCGTGTCTCGTGGCGACGCGACACCCATCGCCTGACCCGCGGCGTCTTTCGCCGCCCATCCGTTCGCGATGCTGGCGGCATTCACCCTCACGTCAGGCGTCACAATGAACTTTTGCGTCGTGAGCGATCCGTCGCCACGAACGATCTGTCCGTTGCCATCGAGCTTGAATCCGGTGCGGAATCCGGAAATGACGATTTCAGCAGAATCGGAGCCGATAAGCTGCACATTCACCTGAGTGGGTGCTGCTTGCTGCGGATTGACACCGATGCCGAAGACCTGACCGCCGCGCTTCGCTGTTTGGATCGCCAACTCCTGGCCGAACCATGAGCCGCCAATATTCGGCAGCGTCGTTTTCGGCGCGGCGCTGCGCAGGGTCACCGGCTCGTTATTGCGAGCGACATCGCGGAATACGCTGTCGCCAGTGAACGTCATCTTGAGCGGCGACGCAGGCGCGTTTGGAACCGGTGAGCCGTCAGCTCGCGTTAGGCTCTGCTGGTACGCCGCGACGCTGCCATCGGCATTGAAGGTGACCTGATAACGCAGCACGTTCGTCTGCGGCAGGCGCCGGACGAGCATGCCCACTACACGATCGCCGCTGCGCTCGAAGCGCTCGACGCCGATGGTATCGCTGCCGAGCATGACGACGAATCCGCGCGCTTGTGCCTGCGCGACTACGGGCAACGCCAACAGACACGCAGTGCCGACTCTGACGATCAAACTTCGCATTTCTCCTCCTAAAGTGAATTGACTGGAGCCGCTCGGCTGGCCGACGGTTTACGGGGATTGCGCGCGGTGCACGAGTTGTCCGTCCCGCACCCACACGTCGCGCCCGACTGTGACAGTGGCGTCCGTGAAAAAGTTCCAGCGCACATAGCCGCCGGTCACCTTGCCGCCAAGCTCGCTGTTGTCGCCTAACGAGAGACGCACGACGCCCGCGCCGTAGCCGTAGTATGGTATCCAGCGCTCGCCGTCGCTCGGGATAGCGAGCAGTGGGTTCATGCCCAGCGCGAATTCCCGGAAGCTGCGTCCCGCGTCCGCAGCGCGCTGCAGCTCCAGCTCGACCCCGGAGCGACCAGCCTTGGCCGTGTACGACACGACGCGCCCGCGCTCGAAGCGCATGACGAGTCCTTCGACGCGCTCACCACCCCAATCACTGGGCGGAAACGCGATCGTCCCGCTGACCGATTCTTCGATTGGCGCGACGCGAATGGCGCCGGCGGGAAGCTCGATCTCGCGATCGATCAGGTTGCGGGCTTGACGAATGCGCACGGCCTCGGCGTCACCGTCCTGCCGCGTCACCGGACGATCTCCGATCCTGAAGCGCAGGTCGGTGCCAGCTGGTGTCGTCACGTGCACTTCCTGATCGCGCATCGCGCGGTCGAGCGCGCGCTGAGCGACTCCGAGCGCCGAGTAGTCCGTTTCGAGGAGAGCGCGCTGATAGAGCGCCGCACGCGGCGGCGTGACATCCAGGAGCGTTCCGCCTAGCGAGTAAGCGCCAGCCCAATGAAAGTGAATCGTCCGCACAGCGCCGCCTTGCGACGCCGCGAGAAGGCGCTGCATTGCGGCGTACGGAGCGTGGGTCACCGTGGCGCCCGGCAGCATCACGGCGACGTCCACCTTAGCGAAGTACGCCTCGAGTTCCTGGGCGGCCGGTAATCCATCAATGAACTTGGTGCGCCACGACGCTGGCGCGGATCCTGTCACTGCGAGCGCGCCGAGATCCTCCGCTCCAGCGTCGCGGAGAGCGGCGCGGAGATGAGGAATGAGCGCGTCCGCCACGCCCGGCACGCCGACGAGAAGGACGCGCTCCCCTTTGTCGGGCGCGATGCGGTCGACAATGAGGCGCGCAATACGCGCCCAGTCGGGGCCAGGGCCGGCGGCGGCAGGTTGGGACAAGAGGACTGCTGGCGTTAGGCTCGCGGCCGCGAGGGCGACCAGCCAGAGGCGACGTGTGCGCATGAACAGCATAGGTGCCTGATGCTATGCGGGCGCCTCGGCGGGTGCCAGCGTCCTGATGCCGCCCTTGCGTCGGGGGGCATGCTTCAGCCCGGCCGAACCTCACTTTCGGGGCTGTTACCGCCTTGCAGTGCCGGAGGAGACTGCCACATACTTGCTGCCAATGACGGACGCACCCGTCGATACCAAAACGATCCTCCTGATCGAGGATCGCCGCGAAGTGCTCGATGTGCTCGGGCGCACACTTTCGAGCAATGGCTTCAACGTGCTGCAAGCCATGGACGGCGACTCCGGCCTCCGCACTGCCCTGGACCAGCGGCCGGACCTGGTGATCCTCGATATCGGCCTCCCCAAGCTGAGCGGGCTGCACGTCGCGCGTGAGTTGCGCAACCGTGCGTTCACGGCGCCGATCCTCATGCTCACGGCGCTCGACACCGTTCCCGACAAGGTGAGCGGGCTCGATTCGGGAGCGGACGACTATCTCGCCAAGCCGTTCGACTACGACGAGCTGCTGGCGCGCGTGCGCGCGCTGCTGCGCCGCTCCTCGCGCGAGCCCGACGCGACCGTTGTGAAAATCGGCGATCTCAGTGTGGACCTGGTGACGCGCGACGTGACGCGGCGCGGCCGCCCGATCTCGCTGACGCAGAAGGAGTACGGCCTGCTCGAGTATCTCGTTAGGCACGCCGGCACCCCGGTCACGCGCGAGCAAATTTCCGAACAGGTGTGGCGTCAGCCGTTCGACGCCAATACGAACATCGTCGACGTGTACATCAATTACTTGCGCAAGAAACTCGATGTCGAAGACCTGCCACCGCTCGTGCACACGGTGCGCGGCGTGGGTTACGTCCTCCGCCCATCGGCGCCCGTAGCGGCCGGCGGGGACGCCGCCAGCACGACCTAGGTACTCACAGCCAAAACTGCCTCTTGCGCTGCGGCGCCCGGCTGCTAAGAATGTAGCACATGCTAAAAACTTAGCACTTGGGTCCTTCGTAGGAGATCGCTGTGGCGGATCGCAAAGTCGTACAGCTCAGTCGGCGTGAGCGGCAAATCATGGATGTCATCTATCACCGCGGCGCGGCGACGGCGGCCGAAGTACGCGAGTCGCTCCCTGATGCCCCGAGCTACTCCGCGGTGCGAGCCCTGCTGCGCATCCTGGAGGAGAAGGGGCATCTCACGCACGCTCAAGACGGGCAGCGTTACGTCTATTCGCCAGTCGTCTCACGCCACGCCGCGCGCGAGTCCGCGCTGCGTGGCGTCGTGCGCACATTCTTCGAGGGCTCGGCAACCAAGGCCGTCGCCACACTTCTCGACATTTCCGATGGCAAGCTTTCGCGTGGCGAGCTCGATCAACTCGCGGGGCTGATTCGCCGGGCCAAGAGGGAGGGACGCTGATGCTCGACTTCGTTCAGCGCGCCGCTGAAATCGGCCGCACCACACCCTTGCTAGCGCCCGCCGCGCTCACCGTGCTCAAAGCGTCAGCGATTCTAGTCTGCGCCGCGCTCGTCGTGCGCGCCCTCAAACGACAGTCGGCAGCGCGACGCCATCTCGTTTGGAGCGCAGGCATCACGAGCGCGCTGCTTCTCCCGCTCGCGCAACTCGCGCTTCCCACGTGGAGCGTTGCTGTGCGCTACACGGCATCAGAAACGCCGGCCGTCGCGTCGCCGATTCAGACACAACCACAAAGTCTTGCGAACATCGAGGCACGCGCCGCTCGGCGCACGGCATCTCGGGAGCTGCGTGGCGAGGCGCGCAACATCAATTACGCTGTGAACGAAAACACTCCGGCGCTGCGCCCACTCAGCGGGAAACCCGAGCCTGGATCCGCGCGCCCCGAGCGCTCGTTAGGCATCCCGCGTCCAACTCTGGCGCAAGCTGCCATCGGCATCTGGCTGCTCGGCGCTGTTGCCGCGCTTTTCCCATGGGCGCTCGGCGTCATCTCGCGGCGACGCCTATTCGCCCGCGCAAGTGACCAACTGCCGCCACCGTGGGACCAGTCGCTGCTGGTCCTCCGTCTGCTCGGGAAGATTCCCGCACGTGCACGCGTGCGAGTTACAAACGATTGCGTGACGCCGATGACTTGGGGCCTCGTTCGTCCCATCGTACTCGTTCCAGCGGACACAGACTGGAACGAGAGCCAGCGACGCAACGCGTTGCTGCACGAATTTGCGCACGTGAGCCGCGGCGACTGCGTGACGCAGTTCCTCTCGCGCGTAATGTGCGCGATCTACTGGTTCAATCCTGTCGCATGGGTCGCCGCTCGCGCCGAACGGCTCGCGCGCGAGGAAGCCTGCGACGACGCTGTGATACGCGCGGGCTCGCGTCCGTCGGCGTACGCGGAGCAACTGCTCGAGGTCGCGCACTCGTTCACGCAGCACGGCATAGCGGTCGCCGCACTGACAATGGCACGCCGCTCGAGCATTGCCAGTCGCTTGCACGGAATCCTCGACGCTGCACGCGATCGCTCGCCGTCAGGACGCAAGCTTGCCTCTCTGGCGACGTGTGCGACGTTCGCGCTCGTGCCGCCACTCGCCGCGCTTACTCCCGAGCTCGTGCGCGCGAGTGCCGTGAGCGATAGCACTACGCCACCGAAAGGCATGCCTAACGCGGTATCTCCCGCGGACAGTGCCCAGGCGCCGGCGGCATCGCGAGTCGACTCGCTGCCGACGCTCTTGCCCAGCGTGCCGCGGCTGAACGACAGCAGCACGATTTCTGCGACAGCATCCGCCGCCGTGGTTTCGGCGCAGCCGGGAGCACTGTGCACGCCAGGAACTGGCAAGCGATCCTCGAGCAACATGCGGACGGATGACGGTCGCGGTCCCGACAGCCGGCGCTGGCAGGTACGCTGGCGCGACGACAACTGCGCGATCGAGCTGGACGCCCGCGGCACGTTCACGCTGTCGCCTAACGCGGATGATGTAACAGCCATTTCGTCGCGCGGATACATCGATCTGATGCAGCAGCCGCGCGGCGGCGTCGAGCGGCGCGTGCGCATCGAGCCGGGTGATGGCACGACACTCCAACGGACGTACTGGGTCGATGGCAAGCGCGCCGAATGGAACGCAGAAGCGGCCAGATGGTTTGCACAGGTGCTGATCATGCTCGACCGTCGTACGGCATTTGCCGTCGACAGCCGCTTGCCGATGTTGCTGCAGCGTGGCGGCGTCGACGCCGTGCTGGCCGAAGTCACTGAGATGCCGACGACGTATCCGCAGCGCGTGTACTACACCAAGCTCTTCGAACGCCAGGTCCTAACGACGGCACAGCTGGCGAAGGTTCTCGAGACAGCGTCGAAGACATTCGACTCGGGTTATGAGCGCGCGGAGCTGCTGCTGAGCGTCGCTAAGCAGAAGAACTTTGCGGACCCGTTGCCTCTCGCCTATGCACAGATGGTGAAGTCGATCGACTCGGACTATGAGCGCCGCCGTGCGTTGAGCGCATTGCTGACGCGCAGCGACCTGGCGCCCGCCGTTGTCCGTACTATGCTGGAGGCGAGCGAAGGGATGGAATCCGATTATGAGCTCGCCGAGCTGCTCATCGGCATCGCAAATCGTTATGCGGTCGATGATGCGTCGCGACCGTATTACGTGCGCGCTATAAGCAGCATTGATTCCGATTACGAGCAGCGGCGTGTGCTGTCGGCGATCGTTGCAGGTGAGCGCGTCGGAACTGGTGTCACCGAAGAACTAGTCACGACCGCGGGACGCACGATGCAGGGCTACGAGTTGGCTGAATTCCTCATCGCGGTGGCGACGAAGGGAGCCTTGGACCAGAGCGGCAGCGCTGCTTTCTTCACGGCAACGCGCAATGTCGGCTCGGATTACGAGCGGCGACGAGTGTTGGAAGTCCTGCTGAAGCGTGGGCAGCTGACGCCACGCGTTGTGGAAGGAATTCTTTCGACAGCGTCGTCGATCGCATCTGATTACGAATGCGCCGAGCTGCTGATCGCGGTGTCGCGCGCCTTTACGATCGATGAAAAGCTGCGGCCGGCATACGACCGCGCAGCTCAAACGATCGAATCGGACTATGAGTATGGTCGGGCCATGTCGGCAGTTCGTCGCGCGGCACAGCGCAGCCAGTGATTGAGCGCCGGTAGCGCAGATGGCCTACCCGCCCGCCGTTAACGTTTGCGGCGGGCGTTGCGTCTGACGTGGAAAGGGTCGAGTTGGGGCGCCCTGGCCCCTGCCCTCTATTGTCCCTAGTCTCTGGTCCGATGCGCCGTCCGTCTCTGCTTGGAGTTCTTCTCGCTACCAGCGTCATCAGTCTCGCCGCGCTGCCCACGGTGCAGCGCGAGCTGAGCACCGACGAGCAGGCGATACACGTACTCAATCGTTTGGCGTTCGGGCCTCGTCCGGGCGATGTCGAGCGAGTGAAAGCAATTGGCGTCGACCGCTGGATCGCGCAGCAACTGGATCCGCGCAGCATTCGGAATGACGCGAACGAGCGGTTGATCGCGGACGCATTCCCGTCAGTCCGCCTAACGGCGTCACGGCTTTTTGAAGAAGCTCCACCGCCCAACGTCATCCGGCGCCAGGCGCGACGGCAGGGCGATACCGTGCTCACGCGTGCCGATTCGATGATGCTGCGCAGTGCCGCTCGCGAAGCGCGTGCGGTCGTCGGCGACGTAATCGGTGCACGGGTCGCTCGCTCGCTCGCCTCCGAGCGGCAGCTCGAAGAAGTGATGGTGGACTTCTGGCTCAATCACTTCACTGTCTTCGCCGGGAAGAACGTCGTGCGCTACTACCTCGTCGACTACGAGCGCGAGGCGATCCGGCCGTACGCGCTTGGGCGTTTCCGTGATTTGTTAGGCGCCGTGGCCCAGAGTCCGGCGATGCTGCTGTATCTGGACAACGCACAGAGCGTTGCCGACTCGACGCGCCCGACGCTCGGCGGCCGCTTCGGCCAGGGTGTGCGCGGGCGTACTGGTCTCCGGGGGCGTCTGGCGCGCCGGCCGCAGGCCGCGGCGCGGCTCGATTCGCTGCGCGCGCGCATGCCGCGTGGCCTGAACGAGAACTACGCGCGCGAGCTGCTCGAGCTGCACACGTTAGGCGTGGACGGCGGTTACTCACAACAGGACGTGATTGAAGTCGCCCGCTCCCTCACGGGATGGACGGTTCCCGGGGCGCGCCGAGGCGCCGACGGCTTCCGCTTCGTTCCCATGTTGCACGATGCGGGCGAGAAGCGCGTCCTCGGCCATCGCCTCGCCGCTGGACGTGGTATCGAGGACGGCGAGGACGTGCTCGATCTCCTGTGCAACCATCCGTCGACGGCGCGGCATATCGCGCGCAAGCTCGCCATTCGGTTTGTCAGCGACACGCCGCCCTCGCAGCTCGTAGATCGCGCGGCCGCGACGTTCACGCGCACGCACGGCGACATCCGTGAGGTCGTGCGCACGATAATCACGTCGGAGGAATTCTTCTCTCGCGCGGCGTATCGCGCGAAGGTGAAGTCGCCGTTCGAAGTCGTGGTGAGCGCGCTGCGCGCGTTAGGCGCCTCGCCGGACACCACGCCGCGCACGGCCGGGGCCGTCGCACTGCTCGGTCAGCCGATCTATGGACATCAGGCGCCGAACGGCTGGCCCGAGACGGGCGAAGCGTGGCTCAACACCGGCGCCATTTTGAATCGCATCAACTTCGCGCTGGCCGCGGCGGCCGGGCGCATGCCCGGCGCGTCTGCGCGGGCCTGGGCCGGCGATTCGATCGCACGGCTCAGCCGCGACAGGCAAATAGATATTGTCGTCGAGCAGCTTCTGGGTGGACGCGCATCGAGCGCGACACGCGAGATCCTCGCGACGGGTCGCAATCCACTGCTCGATCGCGCGGCATCCGATAACATGCAGGACACGACGACGAGCGACACGGCCGGCGACATGCTCGGGCTGGAGAGGCCGAACGCCGCACGGCGAGCCGGCTTCGGCACTCCGCCCAAGCTCACCGGCGTGGCCGAGCTCGTGGGTCTCGCGTTAGGCTCGCCTGAATTTCAACGGCGTTAGGGGAACAGCCATGGGTACCGGACGTCGAGCATTCGTCAAGTCGGGCGCGCTGGCGCTCGTCACCATGGGTTTGAGCCCATCGTTTCTGCGCCGCACCGCGTTCGCGATGGACCTGCCGAAGACAAAGCGCGGCAAGGTGCTGATCTGTCTCTTTCAGCGCGGCGCGGCGGATGCGCTGAACATGATCGTGCCGCATGGCGAGCAGGCGTACTACGCGATGCGTCCGACAATCGCGATCCCGCGTCCGCAGCGCGGCAACGATCAAACGAGCGTGGACCTGGACGGCTTCTTTGGTTTGCATCCGTCGCTTGCGCCGCTCGAGCGGTTGTATCGCGATGGAGTGCTCGCGCCGATCCACGCCGTCGGTAGTCCGAGCGCGACGCGATCGCACTTCGACGCGCAGGACTACATGGAGAGCGGGACTCCCGATCTCAAATCGACGCCCGACGGCTGGTTGAATCGTTATCTCGCTACGCATGGAACGTGCGAAGCGTGCGCGGCCAACGCTGTCGAGTCACCGTTTCGCGCCGTGGCGATGACGTCCCAAATGCCGCGCATCTTCGAAGGACCGGCAGCCACAGTCGCGATGGCCTCGTTAGGTGAGTTCACGGTGCGGGCCGACGGCGACGCCGCCGCGCGGCTCGAGGCGCTGTACCGTACCGGCGAGGCTGACCTCGTGCACGGAGCCGGACGCGAGATGTTCGAGGCTGTGAAATTGCTCAAGACCGCGAATCCACAGCGCTATCAGCCTGACAACGGCGCGGACTATCCTCGCTCGCAATTCGGCCAACGTCTTCGCGAGATCGCGCAGCTCATCAAGTCCGATGTCGGGCTCGAGATCGCGTTCGCCGACGTCGGGGGCTGGGACACGCATGTGAACCAGGGCGGAGCGACCGGACAACTGGCCGCGCGCCTGCGCGATTTCGCGCAATCGATCGCCGCCCTGGTGACAGATCTCGGACCGCGCATGAGCGACGTGCTCATCATGAGCATGACGGAATTCGGGCGCATGGCGAGCCAGAACGGCAACGGCGGTACCGATCACGGTCACGCCGGCGCGATGTTCGTGTTAGGCGGCAGCGTCAAGGGTGGCAGGGTGCTCGGCAAGTGGCCGGGCCTGCAGCGCGAGCAGCTGTTCGAAGGGCGCGATCTCGCGCTCACGACGGATTTCCGCAGCGTGTTCGCGGAAGTGGTGTCCAAACACCTCGGTGGCGAGAAGCTGGACAAGATCTTCCCGGGCTTTGCAGCACACCGCCTGGACTGGCTCGGAGTGCTTTAAAGCTGCTGTCAGCTGTCGGCTGCTAGCTGACGGCCGACAGCTTTGGTTCAATTCGAACTAAAGCTCTCAGGTGCCAGTAATCAGATCAAAGCTGTCAGTGCTTACTGTCGAAAAAACCGTTCGAGTCGTCTCGGCAAACGCTCGACTTGTCGCCGGAGCTCCGGGAGCCGATCGCGAATTTCCGGAATGCGCTCGCGGATCATGTCTCGTACGGCGTCGGGGAGATCGCGTCCGAGATCGACGATCCATCCGTCGACTTCGGGAGGCTCGTTATGCTCGCGGCAGCGCTCGACCGGCTGCGTTCCGAGCTTGAACCAATCGCGCTCGCGATTCGGGCACCACTCGCCGGCGAGCTGGCCGGTTTCAGGATCGATCTCGCGCGACACCATGCCAGTGGGCGCCGCCCACGCGTTGGCCGGACCGCGCTCGCGCCAGCCGTCACGATAGAACTCGGCCCACGCCGGTGCGGCGAGACGGCCGCCGTTGGCGCCTTCGCCTAACGACTTCGGCACGTCGTAGCCGAACCAGACTCCAGCGACGAGCGTTGGCGTATAGCCGACGAACCACACATCGGTGCCGCCGTTCGTCGTTCCCGTTTTGCCGGCGACGGGACCGGTGACGCCGTAGGCGCGAACTGCGCGGCCAGTGCCATCATCGACAACCGCGCGGAGCATCGACGTGAGTTGGAACGCGTCCCTCGGATCCATGACCTGCTCCGACTCACTTTCCCCACGCCAGACCTCGCTCTTGTCCGCGCGCTCGATGCGGCGGATGAGCCGCGGCGACACGCGCATGCCGCCGTTCGCAAACGGCGCATAGGCGGAGACCAGTTCCAGCGGAGTCACTTCGACGGCGCCTAACGCGATTGCAGGGAGGGCGCGCAGCGGCGAGCGGATGCCGTTGCGCGACGCGACTTGCACCACGCGCGCTTCGCCGACTCGGCGGCTCACCCGCACCGTCGCTGCGTTGGCCGAATGCGCGAGCGCAGAGCGCAGCGTCACGCGTCCGAAGTACTCGTCGCCATAATTGGCCGGCGTCCATTCGTTCGAACCGTCGACGACCGTGATCGGTTCGTCGTCCACGACCGACGCCGGGGTCATCCCCGTCTCGAGCGCGGCCGCATAGACGAACGGCTTGAAGGCGGAACCCGGTTGCCGCCTCGCATTGAGGGCACGGTTGAACGTGCCACGCACATAGCGACGTCCACCGACGAGCGCGCGGATGTCACCGCTCCGCGGGTCGAGCGCTACGAGCGCGCCTTGCACTTCATCTTCGCCCCCTTCTGTCCACCAGGACGCTTCGCCCTGAATTCGTTCGGCGTGCCGTCGCACGACCCGTTCGGCGATGCGCTGGGCAGTCGGATCGATCGTCGTGTAGACGTTGATGTTGGAGCCTTCTTCGCCGAGCCCTTTGAGCAATGAGTCGACGGCGGCGCGCACGGCGTCGAGCGCGAACGACTCGTTAGGGGCCGACGGCGTCCATTCCCGGTCGGCTAGCGAGATCGGCTCGTTCTGAGCGATGCGAACGTCGACAGGATCGGCTTTCCCCTGCTCCTCCATGAGCGAAAGCACGAGGTTCCGGCGCGCGATCGCGCGGTCGTAGCTCCGGCGAGGCGTGTACGCAGACGGTCCCTTGGGGAGCGCCGCGAGCAGCGCGCCTTCGGCCAGCGTGAGGGTGCGAACTTTTTTGCCGAACAGGTCTCGGCTGGCGGCTTCTACGCCGAATGCGCCATTCCCCAAATAGATCGCGTTGAGGTACAACTCGAGGATCTCGTCCTTCGTCAGATGACGCTCCAGAAGGCGCGCCAGCCGTAGCTCGAGCAGCTTACGCCCGATGGAGCGCTCGCCGCGGTAGCGCTGCGCGATGAATGTATTGCGCGCGACCTGCATCGTGATCGTGCTGAAGCCTTCGCGAACGCCTAACGAAGCAGCGTTGCGCACCACGGCGCGCGCCACGCCGCGCCAATCGAGCCCGTCGTGTTTATAGAAGCGTCTGTCCTCGGTAGCGATGAAGGCCGCGCGCACGTGTCGCGGGACAGCGCTCAACTGAACGTTCACTCGCTTGACCATCGCGATGCGGCCCAGGAGCCGGCCATTGCGATCGAGGATCTTTCCGCCCTCGCTAGGCTCGTAGCCGCGGATCTCTGCGCTGGAGGGACAGCCACGCCATCCGCACGTCGCCAGCCACGTATTGAGAGCGGTCAGTCCGAGCGCCAATACCGACAGTGATGCAACAGCCAGGCGCTTCCGGCGCGTCCAAACGCCAGGGGCCTTCCACACTTCGCGGAGGCGCGAGACTCGACGCCCCAGCGCGGCACGACCGAACATGTCTGACGTACCCGCGACGGAGATGGCGATTAGATACGCCAAACGTGTTCCATAGTTTCCCGCGTCTTTCGTCTACGCTTGTCCGTCCACGCCGCCCCGCGCTAAAGCTTGGAGTTTGCGGTTGTGCGTGATCGGTCGTGTGAGTGAGACGAGAACCCCACAGCCGACGTATTCTGAGAGCGGAGTACTCAGCTCTGTGGACTCTAAGCTGCTGTTCTTGTCGGTTAGAACCGCCACCTCCGCAGCGTTTCCAGCGCTCGGTCGACAGCCGCCCGTTCTTCATCCCTCTTCGCGCGCGAGCGAAGGGTCTCGTATGCCGCGATCGCGACGTCCACCATCTCATAGTCATGCTCCGCGCCGGCAACCGACGCAGCGTTGTCAGCGACGTTGGCGAGCGCCAGGTTGTCCTGCGGAAAACGGGTGACAACCTGCTGCCAGCGTCCCACTCGGCTACGCGGCTGCTCGTCAGCCAGCGCCCAGAGGTGCCACGCGGCCCTGTCTTGTGGATCGGCAGCGATGGCGCGGCTTGCCAGTTCGCCGACAGGTTCAGGGCCAGCTCCTAACAGCCAGTAGCAGTTCGCCAGCCTGACGAGTGCACGCGAGTTGTTAGGCTGAGCACGCACGACGTCTTCGAGTAGCGGCGTTGCGATGTCCGGGCGATCGCGGAAATTCTCGGCGGCTTCGTAGAGATCGTCGGCTGGAAGGTCGCGCGTGACTTCGCGAATCGTCGCAGCGAGTGCAGCGTGGTCCGTTTCGCCGCGTTTGGTGTATGTATCCTGCGTAGCGATTGTCGAAAGTGCGTGTAGGAGTGCCTGGGTCGCGGCCATGGTGCGAATTTAGTGGCCACACTCGGGGCCGGTCAGCGAAGCGAGATTGTTGCTTCGCGTCACAGGCGCCGTCCATGTGACAGAGGCGTGTCGCTGGACCCCGCCCAAGTGCTTGCGCTACGGGAAGCGGCATGTAATACTCGTACCATCCGCTGGCGACGAAGCTGTCGCCCCCGGTCCCGCAGTACACTCTCGGACGGCAACAATCTTGCTCTGGAAAGTGTCTGCGGGCGGTTCGCCGAGCGTGAACGGGTTTCGCGGCGTCAGGTAAGACACCGCCCCTACGCGGCAGCGTCCGGTTTGTGCGAGCCTCGCACGCCGCGTTCGATCGTTCGATTTCAGCTGAGGATTTGAGGCGTTTTCTCGTGTGCCGTGGGCACACGTCGCCTCTGTGCAAGCATTCCTTCGTCATAGCCTAACGCCTGTTGCGCCGTTAGGGCCGCGTTTTGTGCGGCTCGTGCGCCCGAGTGTTGTCTCTCATCTTGTTTTCCATCTCATGACAGAACGCCGACGTCCTTACCGACGCGGTCGACGCGGTAATTCGCGTCCCGCAGCGGAACGCCCGTACTCCGAGAATCCGTATCGCGACGGCGAGACGCTGACTGATTCGGGTCCACCTGGCGACGCTCCAGTCGCAAACAGCGCTGACAATCGCAGCAGCGCAGAAGGCGAAGGGGCCGAGTCTCCGCCGCGCGACGAGGGAGCTTCCGCACCGAGCTCGGCGCCATCGACCCAAGCCAATGAAGGAAGTGGCGAAGGACCGCGCGCGGCTGAACAGCCTAGCGGCGACGAGGCGGCTCCGGGCGTCGACAGCGACCGCATGCCGCGCGAAGGCGATGGACCCCAAGGCGGCCCACCGCAGCAGCGTCAAGATTTTCAGCGGCGCGAAGGTCGCGAAGGTGGTGACTTCTATCACCGCAACGGGCGCCGGCACCGGCGGCATCGTGGCCGTGGGCGTCGCGAATTCCAGCAGCAGCAGGCCCCGCCGCAGCCAGTTGTCGCGGACAGCGAGACCGGCGGCTGGTTCGAGCCCTCGCGCGACGGCGGTTTCATACGGCGCGCCGCGAACAGCTACCTGGCCGACGCCGGTGACGCGTGGATCTCCCCGGCGCTTGTTAGGCAGCACGGCCTGCGCCACGCCGATTCGGTCACCGCATCCACGGGTCACGATCACAGGCACCGCGTGGTCGTCTGCGACGTGCAGACAATCAATGGGCTCAATCCGTCGCTCATGGAGCGGCGTCCCGACTTTCAGTCGCTCACCGCGACGTATCCCGAAAAGCGCATAACGCTGGAGACAGGGCGGCCCGCGAAGGGCGGCCCAGAGCTGACGCGGCGCTGCATCGACATCATGGCGCCGATCGGCTTCGGTCAGCGCGCGCTCATCGTCGCGCCGGCACGCGCCGGCAAAACGATGCTGCTGCACGCGATCACCGAAGGGATCGCGATCAATCATCCTGAAGCCGTGCTCCTCATCCTGCTCGTGGACGAACGGCCGGAAGAAGTGAGCGAGGCGATCTCGTGGGGTGTGGGTGAGGTGATCGCCTCGTCGTTCGATCAGCCAGCGCAACGCCACGTGGAAGTCACCGAGATGACGATGGAACACGCTCGCCGGCTCGTCGAGTTAGGCAGAGACGTTATCATCGTGCTCGACTCGCTGACTCGCATGGCGCGTGCGCATAATACGGCTGAACGAGGGACAGGCCGCACCCTTTCCGGCGGCCTCGATGCCACCGCCATGGCCAAGCCCAAGGCCTTTTTCGGATCGGCCCGCTCCGTGCACCCGAAAGACGGCGGCGGAAGCCTAACGATCATCTCGACGGCGCTCGTCGAGACCGGCTCGCGCATGGACGACGTGATCTTCGAGGAGTTCAAGGGCACTGGTAACTGCGAGATCAAGCTGGATCGCTCGCTCGCGGAAAAGCGCATCTTCCCGGCCTTCGACATCGCGGCCAGCGGCACTCGGCGCGAGGAAAAGCTCTATCGCCCGGATCAGATCGAAAAGATCTATACGCTTCGGCGCGGCTTACAGCAGATGCCGCCGCAGTCCGCCATGGAGTGGATGATCAAGCGCATCGCGAACACGCCGAACAACGACTCGCTCCTGGACGGCCTATAGCCCTGGGGTTAGGCGTTAGGTACCGCCGTCGATGCGGGGCCGCAAAGGACTCGTTTCAGAATGCGCGGCAACTCGCTCGCGGCGGGAATCGGCAGAACGCAGCGTTCCCGTGACCGGATCATCACGCTACGTAACGAGGCCGGCCTCGCGTTAGGCCGGCCTCATATTACAAGCTGCCTAAGAGGCGCTATTTGTCCGTTTTGTCGAACGTGAGCGAGCAGGAGTTGATGCAATAGCGCATACCCCCGGCGTCGCGCGGCCCGTCATCGAAAACGTGACCGAGATGCGCCCCGCACTTGCGGCAGTGCACTTCCGTGCGCCGCATGAAGAGCGAGTTGTCCGACTCAGTCTCAACCGCGGCTGTCTCTGCCGGGCGCGTGAAGCTCGGCCAGCCAGTTCCCGAATCGAATTTGTCGGCCGACGAGAAGAGCGGCTCGTCGCAGACGACGCAGCGGTACATCCCCTGGTCGTGGTTATCCCAGTACGCGCCCGTAAATGGACGCTCTGTGCCCTTCTCCTGAGTAACGTGATACTGCTCAGGGGTGAGTCTGGCGCGCAGGTCCGCGTTAGGCTTCAGTGTATCTGTCATGGTCTCCTCATGTATCAACGTTTGTGCTACAGCTAAACAAGGAGCTTTGAGTTTCGAGTCGCGAGTGCCGAGTCTCGCGGACACTTGGGGTGCCCTCCCTCAACTCTTCGCCGGGTGATCATGATGAGATGAGTACGGGGAAGAGCACCGAATTGGCACCCCAGCCGTCCTGAAGACTCAGCACTCGAGACTCGTAACCGAAAGCTCTTTGTTTTTGACCTTTGCTAGGGAACTGCCCCTGCCGTTCCACTTCTGCGTGGCTCCGCCGCCGCCGTTGCCTTGCCGCCCTCGAGTACGATCAGTGCGCCGTACCCCATCCGTAACTCCCCGCGGAACGAGATCGGATTCAATCGATACCCCATTGTTTTGAGGGCGCTCGCGACGGCCGGTGCCAGCCCGTCCTCGATATCGACCGTCAAGATTCCTTCGGCGGCGTCCCGCTGTGACGGCAAAAAGCGCGGGAGCTCCAGTGCGTGTTGCGCGTCCAACCCGAAGTCGATCACACCAACGATCGACTGATAAACCGCCGAAGTGATCCAAGCGTTCCCGGCTGCCCCTACTGCGATGCGCGGTGTGCGAGGACCGTCCGTGCCGCGGTATACGATCGTCGGCGCTAAGGTGCTCCCGTGCCGCGCGTACGGCAGGCGAGCTCCATACGCACCGGGATCGGTCCCATACGACGTGAGCTTGTCGTTGTAGAGAAAGCCGAGTCCGGGCGTGACGTAGAAGTTTCCGCCCCAGGTACCGAGCGTCTGCGTGACGGCGACGACGTTGCCTTCGCCATCCGCGACGACAAACGCTGTCGTTCCCTGCGGACGTTCATCGTCGGCACCCATATCGGCGGAGCCGCTCGAGTTGCTCGTCGTGTTACCGCACTTGAGCGTGTCGCCACTCGTCAGGCGCGGATCGATCGCGCGGCCGGGATCGAAACAGCGCCAGCGAACGCGGGCGGTGTCCTTGCTCGTGAACGCCTCAGTATTCGTCGGCCATAACGAGGGATCGGCGACGCGTCCGCGCCCGGTTGGAACGAGCTGCCACGCCGCGACCATAGCATGGAATGTTGTCGCGTCGTCGGTGTAGAGCTTTGGCGCGGGGAACTGCTCGAGCATGTTGAGCTGCGCGGACAGCGTGCTACCACCGCTGGCCGGCGGCGCGCTGGAGAACACAGTGTGTCCGCGATACGTGGTTGATACGGGCGCACGTTCAGCGGCGAAGTAGCGCGCCATGTCCGTTAGGCGGATCGCGTTTCCCTTCCCGCGCAGGTCCTCGACGATGCGTCGCGCAACTTCCCCCTTGTAGAAGCCGTCGGCGCCTTTCGCGGCGATCTGTTCCAGCACCCACGCGAGATCCAGATTCCTGAGCGTGTCGCCGGCAGCGAGCGGTTTCCCATCGCGGAAGAAGAGCGCCTTGCTCGACTCGTACTTTGCATAACGATGCTGTTCGAGCGCGAGCGTCGTCGCGAAGCCGTCGCTGATGACGAAGCCGTTCCGCGCCGCTCGGATCGCTGGGGCGAGGAGGTCGGCCCAAGCGATACGTCCGGAGCGATGCGACAGCCAGGTCTTGTGCATCCCGGCGACGGTGCCCGGGACCATCGGGAGTACCGGGCCGTCGGTCGGGTAGCGCCCGTTGACGAGAAGCGCGGCGTTGGCGAGCGACGCCTCTTCCGGCGCGCGAGCCATGAACTCGATGAGCGTAGGTTCGCGCGCTCCGGCCTTGTGCACGAGCAACTCGCCATAGCCACCGACGCCGCTGGCGTCAGGCTCGACGACACCTAACGCGAATGAGACGGCGACCGCCGCGTCAATCGCGTTGCCGCCCTTCGCCAGAATCTCGACGCCTGCAGCCGTCGCGACGGGATGCGAACTGGAAACCGCGCCGCGACCCGATGCAGGCTCGGCGTAGCGTGGGCGTTGGCGCAGGGCCTCGTGCAAGACCTGCTCCAGCACGGAGTCGTTAGGTGCGGCCAGGGCGCGCGTGCGAAAGCGGTCGCGCAGCGCGCGAAAGTCTGTTGCGCGCCGTGCGGCGGGCGCGGCGGCGAAGTATGCCCGCTCGAGTCGATCGAAAGCGCGATCGTACAACTCGGCGTTGCGCGTCGCGCGATCGACGTTCGCGCCCGAGCGAGCCGTCGAGCCGCTGTCCGGCGGTGGAGGTGCCGAGACGGTAATGAGACGGTCACGCCGGCCAAGCGCTTCGCCGGCTTCACGATCGCCCATGCGATTGGGATCGCCGTTGTAACCTGGTTCGTCCGCGCTGCGCTCCGCGATCACGATCGACGCACCATCAGGATTCCACGCCGGCTCGCCGCGCATCGGGCTCACGAGATTGACGTAGCGTCCGGCCGTGTCGGTGACGAAAACACCACCGCGCCCCGCGTTCGATGAAAAGACAAGACGCGCGCCGTCAGGCGACCACTCGGCCCATTCCGGATTGCGTTCGCTGACGATCGCCGTGTCACGCCTCGTGACAACGTTGCGGATACGCAAGCGGCGCGCGTCGTCGGTGATTTGCACATAGGCGACGCGATCGCCGTGCACAGCAGGCCAGCGTTCCGTGTTCTCGCTACTTGTTAGGCGGCGTTCGCTGCCTGCGGAATCGCGCAGCCAGAGCCTCGCGGCGCGAGCGCTGCCGCGAACGAAGAGCACGGCCCCATTCGCGAGGATTGCAGCTTCGCCGTCCGCTTCGCTCGTGCGTGTGAGCTGCTCCGGCGAACCGTTTGCGGCACTCGACGTAATCGTTAGGCGCCACAGGTCGTCGTTACCTGAGCTATTCGACGTGTACACGATCGCCGCACCGTCTGGCGACCAGACCGGGTCACGATCCCAGGCGGGGCCGCGCGTCAGCTGCGACCATTGAGCTCCGGAACGCAGCCACAGATCGCCATCGATCGAGACGACGAGGCGACCGTCGGGCGCGAACGCCGGGCCGCGCGCGTTGGTGAGATCCTGCGCGGGCTGCAATTGCGCCAGGATGAGCGGGACAACAACAAGGAGTCGCACACCCACCAAGCTGACAAATGGTCGCGCGCCGCGCTACGAGAGCCGCGCAGCGCGTGGCATTTGAATCGGCTAGGCGGCAGGTCTTTGGACTGTCCCGGCAGCGCTC
>DASYRX010000278.1:0-23349 GCA_036003845.1 Gemmatimonadaceae bacterium | reverse complement strand
CCGTTTCTATGCCGACACTCTGCTCGATCAAGACGCTCGTCATGACGGCGCCCATGCGGCTCTGCGCGCGCGGTCCGTCCGGGACGTTCACCGCGTCGACGCCGGCTGTTTTCAATCGCCCGACGTCGGCGATCATCTGCGACGCATCCACGCCGCGCGGCGGGACGATTTCGACCGACGTGACGAATTCGCCGAGCGCGATCTTTTTTCCCCAGGCCGAGCGTTCGACGAGCGGGATGGGTTCGGCGCCGGCGGGTTTTGTCGCGGCTTCGGGGCGTGCTCCGTCGCTCACTGGCCCCTGGACCGTGACGTTAGGCGTCACCAGGAAGTGCTCATGGCGCGGTACGACGGAGCGAATCGCGTCGACCATGGAGCGAAGGTGTTCGGGGGTGGTGCCACAGCAGCCTCCGATCACCTTTACGCCGGCCTGGAGAAGATGCCGGGCGTACGTCGCCATGTATTCGGCGCTCGCCATGTACATCGAGCGGCCGCCCACGTCCCGCGGCATGCCGGCGTTCGGCTGCGCGCTGAGCTTGCGGCGCGTCACCGGGACCATCCGCTCTATCGCTTCGAGGATTATCTGCGGGCCGACAGAGCAGTTGAGGCCGATCACGTCGGCACCTAACGCATCGAGCCGCTGCGCCACGTCCTCTGGTGATGCGCCGAACGGCGTATGCAGGTCGGGGCCGATCGTTACCTGCGCGATGACAGGCAACGACGGGTCGACTTCGCGCGCCGCCGCGATCCCCTGCGCGATCTCGTCCAGGTCGCCGAAGGTCTCGAGCAGGACGCAATCAGCTCCGCCTTCACGCAACGCCGCGATCTGCTCGGCGAACGCCGCACGCGCTTCGGCGGCGCTCGTCGGCCCGTATGGCTCGAGGCGCACGCCTAACGGTCCGACGGCGCCGGCGACAAGACGGCCCTCGCCGGCCGCGTCGCGCGCGACCTTGGCGGCGGCGCGATTGATCGCCGCGACCTGATCCTGCAATCCGTACTGTGTGAGCTTGAAGCGATTGGCGCCGAACGAGTTGGTCTCAAGCGCGTCGACGCCCGCTTTGACATAGGCGTCGTGGATCTCGCGCACGAGCTGCGGCGCTCGTAGGGCGAGCTCATCGTAGCACTGATTGATGAAGACGCCCTTGAGATAGAGCATCGTTCCCATCGCGCCGTCGAAGACGACGACGCGATCGGGATCCAGGAGGCGCTCTACACGATTCATGCGACAAGCTCGCTCGTGCCGGGCGTCGAGCCGCCTGACGCGGCGCCGACCTCGCCGCGCACCGTGTAATACTTGGCAGCCGGATGGTGCACGATGATCGCCGCCGTGGACTGCTCCGGCACGAGCTGGAACGCGCTCGTCAGCTGCATGCCTAACGCGGACTCCGCGGGGAGAAGCTTGAAGACCTGCGTGTGGTCGTCGAGGTCGGGGCAGGCGCCGTAGCCCCAGGAGTAGCGCTTCCCGGCGCTCGCTGCCAAGCCGAGCTCGCGTCGAATCCGACGATGCATCCATTCCGCAGTCGCTTCCGCCGCTTCGACAGCGACCCCGTGGCTGAAGTACGCCTCAGTGTACTGATCGCTCGCCTGCAAGGATTCGAAGCGCTTTGTCGCTGTATCGCCGACTGTCACGACTTGCAGCGCCACGATATCGACCTCGCCGGAATCGACTGAGCGGAAATAATCGGCGAGGCACAGGCGCTCGCGATCTTCCTGTCGCGGGAACTGGAAGCGTGCGATCTCGCGCAGTCCGCCGCCGTCGCTGCGATATGCCGCCGGATCGTAGAAGATCAGCGTGTTCCCCTGCGTCTGCACCGGGAAATAGCCGTACACCGCGCGCGGCTCGAGCCAGCCGCCTTTCAGTGCTTCGACCTTGAGTCGGGCGAGCGTCGGCTCGAAGACGTCGCGCACAGCCGCGGTGTACGACTCGCCGCTGCCGCGACCGCCCCACTGTAAACGATACAGCTCGTCCAGGTCGAGAAGGTCGAGCACTTCGCCTAACGGGATGTCACGCAGGACGCGCGTACCGAGGAATGGCGGCGCCGGTATCGGATTCTTGGCGCTGATGGCGCTACGCTCTCCGGCGGCATCACCGGAGCGAGTGTCCTTGCCGACCTTCGCGTGCAGGAAGACGTCACCGCGCGCTTCGTCCAGATTGCGCGAAACCAGCGTTAGGCGACGCTCGCCGTCCTGCAGCGTGTCCATCGTCTCCAGACCCTCGAAGGCGTCCTTGCAGTAAAACACGCCAGCGTCGTACGGCCGCTCACCTTCGACGAACAGCGCGCGGCGACCGAAGCGTCTATTGATCGCCGCGCCGCCGATCAGCACTGGAACTCGCAAGCCACGCTTGTCCAACTCCTGAACGCATAACGGCATCTGCTTGGACGTCGACACGAGCAACGCAGACAGTCCGATTGCGTCAGCGCTCACTTCGATGGCCTTGTCGATGATCGTATTGACCGGGACTTGCTTCCCGAGATCGAAGACCGTGTAGCCATTGTTGGAGAGAATCGTGTTTACCAGCGATTTACCGATGTCGTGCACGTCACCGTACACGGTCGCGAGCACGACCTTCCCCTTGGTGTAGCCTTCTGTCCGCTCGAGGAATTGCTCGAGGTGCCTAACGGCTTTCTTCATCACCTCGGCGGACTGCAGCACAAACGGCAGAATCAGCTCGCCGGCGCCGAACTTGTCGCCGACCTCTTTCATCGCCGGGAGGAGCACTTCGTTCAGCACACGTACGGGCTCCTCGCGGACTCGAGCGGCATCCAGCGCTGCCTCGATCCCTTCCTTTTTTCGATGCACGATCATCCAATGCACCTTCTGCTCCGGCGTCATTCCCGCCGTTGGATCTTCGACTTCTCTGACCTCTGACCTCTGACCTCTGACCTCGAACCGTTCAATGAACTTCTGAAGCGCGTCCGGCCTGCGGTTGAACACCAGCTCATCAGCGAGCTCGCGTTCTTCGGCCGAGATCTCCGCGTAAGGCGTCACGTGCGCCGGATTGACGATCGCGGCGTCGAGTCCTGCCTGCACGCAGTGATGCAAAAAGACCGAGTTCAGCACCGCACGGGCTACCGGCGCGAGACCGAAGCTCACGTTGGAGACGCCGAGTATCGTGAGCACGCCAGGGAGCTCGCGCTTGATGAGCCGGATCCCTTCGATCGTTTCCTTGGCCGAGTCGATCCACTCGGCGTCGCCGGTCGCGAGGGTGAACGTGAGGGCGTCGAAGATCAGATCCGACGGTGCGAGCCCATACTCGCCGACGACGATGCCGTGGATCTGGCGCGCGACCTCGAGCTTGCGCTCGCGCGTCTTGGCCATGCCGATCTCGTCGATCGTTAGGGCGACCACCGCGGCGCCGTGCTTCTTGCAGAGCGGAACGACGGCGTCGATGCGCTTGCGCCCGTTCTCCATGTTGATGGAGTTGACGATCGCGCGACCGGGGATGTGCTCCAGCGCTTTCTCGATGACACCCGCTTCCGTCGAATCGACGACGAGCGGTGTCTCCACGGACATCGAGAGCAGCTTGACGATCTTCGCCATCTGCTCCGCTTCATCGGCGCGTTCTGTGAGAGCGACACATACGTCAAGCACGTGAGCTCCCGATTCTGCCTGCTCGCGCGCGACCTCGAGGATGCCTTCGTAGTCGTCGGCTAGGAGCAGGCGCTTCACTTTCCGCGAGCCTTGCGAGTTCACGCGCTCGCCGACGAGGAGCGGCGGCGGATCCTGATGCAGTGTGATCGCGCGCATCGCCGACGAAACACGCGGAATGCGGTCGTTCGCTGACGGCCCCCTCCCGTTGGACCGCATCGGCCGATCTGCCGCTGGCTCGGCGCGGACGCGCGCGACGATTTCCTGGAGATGTTCAGGCGTCGTGCCGCAGCAGCCGCCGACGATGCGCACTCCGAAGTCGCGCACGAACTCGGCCAACGCCTGCGCCATTGGTGCGGGTTCTAGCGGATAGACGGCTTCGCCGACTCCGGTGTTGATCGGCAGCCCGGCGTTAGGGATGACTGAGAGCGGGAGCGTCGCGTGCTCCGAGAGGTAGCGCACCGGGTCGCGCATGTGCTCGGGACCCGTCGAGCAATTGAGCCCGACGACGTCGACACCTAACGACTCGATCGTCGTCATCGCGCTGGCGACGTCGGTGCCCAGCAGCATGCGGCCGCTGGTGTCCAGTGTAACTTGTGCTTGCACCGGCACGCGGTGGCCAAGCTCGACAAACAAGCGTTCGAACCCAGCGATTGCGGCCTTGACCTCCAGTATGTCCTGCGAGGTTTCTACAAGCAGAACATCGACGCCCCCTTCGACGAGCGCGCGCGCCTGTTGGTAGAAATTCTCGCTTAATTCAGCGAATGAGATGGCAGAAAGGGTCGGGTCGGCGCTCGACGGAAGCATTCCCGTCGGTCCGATCGAGCCGGCGACGAAACGTGGCTGCTCCGGCGTGGAGAACTTGTCGCACGCTTCACGTGCTAAACGCGCCGCGTTGAAGTTGATGTCGCGGCATTTGTCGAACAGCCCCCACTCGGCCAAACGTCGCGGCGTCGATTGGAAGGTGCACGTCTCGACGACGTCGCAACCGACGGCGAGGAACGACTCGTGAATTCCGCGGATGACGTCGGGCCGCGTGAGCACCAGGTGATCGTTGCACCCCTCGAGGTCCTTCCCGCCGAAATCGTCGCTCGTTAGGGCATGCCGCTGGATCGTCGTCCCCATGGCGCCGTCGTACACGAGGACGCGCTGCTGCAGCGCCCTGAGATAGGGCGAGACAGCGTCGTCAGAGCTGGCGGGAGGACTTGTAAGGTTGCTTGGATCTGGCACGCGGAGACAAAAAAGGCCGGGTAGCTAAAGTGCCCCAGGCCGGCGCTTTAGCGGATTTTTTACGTGGCCGCAAGTTGCCTTAAATCGCCACGAAGCCTGATTCTCAAAAAGCATGTTAGCGGGGCTCATGTAGACGCACAAGCCACGCCAAGGCCGCTCCTATGCGTCTGTCGGTGCGTCGCGCTTGCCCCCTCCCCGCGAAGCGTCGGCATCAGGGCGCTCGACACTGCGCATGCGGGCGAGCGTTGCCCGGATCAGAGCAACGAGGCGCTGGCGCTCGAGCGGCAACTCCACTTCGGCGAGCAGCAGGCGAGCGAGCGAGGGTGATAGAGTCGCCCTCGAGCTGCGCTCCCCTTGCGCCCGGAAAAGGACGAGCACGCCGCCTGGCCGTAGTGGCACGGGTGCGGCGCCTTCAAGCAGCGCTCGCTGCACGACCGCAACATCAAAGCCCGTACTCGGGGACACATCGCGAGCTTCTTCGAGCGACGCCGCGACCTTGATCGGGTGGCCCAGCGCGGCGAGCGCCTGAGAGATTCCTTCGAGAAGGGCGCTGTCGCGGCCGACGACGAGGATCACGGGCGCACGCTCGTCAGGCGCTCGATTGCGGCGGCGTCGACGCCTTCGATGTCCACGACTTTGAGTCGCGCCGTTTCACCGGAAACGACGCGCACGGAACGACGAGGCACGCCTAACGAGCCCGCGAGCAGCTCCACCAGGGCTGCGTTGGCCGCGCCGTTCACGGGCGGCGCCTGGACACGCACGCGAAGCGCGCCGTTATGCACCCCGCGTACTTCAGTGCGCGCAGCGCGCGGCTGCACGTGCACCGAGAAGCGTACGCCGTGGTCGCGACGCGTCAGCGTGAGCCCGCTCATATGATTCTCAAGAGCGCGCCGCCGACCAGCTGTATTACAAAAAACGCAACGATTGGCGTGATGTCGATCATACCGAGCGGTGGAATGATCCGTCGAAGCGGCGCCAGCAACCACTCCGTAAGCACGAAGGACCAGCGCACCCAGCGCGCGTACGGCGAAATCCGTACCCACGACGAGATGACGCGGACGATCAGAGCGATCTGAAGCAGACCGATCGCCCAACGCACGAGAAGAAGCAATAGACCGCGCGCGCCAGCGCCAGCCGAAAGCGACAGCGCGAATAGTTGGGCTCGCAAGAAACCGAAGAGACTGAGGACGACGATTCCAGCGAGGACAATAGCGACGAGCGCGTAGATCGGAGCGTTTGTCGGCAGCGCGCCGGCGCGAACCACGCGACGCTCGATAGGCGCGAGGAAGGGATCGATGGATCGACGGGCGAAACGCCCTACGGACCCCATGGGGTTCACACGTCGCGTGCGCACGAGCCAGTCGACGATGCAAAGTACGCCGAAAACGATCGCGAGCACCAGGAACGCGATGCGTAGGACGTTGTATGTGGCGTCGAAGACTCCGAGCACCGTCGACACGACAATAACCTACCAGCGCACGGACCGACAGCAAGTGCAGTTACGCTACGTCTGACATGGCCGCTGAACGGCGCGCGCCTAACCAGAAGCCGAGCGCTGCACCGGCGATCACGCCGATCCAAACAGTTCGCGCGGCGGCAACGGGCGCGATACTCGTAAGGCAGATGAACACCAGCGCCACCAGCGCGACCGGCCACGCAGCGTACAGACGTACTCGCGACTTCGCGGCCGCGTAGGCGACGATGCCGAACAGCAGCGCCAACCAGACGGCATCGAACAGCGCGCCGCCGCCAGCGACCGCGACATTCCATGGGAGCAGCAGCGCCCAGGCGCGCGCTGTTGTGATGACGTAGCTGCGCGCGACCTGGAAGTCGTGATTGGCCGTCGCGCTGAGCGTGACGCGTCCCGGAGCGAGCGCGGCTTCCAGCTGCAGCGCGCGATCACCGTTCGTCGAGAACGCACCGGGCAGCGCGAATATGGGGCTGCGCAGTCCCGCGCGCGTCCCGTTCGCGCGGTAGCGAAACACGAGTGCGTCCTCGGCGCGCCCGAGCATCGCGAGCTCGCCCGACGCGAGGGCGAGCCGCGCGATAAGTGCCATGCCGTGGGGTGCGGAACCAGGAATGACTCGAGCGCGAAGATTCAAGCGCCCATCGAACAACTCGTCAGGCAGCGCGCGTGCTCCGATGACGGCGCCGGGCGGCAGCTGAATCGAATCGAGCGCAAAGGCCTGTAGCGTACCGTTGAACGGTACGTATGCGGCCCTCTGCGGAAGCCATTGCACGTAGTAGGGCCCCCGCGTCACTGACGGTTGCACCGCCCACTGTCCAAGCGCGAGAACGGCAGATACCACCAGGGCGGCGATCCACGAGAGGCGGCGCCACATCGCAGCCGACCACTCGCCCTCGTGGTCGACGCACGCACCCAGGGCACCGCCTAACGTATTCGCGACGACATCGGAAAGAGACGAGTCGCGCCCTTGGATCACGCTGAGCTGCAACAGCTCGATGATCGTGGAAACAACAAGCGACGCGACGAGCGCCTGAGCCACGCGGCGCAGCGAAAAAGGAAGGCCCCACGCGAGGGCAGCGCCGAAAGGAATGAACAGCGCGACGTTCAGAAAAACGTCGACACTGCCCAACTCGCCGCACGCAACGCACCACGAAAACCCGCGAGGGGTCTCGCCGCGTCCGGGCCACAGCGTCAGCAGCGCGATAGCCGTAAGCGCGGCAAGGCTTGCCGCCAAACGCGCACGTTTGCGGTCTGCCGAAGGACGTAGTCGAGTGGTATATGCCTTGCCCATTGCCGCTACCAGCGCGCCTTCCTCCGCAGATAGTCCGAATCGAGTGCCGACAGAAACACACCCTAACGCGTCGTCCGTAGCACCTGTAGCCCCCGCCGCAACTGACGCTCGCTCCGGCATGCACTCCGGCTGGTTGTTCGTCATCGCGATGCTGCCATTCGCAGTACTCACGGCGCATCACTGGAATTGGGGGGCGCCGCCTGGCTTCGGCGATCATGCGCAGTACCTCGCGCATGCGCGTGCGATCGTGGAAGGAAGAGCGTACACCGACATCGGTTACATCTATCATCCCGCGGCGCCGATGCTCGGGCCGCGCGCCTACCCGCCCGGTCTTCCGCTCACGCTCGCGCCGATTGTCGCGCTGTTCGGCGTAGACTCGCCGATGAACCAGGTGCTCATGATCGTGAGCATCGTCGCCTTCGCGTATCTCGCGTTTCGTCGACTCGAACTGGCGATCGCGCCGTGGCAGGCGGCGCTGGCCGTGGGTTTCGCGGCGCTCGGCGTCGAATCGCGCTTTGGGTCCGTCGTGCCGCTTTCCGATCCTGGCTTCTGCGCGCTGCTCTGGGGACTCGTGCTCGCCGTCGATACGACGTCGCGCTGGACATGGCAGCGAATCGCGCTCGTCACCGCGTTAGGCTTCGCCGCGATGGCGTACCGCATCCCTGGCGTGGCCGTCGTCCCGGCGCTCACGCTCTACGCGCTGGTCACTTGGCGACAACACGGTGGTCGCGCGCTCATTCCCGTCGCCCTCTGGGCCGTCGCAGGGGTCGCCGTCCTGTTGTCAGGCATGTTCGACCTTCCGTTTCGGCAGTATCTACTGCCGCGCCTGGACGAGATCGGCGATCGCATAACGAGCATGTCGCGCGTGTACAAGGCATCCGTGTTCGATCTCGAGCTGTATGCCTTTCCGCGCGAGAAGCTCAACGACGCGTATCACCTGATCGCGAGTCTCCTGCTCGTCGCGGGGGCCGGCGCGCTGCTCTGGCGCTATCGCCGCACGATGCTGACGGCGACAGTCCTGGCGTACGTGGCGATACTCTTCGTGTCGCCGGTCAGCGATGGCCGCTATCTCTGGCCGATGTATCCGGTGCTCGCCGCCGGTATGGTCATTGGCGCGACAGCGGTTAGTCGCAGCATCACTCGTTATGTGCGCTGGTATCCCCGCAGCGCCGTGCCGGTCGCCATCGCGCTTGTCATCATTATGCTCGGCGCACTGCGCGCCGAGCTGGGCGTCTCGGCGCCGCTATCGCTGGATCGACTGCCGGATGCCAAGCAGCTGTTCGCCTGGATGCGCGATCGCAACAACAAGCAGCCGATGCGAGCAATGTTCGTCAATCCGCGTGTGCTCAGCATCGAAACCGGCGTCGCGTCGATGGGCGCGCTCGCGCTCAGGCCGCACCTACAGCTGCACGCACTGCGAGAACGCGAAATCAGTCATATCGTGTGGCAGAACACAGAAACCAACAATTGTCGCGCGAGGCTCTTGAATTCGCTGCCGCGCATTTACCCGAAGCACTTCGTGCTCGAGTACCAGAACCCCACGTTCCGCGTGTATCGCTTTGACCAGGCGGATGCTACGCCAAACGAGATAGCAGCTTCGTTCGAAGTATCGCCGGCCGTGTGCCGGGAGCTGCCGCGCTCCTGACGATTGACCGTTAGGCGGTCAGATGTCCCAGTCCGCCCGGAGTGAGCAGCAGCCCCAGCTTGCGGCGCAGGTAGACGCTCAGCATCAGCGAGCGCACGAGCGTTGTGATCAGCGTCGCGGTTGCCGTTCCAACAAGGCCGAACGCCGCGGTGAGCGGGAAGGAGAGCGCGAAGTTGAGTAGCGCGCTCCCGCCGATCATCCACGCGGCCGGGCGTTCGTTTCCGGTCATCGTCATGAGCCAGCCGGCCAGCGCGCCCACGCTCGCGTTGATGAACTGACTGAAGGCGAGGAGAACCAGGGCGGGATACGCGACTCGAAACTCGGCGCCGAAGATGCCTAACATCGGCTCGCCGAACGCGGTGATGCCGACAAGCAAAGTGAACGAGATCGCCATACACACCGTGACTGTCGCGCGCGTGAAGCGCTGCAGGGTGTCGAGCCGGCGTGTGGCGAAGAGCTCGGAAATGAGCGGCGCCACGATGAACATGACGGCGGTGGACGCGAAGGCCACGAGCTGCGCAAGTTGGCTTGCCGCGCTGTAGTGCGCTGAGTTCGTGCGATTGATGAGCGCCGCGACGAGGAGAATGTCTGTGTGCTGCGACAGAGTGAGCTGCGCGAAGCTGATGAATACGAGCCCGTAGCCGACGCGCTGCCACGATTTGATGTCGTTGATCGGAGGTGCTGAGGCGACTTCTCGTGGCGTCGCTCGGCGCAGGTATCGCTCAGCAACGATCACGGCGACGACAGTGGCTAGAGCGTTGAAGGCGACCGCAGTGTGCGGAGCCATGCGCACGCCCGCGATCAACAGGAGCCACACACAAACGAGAAATAGCGCGGGACGTACGACGACGGTCGGTAGCTGCGACGCGATGACGTGCTTGAATCCCTGCAGCGCGGCGCTGCGCACCATCACCTGCGCCGTGAGAACGAAGAGCGGCAATGCCACCAAGCCTGACGCGACGAAGTGATCGAAGCGCGTGCCGCGCATTGCCACCAAGGCAACGGCACCGAGCGTGGCGACGACAAGCGATCGCAGGAAGACACGCTGCGGAATGAATCGCAGGAGGCCGTGCAGCCGTGGCCAATCGTTCGTCGCGGCGTACGCGCCGACGAATCGCGTCGTGACGATGTCCAGCTCGAGCTTGGTGCCGAGCAGAATCACGTTCATCCAGACGAGGACGACCGTGTACGTACCGTATTCGGTGTCGCCTAACGAGCGGGCGAGCGTCGTCTGCATGACGAACGAGATGACGACGCCGACCGCGGCGATCATGAACGCGGCTATGGACCCCTTCGCCGCGGTGGCGGCCGTGCCTTCCTGCTGCAGCAGCGTGACGAGCCTAGCGCCGAGCGGCCCGGGAAGGGTCCGCTCCAGAAGGCGATGTAGACTCGGGTTGTTAGCGAGAATCGGAGAAGGCCGGCGCGCTGTCGCGCTCACCGCTCGTCATCTGCATCCAGTTCCAGGTACGCTTGAGCCCTTCTTCGAGCGAAACGTGCGGCGTGTAGCCGAGCACCGATTTCGCGCGTTCGAGTCCAGCTTGTGAATCGCGCACGTCGCCTTCACGAGGCGGACGCTTTTCAACTGAAACGCGTTGGCCGGTGACGCCTTCGATGCGTTGAATCAGCTCGATCAGCGAAATGCGGGTTCCGGCGCCGCAGTTGACGACCCAGCCGCTCACGCGCTCGCTGGGCTGCGTCGCCGCGAGCAAGTTTGCCTCGACGACGTTGTCGATGTACGTGAAGTCGCGTGTCTGTGAGCCATCGCCATAAAGCGGCACCTTGGCCCCAGTCAGCGCCGATCGCATAAAGAGCGGAATGACGGCGGCGTACGGCCCGTTAGGATCTTGCCGCGGTCCGAAGACGTTGAAGTAGCGCAGCGCGATGCCGTCGATCAGCCCCGCACGAGCATACGCGAGCACATACAGCTCGCCCGCGAGCTTGGCCGCCGCGTACGGCGACTTCGGGAGCAGCTCGACGGCCTCTGTCTTGGGGAGCACGCTCGTGTCGCCATAAACGCTGCTGGAGCTGGAATAAACGACGCGTCGTACCTTGGCGCGGCGCGCAGCCTCGAGGACGTTGAGCGTCGCCGTCACGTTGCATTCGTGCGATCCGATCGGATCACGCAACGATCGAGGCACGCTCGGTAGAGCGGCGACATGGAAAACCACCTGGACCCCGCGCATCGCCGCCTCGCAAACGGCCACGTCGCGCAGGTCGCCCTCGAGGAATTCGACGCCACTCCCGACCGCGTCCACGTTTTCTCGAAAGCCGGTCGACAGGTTGTCGACGATCCGGACTCGGTGTCCCAGCGCGATCAGCCGCTGGGCGATGTGTGAGCCTATAAATCCTGCCCCGCCGGTAACGAGCGCGGTCAAATTCGTTTCTGACATGTCTTTCCGAAGTTGCTGGAATTGAGGGCGCAGGTCTCTGCGCAACTGCCGTTCCTTCGGGTGCTCAAGACTGCATGGACGAACACGGCCGCTTGCAAAACTCCCATCGGACCCACCCGCCGATTTTTCCGCAGTTTGTGTGGCGCAGGCGCGTCAGGGCGGTCTAACGGCCAGTATCTTGTCCCGAACTGGCGGAGGTGCCGAGCCTGACATTCGGCCCCGCTCTTGCTCGGGGTCCGCTGTCTGTTCGATCTCTCCGTTACCACGACTACACACGCCCCAGAGGTGCCGTCGCAACTGACGAATATAGCGAGCGTTAGCCTGCTGGCTCTGTTGCTGATCTGGCTCGGCTATCCGGCCGTTATTTGGCTGCTCGCGCTGCTATTTGGCCGCTCGCCGCGCGGCCGGACGTCGACCGGAGATCGGCGCGTTTCGGTGATCGTCGCCTCGCGGGACGACCCGAGCCTTATACGCGAACGGGCGCGTGACGCCTTGGCCGCACATTACACTGGGGGGGTCGAGGTTGTCGTCGCGCGCGACTTCGCGGGACCCGACAGCGCGCCTTTTCCGCTGGACGACGTTGGGGCGAGCGGCGCCGCCCGCGTCGTGCGCGGCGATGCGCCTGGCGGAAAAGCGAGCGCCCTTAATGCCGCGGTGCGAGCCGCGTCGGGCGACATCCTGGTGTTTAGCGATACCGCGCAGCGCTTCGCACCTAACGCGATACCGCTTCTCGTGTCAGCGCTCGAAGACCAGCGCCTCGGCGCTGTATCCGGCGCGCTGCGACTACGCAAAGACTCGGCGGGGGGCGCAAAAGGAGCCCGCTCGCTCACCGAATGGTACTGGCGCTTCGAGCGCTGGCTGCGCGGCGAGGAAGCGCGCATCCATTCCCCTGTGGGCGTGACGGGCGCGATCTACGCCATGCGTCGAACGGACTGGCGTCCGTTGCCGGCCGGCGTGTTGTGCGACGACTTGTACATTCCGATGGAGCTCGTATTGCGCGGATATCGCGTGGGCTTTTCGCGAGAGGCGCAGGCGATCGACGAGAGACGGTTCGAGGCGTCGCAGGAGTATCAGCGCAAAGTGCGCACGCTGACCGGCGTGCTGCAGGTTTGCCTATGGCTTCCGGGTGTACTGCTGCCGCTCCGCAACCCGATCTGGCTACAGTTCGTCTGTCACAAGCTGCTACGACTGCTGACGCCTTACCTCGTGCTCGTTATGCTCGTGACGGCCGCCGGTGCCGGCGCCGTGGCGCTCGCCAACCGTCCCAACATCGCGCTCGGAGCTCCCGTGCTCCTGGCGATGACGTTAGGCGCTCTGCTCCTCATTTGGGCGGCGAGCCGCCGAGCGCGCTCCGCTGTCGTCTTGGGCCTCGCTATGCAGCTCGCTGTCGTGCGTGCCACGTGGAACGGCCTCCGCGGAGATTGGGATGTCTGGCGCCGGTGAGCTCGCAATGACAGTGAGTGCGCCCCCTCCACGAGACCGCGTTCGCGTCTGTCTCGTGGGGCCCTCGCTCGACATTCTCGGCGGCCAGGCCGTGCAGCTCCAGCGGCTGCTCGGCAAGCTGCGCGAAGTGCCGGAGCTGGAAGTCACGTTTCTGCCTGTGAATCCACGGCTCCCAGGACCGCTGCGCGCGCTGCAGCGCGTCAAGTACGTTCGCACAGTCTTTACGTCTCTTGCGTACGGCTGGTCCCTCGTGCGCTCGTTAGGCCGCTATGACGTTGTGCACTGTTTCTCGGCGTCGTATTGGTCCTTCATGCTGGCGCCGTTGCCGGCCATGGCGATCGCGCGACTCTACGGAAAGGCCGTCGTGCTCAATTACCGCAGCGGGCAGGCGGCTGACCACCTAACGCGCTGGCCCAGCGCCGTCGCGCGCATGCGCATGGCGCACGCGATCGTCGTTCCGTCCGGTTATCTCGTCGACGTCTTTGCCCGATTCGGGCTTTCCGCGCAATCGATCTTCAACTTCGTCGAGACCGACGCGATCAGATATCGCCGTCGCGCGAACGTGGCCCCGACTTTCCTGAGCAACCGGAACTTCGAGGAGCACTACAATGTCGCGTGCGTGCTGCGGGCGTTCGCGCGCGTGCAACGCGAAGTGCCGGAGGCGCGACTGGTCGTTGCCGGGGACGGCCCGCAGCGCGCAATGCTGCATGCCCTGGCCGCGCAACTCGGGCTGCGAAACGTCGAGTGGCGTGGCCCGGTCCCACCGAGCGAGATGGCCGAGCTGTACGATGCAGCCGACGTGTACTTGAACGCGCCCAGCATCGACAACATGCCGAACTCGATCATCGAGGCGTATGCAGCAGGTTTGCCGATCGTGACGACTGACGCTGGCGGCATCCCGTACATCGTCTCGGATCAACGCACCGCACTCATGGTTGCCAAGGACGACGACGAAGCGATGGCCAGCGCGGCCCTGCGCATGCTGCGTGAGCCGGACCTGGCGCTGCGCCTGGCGGACGCGGGGCGTAATGAGTGCCTAACGAAGTACGTGTGGCCGGCCGTGCGCGAAGAATGGACGCGCCTGTACACGAAGCTCGCCATGACGACAGCGCGCGATCGGGCTGGCGCGACGACGGTCGCCTGAGATGTTGCGAGCACTTGGCAAACTCCGAGGCCGCTCGCTGGCCGAGTTGCGCGAACGCGCGGGGCAAGCGCTCGCGATCCGCGCGGAGCGCTGGGACTTTCGCGACTTTGAGGAACCCAGCGACGCCAAGCTGCGGCACTGGCTCGGAGGGCGCGACCTGGAAGGTTGGCGCACGCACTTCGCCGGGCGCACGGAACCGCGCCTGTTCCCATCGTTCGATGCGCCGCAGGCGACGGCACGGGCCATCCGCGAGCTCGATCCTGCCTACGCGAAACGCGTGGTCGCACGCGCCGATGCCGCGTTAGGCGGGCACTTCGATCTCCTGGGCTACCGCGACCTGGCGTTTGGTTCGACAATCGACTGGCATCTCGATCCCGTCTCGCGCGTCCGCGCGCCGAGCGTGCACTGGAGCAAGATCGATTACTTGAACCCGCGCGTTGCCGGGGATCACAAGATCGTCTGGGAGCTCAATCGCCAGCAGTGGCTGGTCGATCTCGGCGCGGCCTGGTGGCTCATGCGCGACGATCGCTACGCGCGCGGGATGATCGCCGCGCTCACGCAGTGGATGAACGCCAACCGGCCGAAGCGAGGTGTAAACTGGGGCAGCTCGCTGGAAGTGGCCTTCCGGGCGATTTCGTGGATCTGGGCGCTCGAGTTCCTGAGGCGGTCGCCGTTGCTTGGCGCCGAGACGCTCGCGCGCCTAACGAAATATCTCGTTATGCACGGGCGCCACCTGGAACGCTACCTCTCCACGTACTTCAGCCCCAACACGCACCTCACCGGCGAGGCGCTCGGACTTTTCTATCTGGGAACGTATTTGCCCGAGCTGACGCAGGCCGCTGCGTGGCGCTCACGCGGAGCTGACATACTGCTGGACGAGCTCTCGCGTCACGTCCTGCGAGATGGCGTGTACTTCGAGCAGTCGGTGCACTACCACCGCTATACGGTCGACTTCTACACGCATCTCTGGCTGCTGGACGAAGCCAACGGCGGCACGCTGCGCGTGGAGATCGCGCCGCAGCTGGACTCGCTGTTGGAGCACGTGCAGTGCCTAACGCGGGGCGACGGCACGGTCCCGCTCCTCGGCGATGAAGACGGCGGACGACTCTTTTTTCTCGATGCCCGGCCACTCAATGATCTGCGCGGAGCACTGGCGGTCGGCGCTGTACTCTGCGGCCGCCCTGACTTCGCTTTCGTCGCGGGCGCGCCGAGCGCGGACAGCGTCTGGCTGCTCGGACCCGACGCCAATGATCGTATCGACGCGATCGGCAAGCTCGCGCCGCGCTATCTGTCGCGAGGATTCGAGGAAGGTGGTGTATACGTGATGCGCGACGGATGGAGCCGCGAATCGCATCATCTCGTCATCGACTGCGGACCGCACGGCGTGATGAACTGCGGACACGCGCACGCCGATGCCCTCGCGTTCGAATTGGCGCTGCACGGCGAGCCTGTGTTCGTCGACCCGGGCACATTCACTTACACGGTCGACGCGAGCGCACGCGACGCTTTCCGCAGCACGCTGGCGCATAACGCCGTGACAATCGATGGCGCCGGCTCCAGTGAGCCGAACGGGCCCTTTCACTGGCGCCGCACTGCATCGGCGAGCGTCTTGGCCTGGCGTCCGCAAAACGGCGGGCGTGCCGCGTACTTTGAAGGATCGCACAGCGGCTTCGAAGAGCTGCCGTCACCGGTGCATTATCGTCGCGCGGTGGAGTTCGATACGTCCAGGGAGCCGATGATCGTTTTGCGCGATCGCTTCGATTGCAACGCCTCACACACGGCGTCGCTGACCTTTCAGTGCGCGCCCGGCATTCAGGTTACGCGCCTCACCGCGAACCGCGTCGAGCTTGCGCGCCAAGGGAAGCTGCTTTGCCAACTGGAGACTTTGGGTGAAGGCGAGTTCGAGATCGAAGACGCCTGGGTGTCACGTGTGTACGGAGCACGCGAGCGCGCCACGCGTTGCCGCTTTGTGGCCAGACTGGCCGCGGGGACCACGACGCTCACGAGTAGCGTGAGTCTCGCGCCTGCAAGCAACGTGGCGCCCGTCGTGCAACAGCTCGCTCCAATGGAGACCCGTTAGGCGATGTGCGGCATCTGCGGCATCGTGACGGGACCGAGATCTTCACGCGCTGTGCGCCGCGAGGTTGTCGAGCGCATGCGCGATTCGATCTATCACCGGGGTCCCGACGGCGAAGGCCTGTTCGTCGAGCCGGGAATCGGTCTCGGGCATCGTCGCCTGTCGATCGTCGACGTGGCGCGCGGCGCGCAACCCATGGCGAGCGACGACGGCCGTCTGCAGCTCATCTTCAACGGCGAGATCTACAATCATCCGCAGCTCATGCCAGAGCTGCTCGCGAACGGCGTTAGGTATCACACACACTGCGATACCGAGACGATCCTGCGGCTGTACGAGCGCCACGGGAGCGCCAGCCCCGAGCGGCTGCGCGGTATGTTCGCGTTCGCCATGTGGGATCGTACGGAGCGAACGCTCTTTCTGGTGCGCGACCGCTTCGGCGTGAAGCCGCTGTACTACGCGCATCTGGATGACGGCACGCTGATCTTCGGCTCCGAGATCAAGGCGATTCTCGCGTCGGGCGAGATACGCGCGAGCCTCAATCGTCAGGCAGTGCCGGATGCGCTCGCGAACTACGCTCCGTCGGGCAATGAGACGCTCTTCTCGCGTATCATGCGCTTGCCGCCGGGTCACACGCTGACCTGGCGCGACGGTCGCATCGACATCCAGCCGTATTGGGACCTGCATTACCGCACGGTAGAACTCAACGGCCAGAGCGACGCGCAACTCGTCGACGAATACCACGAGCGCTTCCGCGAAGCCGTGCGCATGCGGCTGATGGCCGATGTTCCGTTAGGCATGTTCCTGTCGGGCGGCATCGATTCAGCCGCCATCACGGCGACGATGAGCCAGCTGGTGGACGAGCCGATCAAGACGTTCTCGGTGGCGTTCGCCGAGCGCGAGGCGAATGAGCTGAGCTACGCCCGCCTCGTGGCGTCGCGTTACCACACCGATCATCACGAAGTATTGGTCACGCCGGACGAGTTTTTCGCCTCGCTTCCAAAACTCGTTTGGCATGAGGACGAGCCGATCGCGCATCCATCGAGCATCGCGCTCTACTTCGTCTCGCGTCTTGCGGCGGAGCGAGTGAAAGTCGTGCTCACCGGCGAAGGGAGCGACGAGACGCTGGCGGGTTACAACCGCTATCGCGTGACGCTCTTCAATCAACGATTGGGACGACCGTATGAAGCGGCGCTGCCACGAGCGATGCGCGCCGCAGTGCGCAACGGGATCGACACCTTGCCCTCGGGCGGGGCGTTGCGACGTCGCCTAACGCGCACGTTCCTGTACCTCCCGGCCGATCTCGACACGCTCTACTTCGACAACTTCGCCGTTTTCGGCCGCCGCCGGCAGCAGGAGCTGCTCGCGCCGGAACTGGCACGTGAGCTCAACGGCGTGGATCCTTATGCGGCGGCGCACGCGGCCCTCGCGGCGACAGATGCTCCCACGCTGCTGGATCGGCTACTCTACGCAGATACCAAGACGTATCTGCACGAGCTGCTCATGAAGCAGGATCAGATGAGCATGGCCGCGTCGATCGAATCGCGTGTTCCGTTCCTGGATCATCCCCTCGTGGAGTTCGCGTCGTCGCTGCCGCAGCGCCTCAAGCTGCGCGGCTGGACGACGAAGTACGTCCTGCGTCAGGCGATGCGCGACTTGCTCCCCGAAGAGATCCTGAGCCGTCGCAAGATGGGTTTCCCGGTGCCAGTCGGCGCCTGGTTCCGCGGTGCGTTCAAGGGCGTCGTCGACGAATACGTGTTAGGTGAGCGCGCGATGGCGCGCGGACTCTTCCAGCGCGAGCACGTACGCCGACTCGTCGAGGCGCACAACGCGGGCCGCGAGAAGCACGACGAGCGTCTCTGGATGCTCGTGAACTGGGAGATCTGGCAGCGCATCTTCCTGGACGGCGAGGCGCCGGAGTCGATCCAGTGGCGTTAGGCGGCTCCCCATGAACATCGTGTGGCTCAAGACGGAGTTGCTGCACCCGATCGACAAGGGCGGGCGCATCCGCACGTACCACATGCTGCGTCACCTGTGCAATTCGCACAGGGTGACGTACGTGACGCTTGACGACGGGACGGCGGACCCCGACGCGCCTCAGCGCGCGCTCGAGTACTGCCACGAGCTCGTGGCGGTCCCGTTTCGGACGGCCCCGAAAAGGAGCCTAACGTTCTATCGCGAGCTGCTCGCGAATGCCTTTTCGCAACTCCCGTACGCGATCGCCAAATACAACGTGCCCGCCTTTACGGCGGCGATCAGGCAAGCGGCGCGCAAGGCAGATGTCGTCGTCTGCGACTTCCTCTTTCCGAGCGTGAACGTCCCGGACGACCTCGGCGTGCCGGTTGTGCTTTTCCAGCATAACGTGGAGGCGCAGATCTGGGAGCGGCACGCAGAGCACGCGCGCGGCGCCATCGCGCGCGCGTACATGCGGGAACAATGGCGACGCATGCGACGCTTCGAAGCGCGCGAGTGCGCTCGATTCCGCCACGTGATCGCTGTCTCCGATCAGGACGCGGAGCTGCTGCAACGCGAGTACTCGCTCGCTCAGGTGTCGGCGGTTCCGACCGGTGTCGACACGGACTATTTCGCGCCGACCGGCAACGTGGCGCGAGCACGCAACGAGCTTGTCTTCACCGGCTCGATGGACTGGCTCCCGAACGAGGACGCCATGCAGTGGTTCGTCGCGGACGTGCTACCGCTGGTGCAGTCGCGGGTGCCTGACGTTAGGCTATCCGTCGTCGGACGCACCCCCTCCGCCGCGGTGCGCGCACTCGCCGAGCGCAATCCCGACGTGAGCGTGACGGGCTCGGTGCCGGACGTGCGCCCGTACCTCGAACGCGGCAGCGTATTCATCATCCCGCTGCGCATCGGCGGTGGCACGCGCCTCAAGGTTTTCGAGGCGATGGCGATGGGAATTCCCGTCGTGTCGACGCGCGTTGGGGTGGAAGGGTTGCCCCTGAGCGACGGCGTTGAGTATCTCGCCGCTGACACTGCGCCCGCATTCGCCGACGCGCTTGTTAGGCTGCTGCAGGATCCGTCTCGGGCGGCAGCGTTGGCCGGCGCCGCCGCAGCGCGCGTGCGCAATGAGTTCGGTTGGGCCGAGGTGGCGCGCCGCTTCGGCGAGATCTGTGCGCGGGCTGCGGGGGCACCGGAGCAGGCGACGGGACGCGTCGCGTGAGCGAGACGCTGACGCGTCCGCGCGTCGTCGTGATCGCACACCACGACGCGCCGCTGCACGCCGAGATTCTCTCGCGCTGGGTCGAGACGTGGGGTCGCCTCGCCGGGATCGTCCTGTTGCATGAGCCGCGCGCCTCACTCTGGAAACGTCTCAAGCGTGAGGCGAAGCGGGTCGGAGTGGTGCGTCTCGCCGACGTCCTCGCCTTTCGATTGTATTATCGCCTAACGCATTCCGCGCGCGACGCCACCTGGAAATCGCGGCTGCAAGAGAAGCTGGCGACCGCGCTCCCGCCGTTGCCCGCGGACGTCCCACGGCTCGAAACGACGAGTCCAAATACTCGCGAGGCGCAGGCCTTTGTCGCGCAGCAAGTTCCGGACATCGTGCTGGCGCTCTGCAAACAGATCATCGCCGAGCGCGTCTTCAGCATCCCGCGCGCGGGCACATTCGTGCTGCATCCCGGCATCTGTCCGGAGTACCGCAACGCCCATGGCTGCTTCTGGGCGCTCGCGAACGACGATTTGGAGCGAGTAGGACTGACGCTCCTTCGTATAGACCGCGGCGTCGACACTGGGCCAGTCTTCGGTTACTACACGGCCGCTTTCGATGAACGCAGCGAGTCGCACATCGTCATTCAGAATCGCGTTCTGTTCGACAACCTAACGCCAATCGCCACGCGTCTCCTCGAGATCTTCCGCGGCACAGCCGCTCCGCTCTCGACTGCGGGACGTCGCTCAGCCGAGTATGGCCAACCGTGGCTGACGGCGTGGTGGCGCTGGAAGCGAGCGGCTGCGCGTCGGCGCAATATGCACGTCGCGCCGCCGGCGAGGCCGCTCCAGTGACGCGCGCGCCGATCACGCTCGAGTACCACGACATCATCGACGGGGATGACTTTGGCGTCAGCGGATTCCCCGGGCCATCGAGCGCGAGCTACAAACTCGCAGCGAGCGATTTTGCCGCGCATCTGCGATTGGTCGCATCGGCAGGGAACGTCGTGACACCGCACGTCGCCTTTGGAAATGCTCCGCCCCGACAACCGATCATGCTGACATTCGACGACGGCGGTGTGAGCGCCATAACGAGTGCGGCGCCCGTGCTCGAAGCGGCCGGTTGTCGCGGTGTCTTCCTCATAACGAGCGACTACATCGGCACTGCCACTTTCCTCTCGCCGCGGCAGATACGCGAGCTGCACGCGGGCGGTCACGTCGTCGGCAGCCATTCCTGCTCACACCCGCTGCGCATGGCCGCCTGCACGCGCGAGCAACTTTCGCGTGAGTGGCGTGATTCCGTGGCGGTGTTGAGCGATCTGCTCGGAACTGAGATCGACACCGCGTCGGTTCCGGGCGGCTATTTTTCGCGCCCGGTGGCCGAAACAGCCGCCGAGGCCGGGATACGCTTCCTCTTTACGTCGGAGCCGACGAGGCGAGTGATGCACGTCGACGGCTGCCGTGTTTTAGGTCGCTATACGCTTCGCCGCTGGCATGCAGCGCCGGTTGCGGCCGGGCTGGTTGCCGCGTCGAGTGCGGCACGCTCGGCGCAGTGGCTGCGCTGGAACACGCTCAAGATCGCAAAACGGCTCGGCGGCGATGTGTACCTCAGGTGGCGGGGACGCATGTTCGGTGATGCCTGACGAGTGCTTCGGGCGATGACTTTTGGATCTCAACTCATGACACAACGTGTAAGCGTATTCGGTTTAGGCTACGTCGGCTGCGTCTCGGCGGCGTGCTTTGCAAAGGAAGGCCATAGCGTCATCGGCGTCGACGTTTCACAGGCCAAAGTCGACATGCTGAATGCCGGCCAGGCGACGATCGTGGAGCACGGGATCGCCGAGTTGATCGCAAGTCTGCGCGCGGAAGGTCGTCTCCGGGCGACCACCGACGTGCGCGACGCCGTATTGAGTTCCGACATTTCGCTCATTTGCGTCGGCACGCCGAGCAAGCCTAACGGGAGTCTCGACTTGAGCTACGTCGAGCGCGTGTGCACGCAGATCGGCGAAGTGCTGCGCGACAAGAAGGAACGGCACACAATCGTGCTTCGCAGTACGGTGCTCCCAGGATCCACGCACGACATCGCGATCCCGGCGCTCGAGGGCGCCTCGGGAAGGAAGGCGGGCCAGGATTTCGCCGTCTGCATGAATCCGGAGTTCCTGCGCGAAGGAACGTCCATCAAGGATTTCTTCGAGCCGCCGTTCACGCTGATCGGCTGTGACGATCCGGCCGACGCCGCGGCGGTGACGGCGCTGTACTCGACGCTGCGTTCGCCGCTGCACGTGACGGCCACGCGCGTGGCGGAGATGGTCAAATACGCCTGCAACTCCTTCCACGGGCTCAAGGTCGGTTTCGCGAATGAGATCGGGAACGTATGCAAAGCGTTAGGCATCGACAGCCACGATGTCATGCGCCTTTTCTGCGAGGACACCAAGCTCAATATCTCGCCGGCGTACTTGCGCCCCGGATTTGCGTTCGGAGGCTCCTGCTTGCCGAAGGACTTGCGCGCCATCACGTATCGCGCGCGGCAACTCGACGTCCCGACGCCCATTCTCGCGGCGACGTTGGAGAGCAACGAGGCGCAGATCGCTCACGCCTTCGATATGATCATGGGCCTCGGAAGAAAACGGGTTGGCGTGCTCGGTCTGGCGTTCAAGGCCGGCACGGACGACCTGCGAGAGTCGCCTAACGTTACACTGATCGAGCGGCTCATCGGCAAAGGCGTGCGTGTCGCCATTTACGACCGAGAAGTCACGCAGGCGCGTCTGATCGGCGCGAACCGCGAGTACATCGAGCGCGAGATCCCGCACATCTGGTCCCTCATGCGGCCGAGCATCGACGAGGTCTTGAGCGAAAGCGAAGTCGTGGTGATCGGCAACGGATCCAGCGAGTTCCGCGACGCATCGAAGGTCATCGGCGACGGTCGCATCGTCGTGGATCTGGTGCGTGTCTTCGGCGATCGACGCAGCGACGGCGCGCATTACGAGGGGATCTGTTGGTGATGTCATTCACGCTGTGCCGGAAGTCACATCAGTCTCTTGTTAGAGAGAACAAATCTTCGCTTCTGCTGTAAGACTTCTGTTGTCGGAACAACTGCTCGTCGGTAAGTTGCGCGCCGAATCACGCCTCGGTTGAGGCGGCCACGATCCCCCGCGCGCGCCGTCGAGAATGCGAGAAGTCAGGATCATGACAATCGTTGGTCTGTTGGGTCTCGTATTCAGCCGCTGCGCAGGTGGTGCTGATGCCGTCGCTACGTCCCGCAAAGCGGCCACCGTCGCGTCCGTGGCTGTCTTTCTCGCTGGCGACGTTTTGTTGGTAGGCGATACCACGTCCGCGCGCGTCGAAGTGCGCAACGAGGCGCACCGATTGATTCACGGGCGCGAGGTCACGTGGACCACGGCTGAACCGACAACGGCGGCCGTCAGCGTTCAGGGAATCGTGAGTGCCATGGGCTATGGCACGACGGAAGTGCTCGCGTCCGTCGACGGTGTCAGCGGCGCTGCGCGGGTCTACATCCTCGACTCCACAACAGCCGCGACGGCGCCGGCCATCGAACCGGAGCCGCCGCGCGATTCGGTCGACGTCAGCTGGATAGCGCCCAGCGGCCGCACCATCAACGTTAGGCGCGGCGACAACCTGCAGAGCGCTCTGGAATCCGCCAAGCGCGGCGACGAGGTCGTGCTCGAAGCCGGCGTGGAGTTCCGCGGACACTTCCAGCTGCCCGCCAAAGGGGGAGAGCCTTCCGACGGCTGGATCACTTTGCGCACGTCCGCGCTGGATCAGCTGCCGCCCCAGGGAACGCGCATCGATCCGGCGCAGCATGCGGCGCTGATGCCAAAGCTCATCACGAATGACGAGCGGGCCGCTCTGTACACCGAAACCGACGCATCCGGCTGGCGCGTCGTCGGCATCGA